>NZ_JAALXT010000007.1:0-300000 GCF_011634775.1 Thalassoroseus pseudoceratinae
TTGCTCTTTATTGACATGGGAAGCGGTCAAAACCGCATCGTTTCGCTGTCGACTGAAGATGCCGGAATAAGCACGGCGTTTGAAGATGTCGTCACGAACTACTTCCCGACAACGCTTTTCAATGGCAACGAATTCGATCGCGTCGAAGTTGCCGACCTAAATGGCGACGGACTGGATGACGTGTTCGCCTGGAACAGCAACACCGGCGCAAACCGACTCGCATCCACCAGCCTCAACCTGGAAACTCCTCCAGTCGCCATCGATGACGCAATTGGCTTCCAGGGAATCAATGGTGACTATGAACTCGTTGCTAGACTCACCGAGGATGTATTTAGTGATCCGAATTCCGACGAGTTGTTCTTCTGGAACCCAACAACAGGCCGCAATCGAACTGGTTTCGTGCAATCCTAAAGCTAGCAAAAACTAGGATTCTGTTGACGATATCAACCAAACTAAGATTGCCGGGACGAGCGAACGCTTGCCCCGGCTTTTTGTTTCATCCACGGCTTTGGACCAAACAAAAACGAACCTCACCCTGACAACGACGAAGTCACTGAAGTTCAGAACTTGGTTTGTGGACCGCGTTTTGTTTGGACCAACTCTTCGGGTTTGGGCTTCCGCTCTCCTTTGACGCGAGGCCGACCGGTGCCGGAATACTTGGGCGGCGAGTGATACAAATTCACGTTGCCGTAGAACCGTCCTACGAACGTCAATTGGGGGCGATAGGCATGAGCGAATCGCGTCATCTCGTGTGTGGAGACTGTCCATCACCAGTCAAAACAAAGCGACGCTCGGGAAACCATCCCAGCATTCGGCGGGCTGTCGGCTCGGTGAACGCAGGCGAGAATCGCCCCACCAAATCCTCAGCCGCTTGGGGGGCAAGTATAAGGGAAACGATTGGCCACGCAATCGAGGCGGAGTCTGCGGATCGTGGTTGACGACCTGTCAACACAAGCCATGCATGATGCATGAATTTCGTCACTATCCGACATCGAATGTCCAAGAATTCGCAGGGCAGACTGCATTGAACAATATTCCTGTGAGTTCACAAAAGTTCTGTACACTCCCTTCCTAGATCAGTTACTCTAAAGCACCCATCCGATGATTTTCCGTCAGCGAAATCAGACAAGGCGGATTGCCGCCCATCGCGAGGAACGATTGATGCTTTTGTTTCATTGGCTCGAGCAACTCGCCGTCCGTTTCCATAGTTTCACGCTGCGATCTCGTGCGAAGCATCTGCGACGACACTCACGGATTCGTCGACCGCTGGATGTGGCGACCGAACGGTTGGAAGACCGCACGCTGCTCACGACGCTTGTGGAAATCAATTCCGGCACACTCACCATCACAGACGACGCGGGTGGCAATTCGAACGACGACCTGACAATCAGCCACTCCGGCGGCACCTACACGATTGTCGACAATGGCGGGTTGACGATTGATGTCTCCAGCATCTTTGGAGCCACGGGCAGCGGGACAAGCACTGTCACCGTTCCGGATGCGGGCGTGACGGGCATCGAGTTCGCTCTCCTCGGCGGCAACGACACCGTCGCCGTAACCAGTGTTCAAACCGGTTTGACAGGCGGCTTGACCGTCAACGGCGGAGACGGCGACAACACGCTCACCTTTACAGGGGTGACGGTGGAGGGGAACGTCAATATCATAACCGAAGACGGGGTGGATGACGTCCTTCTGGACGGCCTCACTGTCACCGGCAACCTCTCAGTGTCGCTCGGTGGGGGCGACGACACGCTCTTCATCAACCACGACGCGGCTACCAGTTTGTACAGCGGCATCGCAGACCTCGACCTTGGCGATGACAACGATTCGATGCGTATCGATTCCGCCATTGGGGGAGAAGTCACCTTTGAAAGTGATCTCACAATCGACCTCGGCGAAGGCGATCAGACCCTCAACCTGTTCAATGAGCGGTTCGTCGTCGAAGGGAATTTCACCCTGCGGGCGGGTAGCGGCAACAACATCACGCCGCTTGCTAATTCGATCCGACCTTCCGTCGTTGGCGATGTCAGCTTCTTGTTCGGCGACGGCGATAATCGGATTAACTATGCAGGTAGCGTGGGCGGCCGGCTGATTTATCGGGCTGGCAACGGGAACAACGACATCGTCCTCACTGAGACAATTGCTAGCGGAGGACAGACCGAGTACGTCGTCGATATCCGCACCGGCAGTGGCGACGACACGTTCACCCTGGCGGGCACGACCGGAGCCGTCATCTCTGGATGCGTCCTCCTGGATGGGGGGACTAACGTCTTCGACCAGAGTAATTGGACACTCGACAGCGACTGGACCCTCGTCACGAGCGGACCGGCGAACATGCCGGAAATTAGCCTTGCGGGCGACACGCTTGTCGTCGAAGACGCCGTCGCCAGTGACAGCTCGCTCAGCATTCAATCAGACACGACGAACAGTCAGTTCGTAATTCACGATCCGAATAATATGCTTTGCACGATCGTGCCCGGGTCCACCGGAAGCGGGACCAATACAGTCACGATTCCGTTTGGTGCAATCACCAACATCCTCATCAATACACTCGATGGCGACGATGAATTAACAGTCGACCTCTCGCTCGGTAATTTCGCGGTTCCGATTGAATACAACGGCGGAACGCAGAGTACGGCGGCTGGCGACACGCTGAACATCACCGGCGGCACGGTCACCACAGCCGTCTTCAACTACACGAACGCCAACGACGGTGATATTTCGTTGGACGGCAACACGATCACTTACACGGGGTTGGAGCCCATCGATTCGAGCGTGAACGCGGATAACCTGATCTTCACGTTCAACGGTGGCAATGAGGTGATCGATGTGACGAATTCCGGCACGGCCGGTCGGACCACGATCAACTCCAACTTGGGAGAGATGACGACGTTCGACAACCCAGGCGAGTCACTTACGATTAACGCCGGTAGCGGCGACGACGGCATCAATGTGTTGAGTTTTGGCAGCGGCTATGACGCAGCGCTGACGATCAACGGTGGCGGTGAGGACGACACGGTCAACGTGAACACATCGCTGACGCTGGGATCGGCCGCACCGGGGAACACCGGAAATCTGACGATCAATGCCAGTGAAATCACCGTCGGCCTGAGTGCGGCCATCAATACCGCTGCCGCCACGGCGAACGGCCAACCGGGGAACGTCACCTTCAATGCCTCCGACAACATTGCTCTGTTTTTCAACACATCGATCACCACGGACGACGGTACGATCAACTTCGACGCGGCTGGTGGACCGGGGGCATCCTCCGCGATTGACATCAACGGCGACCTGACGACGACAGGGACTGGCGATATCACGCTCTCCGCAAACTCAAGTGGGACCGCTGCGGGAGACTTCATCGGAGTCAATATCAATAACACCCAAGTCAGTGCGACCGGATCGGGAAGTGTGATGATTTCCGGCCAAGGTGGCGACGCTAGCACCGACGAGCAGATCGGCGTCCTCGTTCGATCCGGGGGCGGAATTTCCAGCGGAAGCGGTTCGATCACAATTGACGGCCAGGGCGGCGGAAGTGGTTCAGGGAATCGAAATTACGGTTTCCGACTCCATCAAGTTGGCTCGATGCTGACGACAACAGGTGGGTCGGTTTCGATCACCGGGGAAGGCGGAAGCACCACGGGCAGCAACAACAAAGGTATTCTCATTGACGTGCTAACTTCGATCGGCGTGGGAGGCACCGGGGCGCTCGAACTGATCGGAACCGGCGGCAGCGGAACTCATCAAAATGCCGGTGTCGAAATGTTGGCCGATTCCGTCGTGACCGTGGCCGATGGAAATCTCGACATCACTGGCATTGGCAACAACGCTCCCGATGTGATCTTCGACGACGGTAGCACGGCATCGACCGCTGGCGATGTGACCGTGACAGGGAACGGGACGGAATTTATCGCGACGGCCGCCGGAGTGGCGTCGATGACTCACATTGCCGGGAATATCGTGACACTCAACGGTGTGGTGGCTCCTGGCGGATCGCCTGGACAATTGCTGGTCACCGGGGCGTTCACGCTCTCCGCGACGGATACGCTCGAGGTCGAATTGGATGGGAACACGCCCGGCACGGAGTTTGATCAAGTCGTGGTCACCGGTACCGTCGAACTCGGCGAGGCTGACCTGTTGATCGATCGGGATGCCGGGTTCATGCCGAATCCCGGCGATGAATTTATCATCATCGACAATGATGGCACCGTCGACCCCGTGATGGGCACGTTTTCACAATCAATTATCCGTGTCGATGGCACGAACTACGCCGTCATCTATGACGGCGGCGACGGCAATGATGTCGTGCTGCGTGTCCTGGCGACTCCCGCGACCAATCTGGAAGTCGACAACCTCGACGATGAGGTCGATGGTGACTTCTCCGACGGCGAGCTAACGCTCCGTGAGGCGATTCTGCTCGCGAATCTCGAAGCCGACCTGAACACAATCACCTTCGATCCAAACCTGTTCACCGGCGGACAGCAAGACATCGACATGCAACCGCAACCGACCGGCAACTTCCGGATGGAGATTCTTGAGGATGTCGACATCGTCGGCCCCGGTGCCGACCTTCTCACCATCGATGCCGACTTTCTCTCGCAGATCTTTTTCATCAATTCGGCGACTGTCAGCATCTCCGACGTGACCCTTGAAGACGGCTCCGCCAACGGTTTGGACGACGGCTTCTTCATCGAAGATCCCGGCCCGCCGTTCCCGGTCCTGCTCAGTAATGCCGAACGCGGTGGAGCGATCTTTAACCAAGAAGGCGACTTGACGCTCATAAACGTCGTCGCCGTCGATAACGAAGCTATCGACAGTGGCGGAGCGATTTACAATCTGGGTACGCTGACAGTCATCGATTCCGAATTTCGCACCAATCTCAGCGGTGATGACGGCGGCGCGATCTACAATGCAACGACCTTCAACGTCACCGCGACACTCAACGTCAGCGGCACCCTGTTCGTTGCCAATGACGCATCCAGTGATGACGGCGGAGGGATTCACAACTCCGGAGGTGATATCACGGTCGACACCTCCAGCTTCATCGATAACTTCGCCAACTTTGCCGGTGGTGGTCTCTCGACTGTAGGCGGTTCGGCGTTCGTTTCCAATTCGACTTTCGGCGGCAACCGGGCGTTTGTGATCGGCGGAGCAATCGCTCACGATGACAGCGATTTGGTATTGGTCAACGTCACGATCTCCAGCAACCAAGCCAGCGCAGATGGTGGCGGTGTGTTTCACAACGATGGTGATCTCACGATCGTCAACAGCACGATCTACGGCAACCGAGCCGACGATGACGGCGATGGCGGCGGAAACGAAACCGGCGGCGGAATTTGGACGTTCGACGACGCCTCGACGAACACGACACTGGTCAATTCGATCGTCGTTGGCAACATGGTCGGGGCGGTCGGTTCCGGGATGCCGGACGATATCAATGAGAAGGATCTCGAAGCCAGCAGTGCCAATAACATCATTGGCGATGCGGCTACCAGCGGCGGATTGTTGGACGGCATTGACGGCAACATCGTCGGCGTGAATGCCATCGATGTGATCGACACCAACCTGCAAAACAACGGTGGACCGACCTCGACGCACGCTTTGTTCCTCGGTAGCCCCGCAATCGATGCCGGTGACACCGACCGAGCCACCGATGACGGCACCAATCTGGGAACGGCCCTGGTCTTCGATCAACGCGGAATGGGATTCGATCGCGAGATCGGCAATGCTGTCGACATCGGTGCCGTCGAGTTGCAAACCTTCGCCGAAGTCACGATTGCTGATGCATCCGTGAGCGAAGGCGACACCGGTACGACAACGATCACCTTCACGTTGACCCGCTCGGCCAACACGGTCGGTACGACCAGCGTTGACTTTGCCATCACCAACGACACGACCGAGACCGACGACTTCAACGGCGGCACGCTTCCCAGCGGCACGGTCACCTTCGCCGACGGTGAAATCACGACAACAATCACTGTGCTGATCGCGGGTGAGACAACCGTCGAAAGCGACGAAACTTTCCTTGTCACGCTTTCGAATCCCACGCTCGGTTCGACGATCACGGACGACATGGCCACCGGCACGATCACCAATGACGATGCGGCCACCCTTTCGATCGACGATGTCAGCCAAGACGAAAACGCTGGCACGATGACTTTCACCGTCTCGCTCTCGCGAGAAGTTGATACCGATGTGACCGTCGACTTCGCCACTGCGACCGACACCGCCGATGCCAGCGACTTCACCGGCAACACCGGCACCGCGACGATCACCGCTGGGACAACATCGACGACGATCACGGTTGACATCTCCGCCGACGACATCGTCGAACTCGACGAGCAATTCTTGGTCAACCTCACGAGTCTCGCTGCGGGCGGACGCAATGTCACCATCGCCGATGCCCAGGGAATCGGCACGATTCAAAACGATGACGCGGCCGAGTTGAGTATCGACGATGTCAGCCAAGACGAAAACGCTGGGACGATGACCTTCACCGTCTCGCTCTCGCAGGAAGTCGATACCGGTGTGACCGTTGACTTCGCCACTGCGACCGACACCGCCGATGCCAGCGACTTCACCGGCAACACCGGCACCGCGACAATCGCCGCCGGGATGACATCGACCACGATCACCGTCGACATTTTCGCCGACGACATCGTGGAACTCGACGAGCAATTCTTGGTCAATCTCTCCAATCTGCAAGCAAGCGGACGCAGTGTGACGCTCACCGATGATCAAAGCGTCGGTACGATCATCAATGACGATGCGGCCACGGTTTTGATCGACGACGTCAGCCAAGACGAAGACGCCGGAACGATGACCTTCACTGTCTCGCTCTCGCAAGAAGTCGATACGGATCTCAGCATCGAGTTTGCAACCACGGCCAATACGGCCGAAACCGACGATTTCATCGACACCTCCGGAACGCTCACCATCACCACCGGCAATACATCCGCGACCGTGACCGTCGATGTAAACGCTGACGACATCGTGGAACTCGATGAGCAATTCCTCGTCGATCTCTCCAATCTCGCTGCAGGCGGACGTGCGGTGACGTTGGCCGATTCTCAAGCCCTCGGCACAATCAAAAACGACGACGCGACGAGTCTCTCGATTGGTGATGTCGCCGTCCTCGAACGCACCGCCGAATCCCAATTCGTGTCCTTCATCGTTACGCTCGATAATGAAGTCGACACGTCTGTGACCGTCGACTTCGCCACCGCCGACGGTACGGCAACCATTGCCAACAACGACTACACCGCCACCAGCGGCATGCTCGATTTCACGGGAATGGCCGGCGAAACCCGTACGCTCTCCGTCGAAGTTTTCGGCGACATCAACTTCGAGGACGACGAGATGTTCCTCGTCAATCTCTCGAACGTGCAGGCTTCCGGACGCAATGTGATACTCGCGGATGATTCCGCAACCGGCACGATCACTAACGACGATCTAATCGCCGATCTGGCGATGTTCGACGATCAGCCCGTCATGCCGGATTTGATCAACGGCGATTTCGAGGTCGTCGTCAGCGGGAACTTCGATGACATGCCGACGGCTCGCGAGGTGCGGGAGGATTTGTTCTTCTGGAACCCGACCACCGGAGCCAACCGGATCATCTTTTCAGACGGCACCCTGCAAGATAGCCCCATCGCTCCGACGGCGATCAACGGTGGCGATTTCACTGATGTGCTCATGGGCGACTTCGACGAAAACGGATCGAGCAATCTGTTTTTCTGGAACCCGGCGACCGGTCAAAACCGGCTCGTTCACATCACTGGCAATACGGGAAGCGTCGGCACAAGTTTCGAGACGAACGTTGTTGCTTCGACGGTGATCAACGGTAACGACTTCCCGGCGGCAGTCGTGGGCAACTTCGATGGAGCCGGTCCCGACGACATTTTCTTCTGGAACCCAACCAGTGGCCGAAACCGAATAGTGCACTTCGAAACCGTCGCCGCCGGTAGCAATACCGATCTGAACAACTTTCAGACCAACGTCGTCGACACCACCGCCATCAACGGGAACGATTTTCAAGAAGTCCACGTCGGTCAATTAATCGACGGCGGCTTGGATGAACTGCTCTTCCTCAATCTGAACACCGGAGCCAACCGCCGCGTCGAATTCTCCGCCGTCATGCCTGGCGTGGAAAGTGAAGTCGAGAGCCTCGAGACCGGCAGCATGGGTTCGCAGATTGGTTTCAACGGCTTTGAAGACCGTCTCGTGCAAATCGTCGACCTCAACGGTGACGGTTTGGACGACGTCTTCCTTTGGAACCCCACCACCGGAGCCAACCGGACTGCTCTGACCGACATCCGTGATCAGGCCTCACCGCACTTCGTCGACGATGTCGTCACTCCCACTCTCATCAACGGCAACAGCTTTTCACGACTCGCACGCCTCGTGGACTCGGCCTTCACGCCCGGCGAAGGCGAAGACCTCTATTTCTGGGACCCCATCACCGGAGCCAATCGCACCATCACAAATTAGCCCGGATCTTCAGTGCATCGTGAAAGGAATGTCGTTTCTCGTGAGTGCGAATCCCACCCGACCGGTTGGTCGCTCCAGGCGGTAGCACTTGGGGCGGTTTGAAAGGGGTGACGACTTGGACTGAAACATGTCAAGAGGAAACTACTTTTGAAGAGTCAGCGAACCGGAAGACCAAGTCCGCGACCAATTTGTCATCGCCCCGAACAAGGGAACGCATCTTTCGGTTCGCCAGCGACATTGTGGCTAGAAAGATGGGGAAGGATGCGCCACCTGCTCACCTTTACGATCTGGTGGCGGATGTGAATTCGACGAAGAACCTTCACAAACAGACGTCCCGAAGTGGTCAAGGAACTGAGTGCGTTGCTCGCGGGCTATCAGCCCAAGCCGACTCCCAAGACGGTAACGCCGTGTGGCAAAAGCAACCCCGCAAAGAAGATTCCAGCGCCCCGCAGCGAGCGTAGTGTGTCCGTCGATTTTAAAACCGGGACGCTGGAACCGTGGAAGATCGTCGAAGGTAAGTTCGGCCATATCATTGGCAGCCGCGACCGGTTCTTTCACAATAACCGGGAGTACAACAAACAGGAAACGCATTACCTGACGACACTGGAAGCGTCTTCGGACGCAGAAAAGGGAAGGGTGGCCGGGATCATATCACGGCAGACAATTTTCAGTCTGATGCGGAAGTTCTGGACGATTACCCAGACTAGACGGAGGCTCCTCCCGAAGTCCACCGGTCCAAAATGAAAAGCTCAATTTCTCCCAGGTCAAAGCGATGACACAACTGGCAACCACGATCGTGCTGCTGACAAGCCTCCTCACTGCCAATGCGATGGCGGTGAATCGTCCCAACGTCATTCTCGTCATGACTGACGATCAGGGCTACGGCGATCTGTCCTGTCATGGGAATCCGGTTCTCAAGACACCCAACCTGGATCGGCTCTACGCTGAGTCCGTGCGGCTGACGGACTTCCACGTGAGTCCGTTCTGCACACCAACACGGGCCGCACTCATGACGGGAAATCATCCGGGGTCCACGGGTGCTTATCGAACCAGTTCCGGCCGGACCATGATGCATCCCGATGAAAAAACGGTGGGCCACCTCTTTGCGGAAGCCGGTTATGCGACGGGGATGGTCGGGAAGTGGCACCTGGGCGATAACGCGCCGCACCGGCCGCAGGACCGGGGATTCCAAGATGCTCTCTGGCATCGTTGTGGTGGGATCGGGCAGGCATCGGACTATTGGGGGAACGATTACTTCGACGACACCTACGAACGCGCGACAGTCGACAACAAACAGGGAACCTTTGAGAAATTCGAGGGCTATTGCACGGACGTGTGGTTCAGGGAAGGTCTTCGCTTCGTTGAGAAGAACCGCGACAAACCATTCTTTCTTTACATCGCACCGAACGCTCCACACGGCCCGTACTATGTGGCACCGGAATGGGCGAAGCCTTATCAGGGCAACGAACAGGTCGCCAACGCCAACTTCTATGGGATGGTGGCCAATATCGATCACAACATGGGAGTCCTGCGGCGACGTCTGAAGGAACTCGGGCTGGCCGACAATACAATCCTGATCTTCATGACGGATAACGGAACGGCAGCCGGTGCGAAGTTCCAGGGTCTGGATTCTGAAGCTGTCACGGGTTTCAACGCGGGAATGCGTGGCAAAAAGTCGTCAATCTACGACGGTGGCCACCGCGTTCCATTCTTCATTCACTGGCCGAAAGGTGGACTGACCGGCGGGCGAGATATCGACACGCTGGCCGCACACATTGACGTGCTGCCGACCCTGGCAGAATTGTGCGGAATCGCGGTTCCGAAAGAGTATGAGCCGGATGGAATCTCGCTCAAGCCGTTATTGGATGGCTCTGACGAACCGTGGCCCCGCAAGCATCATGTCGTGCAGTTCCATGGCGCCGCCGGCGGCAACGCGTTACCTGCCCAACCCTTTGCCCATTCGGTTGTGCTCACCGAACGCTGGCGTCTGGTGAATCATGGCGACGAATTCCTCTACGACATCGAAGCCGACCCGGCCCAGCGCAAGGATGTCTCTGAAGAACACCCCGAGGTCGTGCAGCAATTGCGTGAAGCCTACCAGCCATTTTGGAACAAGGTGTCTCCTCGCATGACGCCGGTTCGCATCGATCTGGGCAATCCGGATCAGAATCCCACTGAACTGTGTTCTCAGGACTGGTACATGCAGAAGGGAAACCCGCCCTGGTGGTTCGGATCGATCAGGAAGTTACCTAAGGTGACTGCTCCGTGGATGGTCAATGTCAGGCGGGCTGGTCGCTATCGCTTCACGTTGCGGCAGTGGCCGTCGGCCGCCGAAAAACCGCTGGTCGCCGTGCGAGCCAAAGTGGTAATTGCCGGACAGGAAAAAGAGATGAAGGTTCCCGCCGGTTGCAAGGCGGTCAGGATGGAACTGAATCTTCCGGCGGGCCCGACCGAATTGTGGACTTATCTCGTCAACGATCGTGGCCAAACTGGCGGCGCTTACTTTACGGACGTTGAACTCGTGCCGGATGACGAGTCGCCCCTGGAAACTGAGGCGATTCCGCTGCGTGCGGCTGTCGAGAGAGCAACTCCTTCCAAACCAACCGTCTACGGTATCGGAACGGATGCATCCATCACGTTCAATGCGGAGTTGGATACACTCAAAAACCCAAGCCGCATCAGGAAGTGGGCGAACGACAAACTGAAGTTGAAGGACGGAAGCAACCTCTCCGGTATCGACTTTCCGGCCCTCGGAATCACGTCGTGGAGTGCTGATTCCTTCGGAAACGCCGCGAAGACGATCTGGGACGAGGCGAAGCTGAACGAATTGACGTTGAACTTCACCGGGCACAACTTCGGCTACAATGACTCCATGAGGAAAGCGAACTTTTCCGCTTCGACCATCAACACGACCGGGAATCAAGCCTTCCTCTTTACCGACCTCACGGGAGCCGATTTTTCGGGAGCGGCGCTGAACATCGCGGGTTTCTCCGGACGAATGACCGCTTTCCGCAAAGCCATTCTGACAGGGGCTGATTTCTCCGATGTTACGTGGGGTCTCTCCACTGACGGACTCACCGAAAAGACAGAGTTCTTTTTCAGTGGCGGACCCGGATCGACATCGGCTGCCGACAAACATCGAGCAGTCACATTCGAAAACGCAGATCTGAGCCGCATTACCGGCCCTGCCAAGGTTGCCATGATCAAGAATCTCGGCCGATTCGACGGCAATACAGCAATCGGTGCGAAGTATGATCAGGCGATGTTAAAACGGTCCGGCTGGACCGCCGCCGAACTTGAAGCCGCCGGTTGGCAGAAGGTGAAATGACATCTGATGGATGCCGCAGATGAAACATGGATCGAACACGGATAAGGAATGAGCTTTGAATTCCGTGTTCGATCGCCCTGACCCCCGTACGCACTCCAGACGATCGCCAACTCGTGGATGCAGTCAAGGTCGCCGCTACGCGACGCCGCTTGGTAATCAGCCGTCAGCGTGTTGGGTCATTCAAGTTTTGTTGCAGTGACGAGTTGACGATGTGTTTCGGCCCCCGAGGCTTCCGAGTGGCTATTGTCAATCGTCTCCGCAATTCGATGCAATAGTTCGTCTGATTTCCAGGCAATGCGATCTGAGCACAGTGCTCCCGATTCGACTCGCGAAAAGCCTGACAGATATGTCCCCGCGACGTCTTCCGCCGCCACCGGTTTTCCGCGTAGGAAGCCTTGAATTTGCGTGAAGCCCTCCTTCACAAGACGGATGTACTGTTCTTCCGTCTCGACGCCTTCAGCCGTAGTTTCCATCCCCAGACATCGGCCCAGGTTGGCCACAGTGCTGACGATGGCGTCGGCGTCTGCCTGGTTCAGATCACGGACAAAGGACTTATCCATCTTCAACTTGTCGAACGGAAAACGGCGGAGGTAGCTGAGCGAGGAATATCCGGTTCCGAAATCGTCCAAGACAATTCGAGCGCCAAGATCTCTGATCGCATGGAGTTGCTCGAGAGTATCAGCATTATCGCTGAGCAGGACCGACTCCGTGATTTCGATTTCGAGGCGAGAGGGGTCGAGTCCACTTTCGTTGATGGCCTTCGCAACGCTCTTCAACACGCTCCCACACTTGAATTGCACGGGCGAAACATTGACGGCGACTCGAACCTCCTCGGGCCAATTGCAGGCTTGCCGACATGCTTCAGACAACACCCATTCGCCAATGGGTTGGATCAACCCGGTTTCCTCGGCCAGGGGGATGAATTTGTCAGGCGATACCAGCCCTGAGTTGGGATCGTTCCACCGGAGGAGTGCTTCCAGTGAGCAGACACCTCCCGATGCGGACAAAAACAGTGGTTGAAAGTGCAGGACGAATTCTTCGTTGGCGATTGCCTCACGCAACCGCGAATCCATTTCACGGCGGTTGCGAAGTTGTTGGTCCATATTGGTTTCAAAAAATCTGGCACAGCCTCGGCCATCGGCCTTCGCACGATACAACGCGAGGTCTGCGTTCTTCACCAAGTCAACGGGTGTTTCTGCGTCGCAGGGCGATACCGCAATTCCAATGCTCGCACTGACCACGACCGAACTCTCACCCAATTCGACAGGAGTGCGAATCGCGGCCAGGAGTTCTGTTGCCAACAGCGGGATTTCCTGCTCGTTGACGACGGACTCTTGAATGATGGCAAACTCGTCGCCCCCAAATCTCGCCACGAGTCCGGCGTCTTGGACAACTCTCGACAATCGCTTGCCAACGTTTCTAATCAAATCGTCGCCGACGGGATGCCCCATGGTGTCGTTGATATACTTGAATTGGTCCAAATCGATGAGGAATACCGCCGTTTTCTGTGCGTAACATGACGCCCGGGTCAAGGTTTCAGAGAGGCGGTCGTTGAACTTGACCCGGTTGGCCAAGCCGGTCAGTCCATCATGCAACGCCGCTTGCTCGAGTTCGACTGTGCGTTGACGAACCAACTCTTCCAGTTCGCGTTGCTTCAGACCGGCTTGCCGAGTCATCTCCCATTTGCGAGTCAGGGCGACGGCGAGCTGAAAAACCTCGATGTCGTCGAACGGTTTTTTCAGAACCAGCAGGCTGTCGGTATAGCCAAACTGAGCATTCATTTCTTCCCAAGAACGGTCCGAGAACGCTGTGCAGATGACGACCTGCAAATCTGGAGAGACTTTCCACAACTGCTCGATCGTCTGCAGGCCGTCCAATCCCGGTGGCATTCGCATGTCGACGAAGGCGAGCGAGTAGGGATCGGCTTGGGCTTCGCCGTCCGCAACCATCTGGATCCCTTCGTGCCCCTGATACGCCGAATCGATACGAAACTGAGGGGAAGGATCGGCTTCGAAGTCATCAATCTCGAATTGATCGATGTCTGGAATCAGGTCTTCGTGGACTTCGAGCACTTTTTTGAAGTCTTCATGAATCGACGGATTGTCGTCGACGATGAGAATTCGGGGCGGCATGGCATTCTGCGTTGGTTTCAGCTGCGAATTCATGTGGTCAACTCCAACGCGTTCTTTTCGTGATTGGTCAGTTGTAATGGCAAACGCAGCACAAACGTGGCCCCCGTGCCAATTCCGTTGCTGCAGACGGTCAAACTGCCCCCCATTTCCGTGGCGGCATTGGCGCTGCTATGCAGGCCGAAACCATGTCCCGACTTCTTGGTGGTAAATCCATGCTGGAAAATTCTTTCCAGCTTCTCAGTCGCAATGCCGATGCCGTTGTCCGCAACGCGGAACACGACCCGGTTCTCCTCAGTCGTCGCGGTAATCTCGATTCGCGCATCAGGCGTCTGGTTTTCCACCAGAGCGTCTTTTGCGTTCTTGATCAGATTGATCAGGATCTGCAGGATGCGGTGTTTGTCCGACACAAACACTGGCAAGGCTTTGTTGATGGACTGCTCCACCTCGATTCGATGGCTCATCAGTGACGCCTTATTGGCAGCGAGCGCATCGTGAATCAGATCTTGGGCGTCGAGTTCCTGCTGCAATCCAGAGGACTTTGCCATCGATTGTTGCACACTGACAATCTCCTTGATGTGCTCGACATTTCTCAGTAGGTCGTCGAATTCATCGGAGACTTTGTTCCGCTCGTTGCAGAGGGCTTCGGTCACCTTGCGGATATAAGCCGGTATCTTCCGACCACGAGTATCCTCTCGAATGAATTCATCGAATGAGGATTCATGCTCGGCGATCAAGTCGGAAACTTTCTCCAGGTTCGCTAGTGCACTTCGAGAGTACTGCTTGCGGATCACAGAAGCGGAAACGTTGACACTGTTGAGGATGTTTCCCACGTTGTGCAGCACTCCAGTGGCGATCTCGGCCATGCCGGCCTGTCGCGACACATCGAGCAAGTCTTGCTGCAACCTTTGATTTTCTCGCTCGGCCAGTACCTTTTGGGTGACATCAAACAGCATCCCGTCAACAAAAATTTGACAGGTTCCCTCTCCAATCTTGAGACATTGGCCTTTCTCCCGAATCCACTTGACGTTGCCGTTTGCGTCAATGATTCGATACTCTCGTTCAAATTCGCTCTCTTCATCGATGGCGGATTGGATTGCGGCATTCAACTCCGTGAGATCATCGGGATGAACAAAATCTAAGAGATTCAAGCCATCGGGTGCCGTGAATTCCTCAGGATTGTGGCCGGTCAGATTGTAAATCCATTCACTGACAAATACGGTGCGGCACTCGTCGCTGACCTCACGCCGGTAAAACGCACCGGGCACGTTATTGATGATCGACCGCAAGCGAGCCTCCGCGTCGGCCAGCGACAACTCCATATTCTTGCGTTCGGTAATGTCGCTTTGAATCGCGATGAAGCGATTTACGTTCCCCATGTCATCTGCAATCGGCCGCACTTCCATTGCCAACCAAAAGGCGTCACCATCTTTTCGGTAGTTCACAACTTCCGTGTTGAACCCCCGCTTCTCCCTGACAGCGTTCCGCATAAAAGCTTTCGTCTCGGGATCGGTTGCCGGACCATGCTGGAAATCCGACGGGCACCGGCCGACGACTTCGTCGAGCGAATAGCCCGAGATCCGCGTGTAACCTTCGTTGACCCACTCAATACGCGAATCGCCGTCAGTAATCACGACGGCGTTGTCGGTGTACTTGGCCACCATGGCCAGTTTCTGGGCCACGGCCGTTTGTTCTTCAAGCTGCGTGTATGCCGCGCTCAGTTCCGAGGTTCGCTCCTGCACTTGAAGATCGACGCTTCTCTTGGCTTCTTCAATCTCGTACTGACGAACGCAAAGCTCGCGAACTTCGTTGCGCAGCCGATAACAGCCTGGTGCCAGAAACGCGACTTCAAAAACCACCCAGGCGGCATGTTCGATCCAGCGGTAGGGAGATTCCGTGACAACTCCAAAGACAGATGCCGGATAGTAGACCCCACGACCGAAATGATCCATCGCCACGACGACCGTGGCCGTGATCAGGATCTTCCAGTCTCGGTAGATACTGAGGATCGCCAGCGAAGCGAACACATGAAAGTGTGTTTCGATGCGTCCGCCGGAAAGGTGAATCAGCAACGCCGACCATAATGTCTGACTAATCGCCACAACGTGACGTGTGTGTGCGGCGTCCGGAAAAAACTTCATCCACAGAATGGCGAACGAAGAAAGCGATCCGCCGATGATTAAGGCGGCCCAAACGTGGATATGGATTTCGTATTGCTGTCCAATCCAGGTGAACGGCGACAAGAAAATGGCGAATGCCAGGCCGAGAAAGAACTGGCCAACCATGATCCAGACCATAAATCGGTGGACCCAGTGGCATTCCTTTTGATACCGCGACTCGAACAGTTCGTCGGCCGTCATGCCCTCGACTCTATCCTTCATCTGAGTTCCGTTCTTCGATTTCAAGGATTGAACAACCAAACACGGGTGACTTCGTGCAAACGTCGATTGCGGTCGTTTCGCTGTTCACGATCCGCACGAGTTCCTGAGACGCGGCGCAGTCCCCTTCATGTCCTCGCGAGGACGTCGTGCCGCCACTGAACGTCAGGTGGCCATCGCTGTCATAGACAAGGATATGCCCCGAAGTGGTCACGCCGAACTGCTGGCACATGCGGCCCTCACGATCGATGTGAACGCGACTGCCGGGCAAGCTTCGGAGACTGCTGGTGGTGCGAGACTCGATCCAGACATCTGTCTTGTTCTCGGGACAATAAGCCACGGCATGAATTTGAGGCTCGTTATGGAATCTCATACTCAACCGTTCGAGACTACGCACCGTCGCAAAAGTGCAGGGGCACTTGGGGTGGTAGAATAAAACGATTGTCGGGCGTCCCTGCTTGTGTCCGGAGAACTGCGTCAGTTCATCTTCTGTGATCGTCGAGAGGACTTCCGCTTCCGGGCCCGGCCGACTCGAGTAATCCATCAATATGACATAACCAACCAGGGTCGTAGACAGCAGGACAAAGAGCACAATCGATTTCAACAATAGCTGAGTGGACATCTAAACCTTGTGAAGAATTGATACAAGGACAATTCGCGCTCACTCGGCGAGACGTGCAAACATAAGTTGCGTTTCGCGAAATCCAAACATTCGCACCTTGAGATGAATAAAATTAACCACATCGGCCAAGGCGGCTGTTCGGATCGTTCCCGTTCTCCTGTCTATCGGGTTTCTAAGAGGCAAACAGAGAACCGATTGGCATGGGATTTCTGCTATCGATCTTGAAGACTGAGTATCGTCTTCCTGGAGAGGAGCCAATACGAGCGACCATCGACAACTGATGAAGTTGGCCATCGGGGACTATCCTCAGGTCGGGGGGCAACCCAGTCGACCGAAGCAGACACCGGAGGAAGTTGATGCCGATGCCGGTTACGATAGCGAGCCGGCTCGCATATCCTGTTTCGTTGGCTGGGAATCGAGCCCTACATTCGCAAGAAAGGCGAAAAGCATGGCAGCGGTTTGGGCAAAGTTCGCTCGGTCGTCGAACGCACGTTCGCTTGGCTCAAGGGTCTGCGAAGACTTCGCATTCGCTACGACCGAGACGGCACAATCATCGACGCTTGGGATACTCTGGCCATGAGCGTCATCTGTTATCGCATCTGGAATCGAGACATCCAACCGGCAACAGAATCAACCAAAACCTTGTTTTCTGTTCGCCTCTTAGGCTATTGTTCGTCAGAGGTGATTCATGACACTCACTGCGAAAACTGCATTCTTGCTTTGGATTGCGTGTGGTCAAATCGTTGCTTTCGGTGGCAAACAAAAGACCGAAACGAAACGCGATCAAGTTAAGACAGGACGATTCGTTTACAAGCAAGAGCCGCGTCGAACGCTCACGGTGTATTATCCCGACGGTTGGAAAGCGACCGACGAGCGGCCGGCGTTGGTCATATTTCGTTGCCGAATTCCGGAGCAACGCGAGCACTTCCGACGGCTTGGAATGGTGATTGTCAAACCGGTGCTGGCCGGCGTGAATTCCGGGAAGTTGCCTGGGATGAGCTTGGATGAGATCGCAAAGGCTCCCAAACCGCGGAACCAAGTCGAAGATTCCAAAAGCGCGATCCGTTGGTTACGAGCGAATTGCCATAAACTTGGCATCGACCCCGAAAGGATTGCCGCCACCGGCACCTCGGGCGGCGGTGATCTCGCACTCCAGTCGTCCATCAACAAAGCGTTCGAAGATCCGCAGGATGACCGGTCGATTTCACATCGCCCGGACGCCTTGGTGTTATATTGTCCGGCCTTTGATGGGATCAACATTTGGTTTGTAAAATCTGCTGCGATGTTGGAACAGGTCAAGGCCGATGCGCCATCATTCGAACCTTTGTTATCGCGATTCGTCAAAGACACCGAGCGCGAGTATGTGACGCCGCTTGACCATCGAGCCAACCTGATTGAATTGGCCGCTAGACTGGGCGACGAGAAAGGCATCGAGAGTGATGAAGTCGAACGGTTTCAGCAAATATTGAAGATGTTCAACGAACGAGACTGGCAACTATTGCACCCCGCCGACGACGCTTTGAAGATGTCCGCGTCCCGCATTTTGACGAAAGAGCCGTTGCCGCCCACGTTGATCATGTTCGGCACACGGGATCACCTATACGAGCATCAACAAGCGTTCGTCAAACAGGCGAGGTCACTCGGCCAACAGTTTACGCTCAAAATTTATGAAGGTGGCGGCCACAGTTTTATGATGCAACCCGCCTTCATGGAACGCAGTACACGTGAGGTCGAAACGTTCCTGCGGAGTATCGACTTCATCGACGATGAGGAGTAATCCGTTGAAGTCATCCCGACGTTCTCTCTGAAGTATCTGGGGCACCTTCAACCAAATTAGCGGGATTACATTAGAACTTATTGCGCGCGATCGTCATGTGGCCTCGCTCGCCATCGTAGATGAATCCGCCGCTCATCAAGTTCCCCCGCCATTTCTCGCCGCCACCCCGCTGGCACTCCAGAAAGCACCTCATGAACTCTTCGTGGCTCTCAAATTGATTGGCTTTCGTTTCATGCAACGTAGATCTGCCGTTCGTTGAGGAGTTTGGACATTCTTTTTCAAAATTATCCGAACATATACTTCGATTGTGTATCGATCCACCTTCTGAGCCATTGATGACAGAGTGACGAACGACATCGCAAGAACCAGAAAAGTAATCATAACGGCGCCAATGGCGTTCCATTCATCGAGGACGCGGGAGATTGGCAGTTGAATCCTCAAATAGAAAGGCAGGGATCGTATTGTCCTAGCCTTGATTCGAATAGGGCTCAACAAGAAGGACGATGCTACGACGGCGAAGCTTTTCTGCCCACTGCTGACGCTGATCAATTCGGTGACAAACGTCCCTTCGGACGAAAAGGTGATGACGAGGGCCGGAGTGCCATCGGTCGATAGACGCGAGAAATCGTCAGTCATCTCGGAAAACAGAACGGCAGACTTGCACCCTTTGGCCGGGTGGATGATGCTGAAGATCCGACGCCTAGTATGTTGACCGGTGACCGGATCGCCATTGTATTCCTTCAACTCTTCGTCAAGGAGACATTGCTTCGATGACTCGACTACCTGACCAGACTCTGCTAGCTCGTAGGTGTTCCCGTCGCGACGCCTTGAAGTCTCTCACTAGCGGAGCAATCGCCGCTGGAGCCGGGAAGCTGTTGTTTGACCGAGCTGCCTTCGCCGAGGAAACCAAGCCGATGAAAGTCCAGCCACGACCCTGGGTACAAGTCCGAGGCATCTATGGCGGGTTCCCAGATGCGATCTTGAAACGTGGAGAGACTCCCGCGGACTATGGGATCAATGCGATTTGGGTGGGATCGAGCGGTCTGAATCAAGACAAAATCGAACAATACCATCAGTTGGGGGTTAAAGTATTCGCCGAATTCAACTCCATGCATTTTGCGAGCTACCTGAAAAAGCATCCTGAGGCGGCCCCGATTGGAGCGGACGGTTCACCGTCACCGGCTCCGCACGGTTGGCAAGGTGTGAGTGCATTCGATGCCGGATATCGCAAAAATCGTATGGATGAATTTCGGCGAGTGTTGGAAACGTATGCAATCGATGGGATCTGGTTGGACTATCATCATTCTCACGCGAGTTGGGAACGAGCCGAACCGGACATGCCCGATACCGATTTCTCGCAGGAAGCTTTGAAACAGTTTCAGCGGAAGACGGGAATCTCCTTGCCGGACTCCGTGCCAGCGGCAGCCGAGAAGTTGCTCGGTCGTCATCGTCGGGCTTGGACACAGTTCCGGTGCGACGTGTTTACCGATTGGGTGCGCGAATACCGAGAAATCCTCGAAGCGGTCCGTCCGCAGACGCTGTTGGGAACCTTCCACTGCCCGTGGTCACCTGAGGACTACGACGGAGCGATCCGGCATAAGTTGGCCATCGATCTCCCGGCTCAAGCGAAATATCTAGACATCTTTAGCATCATGCCCTACCACGCTCGATTCGGACACCCTCAGGACCCGGCGTGGATTGCGAGGCAAACAAAGGAACTGGGGCGATTGCTCAAGTTAAGAGGTGACAGCAGCGAGAAGCAACAAATCTGGCCGATTGTTCAACTGGCAGATTGGGGTGAACCCGTTGCCGTGGACCAGGTCTCGACAGTTCTCGATTACGGCACCCGACAGCCTTCGTCTGGTGTGATGGCGTTTCTTTGGAATGGAATATCGAAAGACTGGGAAAAAGTCGAAGCCCTAGGCCGTTTCTATCGTGGAATCCGTTCTTCGTAGTGGTGTGTCCGTGTCCGGCGTCTATCATTTCCTATTAGTTGACGAAAAGGCGTTTCCATGAATCGTTCGGCTCTGGCTCTGATCGTGCTGTTGTGCGGGTTCGCGGTTTCGTTGGCTACTTCTGACGCCGAGGCTGGAAAGTTGCGGGCAGGGGCTTCGGCTGTGGATGTTTCGCCACAGCAATTTCCCGTCAGTTTGCGAAGTGGAAAAGCGACGGACGCGAGTGCGGTGCATGACCCGCTACACGCCCGAGCGATTGTCCTCGACGACGGCAACATAACCATCGCAATCGCCGTTCTCGACGCTCTTGGTGCTCCTCCAGAAATGCTCAACGAAGCGAAGCAGATCGCCGCGAAGAAGACCGGAATTCCTGTCGAGCAGATGTTGATTTCGTCGACACATACGCATTCGGCACCGCCGTCCAATCGGACGGAGGGTTCGCCGGGTGATGTGGCATATCGGAAGTTGTTGGTCAAAAGTCTTGCCCAAGTCATCACGGAAGCGTTTGAAAATTTGCAGCCTGCTTCTGTCGGGATGGCATCACACGATCTTCCAGAGGAAGTGTTCAATCGACGCTGGTTCTTGAAGCCGGGTAAGATGCCTGTGAATCCCTTCGGGAAGATGGACCTTGTCAAAATGAATCCCGGTACAAATCCAGCAGTTCTTGATCGTCCTGCGGGCCCGGTCGATCCAGAGCTGATGATTCTGTCGCTTCAAAACGAAAAGCGAAAGCCGCTTGGACTGCTGGCGAATTACGCTTTGCACTATGTCGGTGGTGTCGAGAAGAAACACGCCTCGTCGGATTACTTTGGAGAGTTTTCGCGTCTAATGCCGAGCCGTTTGCGGGCTGATTCGGAGTTTGTTGCGATCATGTCGAATGGTGCATCGGGTGATATCAATAACATCCCTTTCCTCGTTAATCGCCCGCCGAGAGAGCCGTTTGAACAGATTGGGATTGTTGCCAGAAAAGCTGCTGATGCCGCCTACTTCGCGTACAAAAAGATTGATTCCCACGACAGCAATATCATTCTGGGAATGATTGAGCGGAAAGTTGAACTGAAGTATCGGCGGCCAAACGCAGGCGAAGTGGCAGATGCCCGCGAGGTGCTCGCACTCAAGGACCCAGATGCCATTGCCCGGCTACCAAAGAATGCGCAGAACTATGCCCGCAAGACGTTGCGGGCATACGAGCGTGACGAGGACTTTCTGACCGTGACCATTCAAGCGATTCGAATCGGAGAGTTGGCAGTTGTCGGAATTCCGTTTGAAACACTCGTTGAGATCGGCCTGGAAATTAAAGACCGAAGTCCCTTTCCGAAGACAATGGTGATTGGTCTGGCTAATGGACGGCATGGCTACTTACCTACGCCCGAACAACATCGACTCGGCGGATATGAAACCTGGCTTGGCACAAACATCGTCCAAAAAGATGCCTCTGTGATCCTCACCGAGAATCTTCTGAAGATGCTCAATGAACTTGAAAGCTTGAGCAAGTAGACTGCGTGATTGGGCATTGTCGATCCGCACACTCCAGGCACTGGCCAAGATCAACAACAGCCGTTCCTCATTTCCTCTTTAAATTCGCGAGGTAGATCGCGGTGATCGTTTTGCCCGCTGCGTCTTTCTCGTGACTGGAATACCACGAGACGAGCCCGCTGCCGTCTTGAAGTTCAACAAAGCCAGGATAGGAAGTGTCGCCACCGCTAGGTAATTCGGCGAATTCGTGGAGCGTGTCTTCATGCAACCAGTAGAGAATCGTGCGTGTGCCGGCATTGGTGAAGCGACGTCCGCCGACGATCAACTTGTTCCCCCAGCGGGCGAGGAGCGGGCCACCGATGTATTCGCTCAGAGCTTTGCGCGTCACTTTCTGATACGGCGGAGACGACTGCAAGAGCAGCGCTGGTTCGCGTCCCTGTGTGCGACTGATCGCCAGTAGTTCGTCGTTCTTGTGGAACAGAAATGCGGTCTCATTGCCTTTCGTCGTTTGGAGCAGCGAGCAGTATCGCCAGTTGATCCCGTCTTCGCTCTCCAGCATCGCGGTTTCCATGATGGGGGTCGCGCCGGCTCCGGATTCCGACTCGCTGTAGCCGCGTTTGCGTCGTGCACAGAGGTACGCTTTACCGTCGTGCGTCGCGGCCCGCCAAATGTAATGGCCGTAGGTGCCTTCAAGCTGAAACGGTTCCGACCAGGTTGTCCCGTCCGCTGTTTTCACGCCGTAACCAAGGTGTTTGTTGATGTCGTACCTGTTTCGCGGCAGTTCGCCTTCGCCGGAATACCAAGTGCCTGTGTAAACGAAAAGCTGATCTTTGAACGCAAGAAAATGCGGGTCGCGTGTATCTCGTAACGGAACGGAAAATGTGTAGACCTTCTGCCAGGTGCGGGCGTCTTCACTGTTTAGCACGATGATCCGCGATGTCGAAAACACCATGTGTCCGTCGGGGCAAGATCGGAAAGTCAACCAGAACTTGCCTTTCCACCGGATCAGATCAGTGAAGGCATTGTGCTCTCCGTTGTGAAACATGCGTCTGACATTCTGGACTTCGATCTCTGGTAGTGTCTGATTCTGGCTGAGTGCCGTACTCGCGAGCCCCATCCAGAAAGTTAGAAATAGTATTGTGCGTTTCATTGTTTCTTCGACGACTTTTCAAGATTTTTGAGTTCCACCAGCAGAATCGACAGTTCCGTTTCTTCGCAATTCCGGCCGGCCTGTTATCAATGATGCACTTCTAGGAGTTGCTCCATTGCATCCATCAGGACGTTCTCGACTTTGGGTGCGACGCGTGAAACACGACCGGTCTCATAGCCACCCTGTCCGTAGGCAATCTTTGTGCCGATGTAGCCAGGACCGTAATCGCCGTAGGCGGCCATCGTGATAAAGTCGTCTGGACGCATCCGCTGCGCGGCGAGCTGGTATTCGACAAACAGTTCGCCCGGCATGTGAAGCACTCGGGCATGTCCAAGCTTCAGACAGCTCAGCGGAATTTGATGGCCCCCATTCATGCGACGGACGAACGTGAGGTCGCGTGCCGCGCGAAGTCGCTCTCGTTTCGGCTGCTTGTCATCCTGAAGTTTCGCCAGCAGTGCTTCTTCGACCAGCGTGTCTCGCACGGGGAGTGGCACTTTCTTGACAAACCACTGGACATCTTTCGCGGCGATCGGCGATTTTTTCTGCGATTGCCAGGCCCGTTCCATCCCGTCGGCCAGCCGCTGGGCCAGCAGTGGTCGTTTCTCTTTGGACCCGTCGTTGTATTTTCCGGCGGCAACGTTTCCACCCGCACCGTTAAAGTGAATATGCGGCAGACCCGACAGCGAATTCTCACGCATCTCCCGAGCCATCCCGACGAAGTCCCAGTTAACGCCGCCACGACCGTAATAGCTTTGAGGATGCGTGGCGTAATAAGTCAAGACGGCAATCGGTTTGTCATCATTCCAAAAAGAAACCAACCGGACCAGCGGATCGATCGTGCCTTCCGGCGCATCGCGGGCAGCCGGATTCCGACCGCCGCTACTTTGACGCTGGATAGCGACTCGTCCGTCCGGTCCCAGGATTCGCCGATTGGATGCAACTCTCTCGACCTTGCCCGAACCAAGTGCGACGTGCGTGACAGACCGAGCCTTGGCCAAGGACTGCTTCGCGGCGGCAGACACCCGCTCCATAACTTCGGCGTCAAAGTCTGCGTTGGAGAACTGACGGCTCAGCCCATGCGTGGCGAGCAGTTTTTCAGTGGCGAAGTCGCTTCCTGGAGCATCATGTTGATGCAGAGCGTGCAGTGCGACGCGAGCGGGCTTCGTTCCGACGGACCTGGCAATCGACCTTCGGAATTCATCGTAACTGCCGTTACCAATCCCCACCCAGTCGAATGCACATAGGACGATGGGTTCACCCGCGCCGAGCAGCACGACGCCGCGAGCCGTCAATGGCGACACGATTTCCATTGCCGGTTGGACGGCCCCGTTACACAGCGGCGAACCAAGGGGCGGTGTCGCGTCTATTTGAAAAACGGCCAGCCGCAAGGGGGCCTCGTCGGCGCTGGCTGCCTGCAACATCAGCGGTGCAAAAACAAGTAATAGAGTGAAGAGGTATTTCATATGACTTCCTATGATAATCCAACGCATAAGACATTGGGCCGTTGTTGGCGTTCTGCCAATGCCACGTCGGTCAATCCGGCCTCGAACACCAACGCTGCGAAGTGAACCGCTTTCACTTCTCAAGACATTGATCCACCCTTGCCCCGAAATGCATCATTTCGACTCGCCTGCGTTTCCGCCTTTCAGGAAATCTTTCTCGCGAATCTGCACGCGGAGCCCGCCCTGCATCGTTGTGACCCATAGTTGTCCGGGACTGCTTTCGAACACATAGGGGTAGGCCACCCATTTCCTGCCGCGCGGGGTGTTGTGTCGATGCGCGATCACGCTGGGTTCGGTCCACGTTTTTCCGTGGTCGTCTGAAAACGCTACCGACAACTCTTCGCGATGGTTGCTCACCGGCGTCTCCGACCACCGGTTGTCGCCACCGCTCTTTGGCCATTCGGTTTTTCCATCAGGGAAGGGGCGATTCCAGACCAACAGCAACCGGCCGCTCTGAAGTCGTTTGAGCAAGCCCGGCGCGCTGCTGGAAGGGATGCCCGAGGGCTTGATGACCCGCCAAAATCGGCCGCCGTCATGCGAGTACGCTGACCAGAATTCGCCCCAATTCGTTCGGATCAGCATCCAGAGACGTCCGTCGGGAAGTTCCGTCAGCGTGGGTTCCGTAACGCCACCGTGATGACCGGACCCGCCGAGGTCAATCAGATTGCTAGCTTTCCATGTTTTCCCGTCGTCGTCGGAGGAATAGGTCAAAACAGCGTGACGGCCGGGATCGTGCTGCATTTTCATCGCTGTGAAAATCACGCGTCCGCTTTTTGTCTGGATCATGTCGCGGACCGCGCCGGACCAGTCCTCATGCATTTTTTGAATGTCTTGCCACGTTTTCCCGTCATCCTGGCTTCGCATCACATACGTCGGTAGCCGAGCCCCCGGTGCGTCGGTCAGGTCATCGTTCCAAGTCCAATGCCGCTCGTTGAGATTCATAAAGGCGGCGATGATCGTACCATTGGAGGTGCGAAACACGGCCCGCTCGTTGCTGACCTTGATGTCGTCGCCATCTGGGAAAAGCGGCCGAGGCTCCGACCACGTCTTTCCTTCATCGTGACTGACGTAGCTGGCTGCCGCATCGATCGCCAGAATCCTTCCGTCTGAGGTTCTCACAAAGGGACCGAGTTTATCGGTTGGAAGAGGTGCGACGCCGGGCGCCAGCCACAATCCCTCATCGGCGAACGCCGTTGTCAGGAGTAGCCCGCTCAACCCAACAAAAACGAATCCAAGGCCAGTGTGTCTCATAACGAGCCATCTTTCTCAGTTTCGGGGGCGGCGGATCAGATCAACTCATGAATCACATCCTGCTGTTCAACGAGGTATTGGGGACGCCCGTTGTGATCCGGAATCGTGACTTGAGCGACGTCAATGCCCAGGTTCTTGTAGACTGTCGCAAACACTTCCTGCATGTGAACGGGGCGAGTTGCAGCTTCTTCACCCAAGCGGTTGGTCGAACCGATGACTTGCCCGGTTTTCATGCCGCCCCCCGCCAGCAAGGCCGCGTGAACTCGTGGCCAATGGTCCCGCCCGGCGCGTTCGTTGATCTTAGGCGTACGGCCGAATTCTCCCCACACCAGGACCGTCACATCTTTGTCGAGTCCTCGCTCATGTAGGTCTTGTACCAACGCGGCCACGCCTTGATCCAAGAGGGGCACAACCTTGCGGGCATTTCCGAAGTTGTTTCCGTGCCAATCGAAATGGGCAAAGCTGCACGTCACGCAGCGGGCTCCCGCCTCCACCAGCCGACGGGCCTGCAGAAAACGTGACATAATGGCTTGATAGCCTTTGTCGAGCGAGTAATTGAGGACCTTCGGGTTGTCCTGCCCATAGCGAGCGCGGGTTTCCGCGTCTTCCTGTTCCAGATCGAGCGCCGCGACGAGCTTGGAAGAACTGAGAACGCCCAGGGCCTGTTCCGTAAAGGTGTCATAAAGTCCGGCACCCACGTTTTCATCGGCCACCCGGCGGAACTGGTCCAACTGCGCAAGCAGCGAGGCTCGGCTGTTGAGCTTGGCAGAACCACCCGCAGCGACGCGCATGTTCTTCATCGACTCGCCATCCGCCCGGAACGGCGCATGAGACATTCCCAGGAATCCCGAGCCTTTGATGTTCCAGGGATCGTGGGCCATCTTGTGGGAGAGGTCGATGTAAGGCGGCACCGCAGGATCAACGGGACCGAACAGCTTGGAAAGTGACGCCCCCATCGCAGGCCATCCGCCTTGCGGCTGATTGCTTCGGAAGTGATGCCCAGTACAACACTCGAAGGAATCGTGCCGACCCTCGGCTCCGACAAGGGATCGGATCATCGCGAACTTGTCCATCTGGCTCGCAACACGAGGCATCAATTCGCTGATCTGAATACCCGGGATGCTGGTGGCAATCGGATCGAATTCGCCACGAACCTCTTTGGGAGCATTCGGCTTGAGATCGAACATATCCTGATGCGGCGGTCCACCGGCCAGGAAAATCATGATCACGGATTTATGCCGCGTTGACTCGCCCTGCGATTCGGCGGCCAGCAACTGAGGGAGCGACAGTCCGCCCATGGCCAAACCGCCGATTTGCAAGAACGACCTTCGCGGAAGCCCATCACAAAGCCGGAGTCTGTTGCCTTCAATCTTCAGCATCGCGGTCCCCCCTTGCAGGCTGCGAGAAATTCGATGCCATTAGCGTATCAAACTGCCGAACGAGATCAAAACCTGGGTCGATTACCAAATGGATTTCGCTTTGGCATCCAGTAGCGGGACTAGCACGAATTCAACGTTCGTGTCCGTCGTCAACAAGGCGTAAAGTGGTCCGGTGCAAAGATTCCTCGCCCAAGGCGAATCTAAGATCTGGCAAGTCGATCGGGTTAATCCGCGAACCCATCGCCTGTGAGACGCGGTTAAGACGCTACACATATGGTAAACGCGCTCTAGGAATGATTCTCGAAAGACGGCCAGACGTTCACAGTCATTCAATCTCATCAAGTTCTTATTCAAGTCTTGAACGGTTACTACATACTTGAGAAGTCATCGACTGCGGGGCAAAGGCGGAGCATCATACACTTGGCGTAAGCGATTGAACTCTGCAACGAGCGATTCCCGTATGGGGCGGTAAGTCGGATCGGCGTGAACGCTCTTCATTTCGTGTGGGTCGCGTTCAAGATCAAACAGATTCCACTTGTCAGTCTGTGGAAAGTAGATGAGCTTATGAGTTTGCGTACGCACGCCGAAATGCTGGGGAACCGCATGTTCCCCTAGTTCGTAATAGGTGTAGTAAAGCGATTGACGCCATTCCTTGGCGGAACCATCGAGTATTGGCACCAGTGAGCGACCTTGCACTTCCGATGGAGTTTTAAGTTCTGCTATCTCAAGAAATGTGGGAGCATAGTCAATATTTTGAATCAACTCTGTCGGTCGCGAACCGTTCTTCACAACACCGGGCCAACGAATCAAGAACGGCATGCGGAACGATTCCTCAAACATCCAGCGTTTGTCGTACCAGCCGTGCTCTCCCAGGAAAAAACCTTGATCGGATGAGTAAATCACGACGGTGTTATCGGTGAGATTGTTCTCGTCGAGATACTGGAGCATCCGTCCTACACTCTCATCGACCGCTTTGACAGTGCTCAGATAGTTCCGCATATACCGCTGATACTTCCACCGAACAACATCCGAATGTGATAGCTTCCCGGCGGCATAGTCTTTTAGAAATTTCTGATTTCGGGGTCCAAAGTAGGCGTCCCAAGTCTTCTTTTGAGCTGCGGTCATCCGGTTGTATTCCGGTGTGCCGTAGCGGTCCGGTTTTGGTAGCGTGATATTGCCTCGTTCGTCCTTGCGGACTTTGGCGTCGTAGGCCCAATCAAAGTGGCGGTCGATTTCCATCTCGTTTTGGGCGAGTGTCGGACTGCGATTCGCATAGTCATCAAAGAGATTGGCCGGTTCAGGGATCGTTACATCATCGAACGCCCCTAAATGTCGGAGAGCTGGTGAAAAAGTCCGATGCGGCGCCTTGTGCTGACACATCAAGAAAAACGGCTTTGAAGTATCGCGGTGACTTAGCCAACCCAGAGCTTTTTCCGTTGTAAGATCCGTGGCGTATCCTTCAAATCGCTTGCGTTTCCCACCCTTCTGAATGAAGACGGGATTATAATAGTTGCCCTGGCCTGGCAGGATTTCCCAATAATCAAAGCCGACAGGATCTGAGTTCAAGTGCCACTTGCCAATCACGGCCGTGTTATAGCCGCCTTGTTGTAACTCTTTGGCAACTGTCCATTGATGGGGATCAAACCGGTTTCCGTTCCGCATGAAACCATTCTTGTGGCTATGTTTGCCTGTCAAAATCGTGGCACGTGAGGGACCACAAATCGAGTTGCCACAGAACGAGTTGAGGAAGACAGCACCTTCCTGGGCGAGCCGATCGATGTTCGGCGTTGGTGCGATTTTGGCAAGTCGACCCTGATAAGCTGAGATCGCATTGAGCGCATGATCATCCGAGAAAAGAAACAGGATATTTGGCCGCTGCTGTTCGCCGTTCGCTATGGATTGGAAAGAAACAGCAAGAACAATTCCTGCGACGCATTGAAAAAACGATCGCTTCATAATCAATCTTTGCAAATCGAAGGGAAGACCGTGCGTTGATCGAGTCCGAAGACTGACAACCTAGCCATTGGCTCGCCAAGATGTGGAGTCTCGGAAACTACTGGACCACACGGTCGATTTTCTCAATCCCGGAAGTTTGAACGAGAAGTCACGCAAACAGCTCTTGAACGACTTGACCACCTTCTGGACCCGTGAGGCGGTGGTCGCGACCGGCATGCCAATAGGTAAGGTCATTTGCGGGCAGTCCGAGGGCGTGCAGAATTGTTGCGTGCAAATCACGAAAATGGACTTTTCCTTCCACGGCACGGGAGCCCGTCTGGTCCGTCTTGCCGTGAGTGTAGCCCGCTTTCACCTTCGCTCCCGCCAACCAAAATGTAAAGCCACGTGAGTTGTGACCAGTGGCGTCTTTGTCTTTGTCGGGACTGAGACCGGGCCGCCCGAATTCCCCACCCCAAACGACGAGGGTGTCGTCCAACATCCCGCGAACTTTCAGATCATCGAGCAGAGCGGCGATGGGGGCGTCAGTCGCTTCACAGTTCGCTTTCAGGTCTCGGCGATGATTTTTGTGCTGGTCCCAACTCCCATGATTCACTTCAATGAACCGGACTCCCGCTTCCGCGAAACGCCGCGCCAACAGACATTGCCGCCCGAAGTCGCTCGGTTTGCAAGTGCCGATTTGCTTGTTGTTCTTGCCGACCCGATAACGTTCCAGTGTTTCAGCCGTTTCTGAGCTGAGATCGAGAAGATCAGGAGCCGACATCTGCATCCGAAATCCCAGTTCCATCGATTCGATCACGCTTTCCAACTGCTTGTCATTGGCCCGCATTTCCCGGTGACGACGGTTCATCATCTGCACGAAATCGAGCTGTTTTTCTTTCGACGAAATTGGCAGGTGTCGACCCGAGATATCGCTGATGGTTGCCTGCGACATATCCTCCCCGTTCACGCCAATCGGAGTGCCGTTATAGATTGTCGGTAGGAATGCACTCGAATAGATCGACGCTTTACTCGTATTGAAGCTGATGAAACCCGGCAGATTCTGGTTTTCCGTACCCAAACCGTAGCTGACCCACGAGCCAAGGCTGGGGCGTTCCCGTAACCGATCACCAGTGTGTAATTGCAAAAACGACTGCGCGTGAATTGTTGTGTCCGCGTGCATCCCGTTGATTACGCAGAGGTCGTCGGCATGGCGACTCAGATTTGGCAGCAATTCGGAAATCCAAAGTCCACTCTCCCCGTGTTGGTCGAAGGAGAAGACCGAACCGGGGTGTGGTGATTTGCCGGACTGTGGTTTGTAGTCGAAGGTATCGAGATGAGCTGGTCCACCACTCATACAGAGAAAAATGACTCGCTTGGCTCGTGCTGGAAAGGCCGGAGTCTTCGCGGCTAAGTTTTCTTTGCGTGCCGAGCCAGCCGCCTGTGTCTGACCGCACAGAGCCTGCAAAGCGAGATACCCAAAGCCACAAGAGGTGGCTTGCAACATGTCTCGTCGTGAATGCATCATCGCTGACTCTCTCTTTTGGATGTCCGTGACTCTCGAAGTGGTCAATCGCGAGCTCGATTTGCTTTGTCGATGTCAGTTAATCGACGTAGCGAAACTCGTTCGTAACCAACAATGCCTGGCAGAAGCTACTCCAGGCGTCAAGGCGATTTTGAGTTTCAGTCAAGGTGAAATCAACGAGCTTCTCCGCCTGTTTCAACTCTTCAGGAGAGGCGTCTCGCTGCAACACCTGCTGGTAGGCGTGTTGAATTCGTTGTGTCGGAGTGTGTTCTTCTTGCATCAAACGGTTCGCCAATTGTTCGGCTTGTTCAATGACGAACGGATTATTGAAAAGATACAACGCTTGACCTGGGACCGTGCTTTGATCTCGTTGACCAGTCACCGCACGAAAGTCGGGGAGATTAAAAGCGGCCAGGGACGGGGGAGGCGAATTTCGTAGATAACATAGATAAACGCTGCGGTGCCGACTTGGTTGATGAAGACTACCAGACAAGTTGATCAAAATGTCTCGATGGCGAATCAGCGATCCGGACGGCGGTGCGAGATCAAGTTGTCCGCTAACGGCGAGCATGCTATCCCGTAACGATTCGGCGTCGAGTCGCCTGCGATCGTGTCGGCCGAGCAATAAGTTCTCCTCATCCTCCAGCATGAGTGTCTCGTTGACCTGACTTCCAAGTCGATACGTTCGGCTCATGACGATCTCACGAACAAGACTTTTGATTGACCATCCAGCATCCTGAAATCGAATAGCTAGGTGATCGAGTAGTAGAGGATGAGTCGGCCGGGCACCGTATTTACCGAAGTCGTCCGGAGTCCTCACAATCCCCTCACCAAACAGATATTGCCAAATCCGGTTGACCATGACCCGAGCGGTGAGTGGGTGGTTCGGATGGGTGATCCACTGAGCCAATTGCAGTCGGCCGCTTGAGGCAGCATTGACTTTCAACGCCTCGGCTCCGTCAAAATTCAAGGCTTTCAGAAAGCCGCGAGGTACAGGCTTTCCGAGTTTGCGGGAATCACCATTGATATTAAGCTTGCAGTCGGCTGGCTTTTTTGCATCGCGAACGCCCATCGCCAGCGGAGTGCCAGGTTCCCACTTCGACTTCGGAATGGGCTTCGGCTTGCCAGTGTTCGACTCCAAAACCAAAACCGTTTCAACGAACCCCTCGGGCGGTGGAACTTTCTCAGCTGTCTTAAGGACGTGAAGATCGGTTGGCGGTGCGGTCAGTTTTTCATGTCCAGCGACTCCCCACAGCGTTTCCGTACTCGTAAACAAACCTGCAAGAGCGTAATAGTCCCGCGTTGGAACGGGATCGAACTTATGGTCGTGACATCGTGCGCAGGCAACGCTCAGCCCCATGACTCCTCGAGTGACGACGTCAATCTGATCGGCCACCACGTCCATGGCAAAGTTGTTGTTCATCGCCTTTGCCGGCTTGGCTGTCATGGCCAAGAAACCCGTTGCCACAAGATATCGATCTCGTTGCTGCGCGTTGTCGACCGGAAGTAAATCGCCGGCAATCTGTTCCATGAGAAACTGGTCATACGGGCGATCCTCGTTGAAGGCTTGGATGACATAATCTCGGTACCTCCAAGCGTGAGGAAATGTTGGGTTTCGCCCTAGGCCGTCGTTCCCGTTCGACTCCCCGTACCGAGCCACATCAAGCCAATATCGCCCCCATCGTTCGCCGAATTGCGGCCGAGACAGCAAGTCGTCAACCAAGCGTTCGTAAGCCAACTCACCTTCCCGCTCGTAAGCGGAAACAAAGTCTCTGACCTCGGTATAATTTGGTGGCAGGCCGATCAGGTCGTAATAGACTCTGCGAATCAAGGCTTGTGGAGTCGCATCCGAGACGGGCGTCAAACCCGCTTGTTCCAATCGTGAGAGAATGAAAGAATCGATTTCATTTCGAGGCCATGAAGAATTTTCAACGGCGGGTTTGGATGCATTCACGACGGGTTGCAGTGACCAAAGCTCTGATGGAATCGCTTCCTGTTGCTTCGCAGCGGGCTCAGCCTTGCTGACACGAGGATCAGGAGCATTTCGCGTGACCCACTCGCTGAAGTCGTGCACGATTGTTTTGGGTAACGGAGTCTCGGGCGGCATCTCCGTCCCGTCGTATCGCAATGCTTGAATCAGCAGTGAGTCATCAGGCCGACCGGGCACAATCGCCGCGCCAGATTGTCCGCCAGTCCGCAATCCCTCTCGTGTATCGAGTCTGAGATTGCCACCCAATTCTTTGGCGTCGGCGGAATGACATTGATAACAATGTTTGACGAGGACCGGACGGATTTTCTTCTCAAAGAAATCCCGATCCGCCGGAGAAATGTCCGCCGCAGTGGCATCGGTTGCAAAGCAAACGCAATGCAATAGTGTCAACAGGGGAAGCGTGAACTTTCGGAAACGGTGCACGGCGGCTGGCTCACGGAAAGAGGAAGGCGAGTTACATAAGGATACGTCAATATGGACTTGGTTTCAATCCGGAACAGCAACTGTCCACGTGTTCGCCGCTACTGCCGCGGTCGGTCAGGGTCTCAACTTTCAGCAAACGGACCAGATTGGTCGACGAGACGTGTGTGACCGTTGAAATCTCGTTGCCAACGAGACCGGCCAAGGAGTCGTGTTTCGTCAGCATTTTGTGCAACTTGAGGTTGAACGGGCTGATCTTCGAGATGCCGAGTTAGGTGATGTGATTCAGACACGCCGTCGTACATCCGCGGCCTACTTGAGCGTTTTCTGCCGGAATCGCAGCGGTCGAAACGGCTGTAGGTTGATCCCAAATATAAACGCCATCCCAAGGTTTAAATTGGCATTTCGTTTCCGAGTGCCTTCAACCTTGGAACGGCGTTTATCGATTTCTAATGCGGGCCTAATGCCCTTTCATCCTAGACATAAGCACCCCGGTTGCGACCGTTGGTTGGGTCCCAGAAGAAGAATTCGTCACCGTCGGCGTCCGCGAAAACATCGTCCCGCAACCGCACGATTTCATCGTACTCGCCATTGATCGCCAATGGAGCGACTAAATTGTCGACGATCTGTGGCGGTGTGCTTGGTGCAGTATCGAGCAGGGCAACCCGGTTGATTCCACCGTCATGGTCCCATGCAAACACGTCATCGATCCCGTTGCCATCGATGTCTCCAATCGCGATGCGATTGTATTCGGAGCCATTGAATGCAAGCGGAGGTAGCGAATTCGTTTGAACGTCGGCGGTGTCCGATGCCTGACCAGGCGTTGTCGGAGTGAGCGTAACGATGCGGTTTGATCCACTAGCGAGATCGATGAACAGCAACTCGTCCAAACCACCGGCGACAAATTGGCCAACATAAACTGACTCATATTCTCCATTGATCGTCTCGGGGTTAATCGCGGAATTTTGAACGTTGTTGACATCGGTATCCGATCCCGGCGTGGCGGTTTCGAGGTGGATCAAACGATTGCGTCCGCTACCGGGTTGGTAGAAGAACAAGTCGTCGGGACCAAGGCCATTGAAGTCACCAACCACGACGGTCTCAAAATCATTGCCATTGATGGCGAGATTAGAAACCACGTTCGTTTCAACAGTCCCGACCACGTTGCCCGTTGGCCCGTTCAAATGAATGACTCGGTTCTGACCTGTTGCCGGGTTCCATAAGAACAAGTCGGTCCCGCCACCTTCGTCGAAGTTTCCAACCACAATTTGGCTGTAATCGTTATTGATGGCGAGCGGAGCAACAGGATTGTTCTGTTGCGTGCCATCACCAAACACGATTCGGTTCTGCCCTGAAATCGGGTCCCAGAACAACAGATCGTCTTCCGGACCGCCAACCCCATCGAAGTTGCCACTGACGGCGAATTGGAAGTTGCCATTGATAAACGGATTCGCGATGGGTTGATCGACAATTTGCCCTGAGCCGGTCGCGATATCGTCGTTCACAATCGTGCCGATTCCTTGGCTGTCACTGAGACTGACGCTTTGACCGCTCGCTTGCAGATTCGACAGGTCGACGAAGAATTGCTCGTCGTCTTCGACCGTCATGTCGGCTGTGATCGCCACGACAATGGTTGCGGATGTTTGACCATCTGGAATCGTCACACTGCCACTCGTTGGCGTGTAATCGCTGGCATCGGCGGAGTCGGGAGTGGTCGTGAAATCGACGGTCACGTCGCTGCTGACCGGTTGAGTCAGAGAGACCGTGAACGTCATCGAACCGGCATCTTCATCTTGGGTCACATCGTCGATCGACACGGTCGCCGAATCGTTGTCAGTGATCGTTCCCGTGCCCTGGCCATCGTCAATCGTCACATCCCGACCGCTCGCTTGCAAATTAGACAGGTCAACGAAGAACTGCTCAGTGCCTTCCACAATCATGTCGTCGGTAATCGTGACGGTAATCGTCGCCGATGTCTCACCTTCCGGAATGGTGATGCTTCCGCTGGTTGGCGTGTAATCGTTGGCATCAGCGGTGTCGGGAGTGGTCGTGAAATCAAAGGTAACGTCTGTGTCGACGGTTTGACTCAGGGAGACGGTGAACGTCATCGTCCCGGCTGCTTCATCAGCGCTCACGTCATCGATCGACAGGGTGGCCGTTTCGTCGTTAAGAATCGTCCCAACGCCCTGCCCGTCGTCAATCGTCACGTCCCGACCGCTTGCCTGGACGTTGGCAAGATCGACGAAGAAGGTTTCGTCCGCTTCGACTATCGCATCGGCTGTAACACTGACCGTGATCGTGGCCGACGTTTGACCAGCCGGGAACGTCAGCGTGCCGCTCGTCGGGGTATAGTCGGTCGAATCGGCGGAGTCTGGGTTGGTTGTGTAATCAACCGTAACATCGACATCGACCGGTTGACTGAGCGTGACCGTGAACGTCATCGTTCCCGCGTCTTCATCTTGCGTCACATCGTCAATCGAAAACGTTGCCGCATCGTCATTCGTGATCGTCGCGGTACCAAAGCTGTCGTCAATCGTCGCTCCGTTGGCATTTGACAGCTGTGCTATGAACTGCTCATCCAACTCGACAACTTGGTCTGTCGTTAGCGTGACCGCGAAGGTTTTTTCGGTTTCTCCAGGAGCGAAACTCAGGGACTGTGAAGCGAAGGTGAAGTCACTGCCCTGTTGAGCCGTTCCGTCGGTGGTGATGACGTCGACGGTTACCGTTTGGATGCTTTGCGATGACAAGCTCACGGTGAACGTCGCCATGCCAGTGTCTTCGTCGACGGTCACATCGTCGATGGAAAGCGTCGGTGGATTGGCATCGTTAAGGTTCTCAATGCCTGTGAACGCAACCTCCTGATTCATCATGTCGTCTGGAGTCAGCGTGCCGCTTCCAGCACCGGTCACATCGAGCGTACTTGAACCATTGTAGTTCAGAGAATCGCCGGGGCTGATGCTCGGTTCGTTGCCGTTGATCGTGATGTCGGGACCGACTGCGTCGGTTGGACTGATGTTAAAGGTGTCGCCACCTGTGCCACCGTTAAGTTCGTAAACGCTAGTGTCGGAGCCGGTGGTTGCTAGTAGGTCGATTGTGTCTTGACCGTTGCCACCGTCGACTGTCACGTCGGCATCAAGCAGACCGTCGAGTGCTTCGAGGGTCATGTTGTCATTCCCACCACCCAAAGCAACCGTCAACGAGTTCGTCGGGTTCGAAAATTCGACCGGCAACCCGCTGCCAGGACCGACTAACAAACTTTCGTTGTCAGAATCGTCACTGTCATCGGAAAGCGTCACATTGTCTTCCGCGACACCGAACGTGAAGATGCGATCCTCCGCAGTTAGCGTATCGAGAATCGGTTCTTCGATGGCGGAGTAAGTCACGCTGCTTGCCGGGTCGCCAGTTCCCGGATCGATCACGACTTGTCCGGATGACACGCTTGTGAAGATGTGCTCAACACTCGTGACATCGGTACCATTGCTCTGCAGCAAGAGTTGATCATCGTCGCTGACGCCATTGCCGTCAAAGTCGACTCCGCCGCTTGGGAGCGGATTGCCGAACTCGTAGTTAATCAACGCGGTGTCGTCGTCGTTGGAACCGACCAAACTGATTGAGTTCACGTCGGCTCGGGGTTGATCGAACACGACCACACCATTGACGAGCACTTGGACGTCGAGTGCATTCATGGGGTCAATGCGAACTTCGAACATATCCGCGACGCCGTCTTCGTCGGCAGAAATCGTGATGTTATTGTTGTCGGTGGTCACGTTGCCAGCGTCGACGGTTTCGATGCCATTGAACATCACGTCCATAAACCCGGCTTGCGAAATGGAACCGCTGTCGTCGTCGGTGAACATCACCGTGCCATCGCCCTCATAATTCAACGTGTCCCCCGGGATCACGTCATCGGGGTCGTCTCCGTTGATTGTCAACGTTGTCGAATTCGTCGGTGCGACATCGAACGTATCGGTTCCGTCGCTGCCGTTGATTGTGAAATTGGCAACGTTGGTGTAGCTGATCGTTTGCAGATTCGTCGACGAGAAATCGGTTTCGTTAACGTCGGTTCCGTCGGCATCATCGGAAAGTGTGACGTTCAAATTGGTGACGTTCTGGATGTCGCCACCGACGGTGTTGGACTCGATGAGGAGATCAATGAGGTTCAGCGTTGTGATGCTATCGGCTGTTAATCCAGTTGCCGACAGAGTCAGTCCCAAGTCCTGAACAGTGACTTCCGACGGGCTGAGGATGTCGATTCCGGTCGCGCCAAGCCCGTTGATCGTCACGTCGCTGGGGTCGCCACTCGCACCACGGAGCGTGAAGTCGGTGAAGGTGGGGAAGTCGATCGTCACTTGCTCGTCGTAAGTCCCATTATGCAGGATGACTTCACCGCTCGGACCGGTCACAAGATCAAACGCTTCTTCGATTCGGCCCATCGCATCGAGTTGCATGCCCAACGATGTCACGTGCAGAGTTGACGTGTCGGCTTGGAAACCGTCAACGGGGTTCATGTTGGCATCGCCACCGTCGAGATATGGCGTGATATCAACCGGCCCATTGATGCCGGCAAAAATCTGGACATCATCGGTGATGCCAAACCAGTTCAATTCCGCTTCGATCGGTGTCCCGGTTTGATTATCGATGAAGGTCGTGTTGCCGGAGAGATCGTTCTCATTGACCGTCGCGGTCGACGTGCCGGTTAGCTGCACGCCGATGTTGTTGCCGGTTATGAAATCATTCGTGATCGTCGCCATCGCGGTGTCGTTGAGTCGCACACCGATGTCGAAACCGCTGATGGTGTTTGCGCCCCCGGTGGCATCCACGACGGAACCACCGTGGGCATCAATGCCGACTCCCATACCGGCCATCGTGCCGGTGTTCGTCATCGAGTTGCCTTGTAGGAACGCGGAGTCCGTGTTGTCTTGCAGGAAGAAACCGGTCGCAACTTGCGTCAGCGTGTTGTTCAAAAACTGCGCGGGATCGCCGGTGCTACCAAATCGGAACTGGAACCCTGTGTTCGCGCCATCGATTTGGTTGTTGTCGTAAATCACCGCCGTGCCCGCTCCACTATTGGAGACCGAAGTCACGCGGAACGCCCGTTGCAAATTCAACGTGGGATCGTTATTCGGATCGAGGTTGGTGAACGTGTTGTTCGAAACCGTGATATCGCCAGTGACAGTATTCGAGTTTTCCCAAATCCCGAGAATCGCTTCTGGATCAGCAGACTGAGCATTGAGGACGTTGATCGTGTTTCCGTCAATCAACAGGCCATCGTAGACGGTACCGCTTGTGTTCGATTGCATTCCAACCGAACTCGCATAGACCGGATTCATTGGATCGGTCGTTGTGTCGCTGACGCCATCGCCAGGGATATCGATTTGGTTCCCCTGAATCGTTTGATTTTCACCGAAGGCAAAGTGAATGGCGATGTTTTGCAACGTATCGTCGATCGTATCGGTCGCGAGTCGGATGTAGTTGTTCTGGATGGTCGTGTTTTCAAATTGGTCGATCGAGCCACCGAAGAACAAGCCAATTCCCAAATCGAAATCGAAGATTTGCAGGTTCGAAATCTCCAACCCGGCATAACTATCCGGAGAGTTGAAATTCGAAACGAAGACCCCTTCCAAGTTGACGGTGGGCAAGTCGCCTGGTCCTTGGATGGTCGCATCGCCGAGCATATTCGCGGTGATCGTAATGTTCTCGCGACCGGCAACGAGAAAGACAGTGTAATCATCATCCGTGCCCGTCATGCCATCGCTACCGGCTTCCCAGTCTTCGGCAGCGAACATTTCTGTCCAGTCAAATGTCCCTTCGAGAATGATCGTTGAACCGGCCCCCGCGGATTGCACCGCGTTGTTGACGCGAGTGTAGTCGTTGTCGACATCCGTTGGAGTGTCGCCGGTCACACCGGTTGACTGAACCAGAATCGTCAATGCGCCGGTCATCGTCCCTTGGACGGTTTCGATGTCCGAATAATTAATCGTCTCTTGACCGGCTTCGGTGATGGTGCCACTTCCCAGACCGGTTGGATTGACCATCCCGTTGCCGGTGTATTGCAGCGTGTCACCGGTGGGTGTGCCTGTCGGCGTGCCGCCGTCGACGTTGATCGAGATTGGCCCATCGGGTTGGGCAGTGATGGTCAAGATGTCCGCCCCATCTTCACCATTGATATTAATCGTGTCATCGATACCGGCGGGCAGCGTGCCGAGCGTGAAATCGTCCACTCCGTCACCGGCATTGACGGTGATCGTGCCTGTCAAGCTTGGAGCGTTGAACGAAGTCGTCTCAAAAGTGCCGTTCACGCTCCGCAGTTGCAGGTCGAAATTCATATCCGGCGATTCTTCGAGAACGAACTCGTCATCGGTCGCCGGAAGATTGAACGTGACATCGTCACCGAAATCACTATCGATCAAGACCGGTTCGAGACCGGTATACGTGATGGTGAATGCCATCGCCGCAGACGGCGTGAGTTCAATGCTGCCATCATTCGCGTTGTCGTAGTTGAAGACGGCTGAGTCAAACGCTCCGCCGATGACCTCTAGCGTGTCGCTGGCACCAACGCCGCCAACGACGTTTACCGGCAAGTCGATCGCGCCGTTGGTGTAGTCGATGATGAATGTATCGGATTCGTCATCCAACCCCATGCCGGTTTCATCGGCTCCCAGCAGATTGATCTCCGTCAACCCCGCCAGCGGAATCGTGTCTTGCACGACACCGTCGAGAACTAGTTCGATCGAGTCGCCCACACCGTTCAACCGGACGGTCAGCGTATTGTCGCCGTCGCCTTGTGGGGCGGTCAACAACGCTTGCACACCCGCCATGACGTCAGTTTGAAACCCATTCGTGGGATCGTTATCGGCATCTTCACCATTGAGGAAAGTGGTCAAATCCGCCGGGCCGAAGACTGCTGCATCAATCTCTTCGGGATCCGTCGTTCCGAAGAAGTTGTCGTTGACATCGACGACTTCACTTCCACCAGTGTCTCCAACGACGATCGCGGTGACAGTGTCATCGAAACCGTTCTCATTGATGCTGACATTCGGCCGATTCTGAACGAAGATCTGATTGGTATTCGCACCGAGGTTCGAGCCGTCAAAGACGTTTTGTGTAATCTCGGTGTTCGGTCCGCGGGCACGGAGTTGAGAACCAAATCGCGTGGTCGTTCCCGCGAACTGATTTCCCATGACGGTTACGCCGTCGGAATCGATCGTGACCAGCGTGTTGCCTTGTTCGCTCATGTTGTCGTCGGAACTGATTCCGCCCGCGACACCAGTAATTTGATTGTTCGTGAACGTAATGTTGGAGGTATTGCCGCCCCCGCTCCCGCCACCGATCGTGACTAACTGACGGGGAACATTCGCAGTGGTAAATTGGCCACTGAATCCAATGCCGGCCGGTTGAGCACCGACAAAGGTTTGACCGGAGAATTCATTGCCGTCAATCACGAATCCATCGATGGTCGCGCCGAACTCGGTGAGTAGCCCGTGATCACCGTTGGCTTGGATCTCGTTGTCCTGAATGGTGGCGCCCGAATGACTTCCTTGAAAGTAGACGGCCGCGTTTTCGAGGCCGGGATTCCCGTTATCGATTCCGATAATGGTGAAGCCTTGCATCGGAGCACCGATTGTGACCGCGGTGGTGTTGCTTGTGACAACCACCGCTCCCAAACTTCCAACCCCCGAGATTCCTTCGATTGTCGTCGATGCTCGACCATTGACCGATACCAATGACAGGTTGTCTTCGATCCGGACGTTTTCGGTGTATGTGCCATCGCCCACAGTCACGGTAGCACCGGTTGCGGCTGCATCAACGCCATCTTGAATGCTACCCGGTGACGTCACATTAACCGCAGTTGCATTTCCATCAACGGTGCCGCCGATGTCTTGGTTCAAGCTGGCCGTTTCGATATCCGTGATCGTCACGTCTTGCGTGAAGTTGGCATCGCCGACGGAAAACGTCACTTCCTGCCCGGCGGCGGCACCGATGTCTTGAACAATGATGTTCGTCACACCGGCTTGATCGTTGAGTACATCCTCGCCGTTTTCTGACGTGCCAACGTCGATGTTGCCTCCATCGACACGCAGAAAGGCCTGATCGTTGGCGGCGTCCAGCGTGACCGTCAGAGTCCCAGCGTTGAATATCGCGTTGACTGAAAGCAACGTTCGGTCTTCCAGCGTTTCCGCAGACGAGACCAAGGCGGTTGCTGGCCGCTGCGTCCGTCGACGAGAAGAAACCTCCGCCGTAGAACACGAACGAGCGTGGTGTTTTCGTTGTTGAAGTCGACGTGGGGTAGATACAAGATTCGACAGCCAATGACGTAGAAACATCGCAGGACTCCGTAGGTGGGTTGAGATTTCAAATTTGGGGGGCATCCATGCAATTGGGCCGTCAGCATTCGTCAATGAATGTGAGGTTGTTTGGCAGGTGTCTTTCAATTGGAAGACGCAGTTGCGGGGCAAGCACGAGGGTGATTGTGGTGAGCAGCGACCGATGCGATTTCGAAACACCGAATCGCTATTCGAGGAACTTTTTTCAAGTTCGCTAAAGTCAAATTCTTCCCTACAGCCCGCAGGTTGATTTATTTGAACGTAATCACGTGGTCAGGCCATTGCAAGACTGAAACAGTCAGTGAACCGTTGAAAATCTCGTGAAGCCGACCCGAAACACCCTGCCTACCTACTGGGCCGACTGTTCATAAACATTGACTCAGTTGTGACTTACGGAATTTTCGGTACCGTGAATCAGGGGCGTTTTCACAAGTCCATTGTGAATCCACTTGCGTCCACAGATCGACCGATGCTCAAACGGACTGGCTATCAGTTGAAGTCTCTGACAGAACTCGCCCGCTTCGATCGGACGACGGTTGCAAACTGTCAACACCTAGCCTGCCTCTGAAAAACTGATTCAGGTGTTACGACGGTTTCGCGGCCCGTTTTGGGTGAAGGAGACCTATGAAGATGAGTGCGAAGAAACGCAAGCGGCATACGCCGGAGCAGATCGTCAAGAAGCTGCGAGACGCCGATGCGATGTTGAATGCCGGTCACGATTTGGCGGCGGTGTTGCAATCACTCGAAGTCAGTGAATCGAAGTTGCAGCGGTGACGGGAGCAGTACGGCGAGATGAAGTCCGAGGAGGCCAAACGGCTCAAAGAGCTTGAGGACGAGAACCGTCGTCTGAAGCTGTTGGTAGTGGACTTGTCTTTGGACTACCAAATGCTGAAATCGGTAGCCTCAAAATACTGGTGAGCCCTTCTCGGAAACGAGCCGCAGTTAGCCAGCTTCAACGAGAATTTCACGTCTCCGAGCGTCGTGCCTGTCCAGTGCTCGATCAGCGACGTAGTACGCAATACGCAGCACGTAGCGATATATTGGCGAGCCTCGCTGTGATGAACCGGCCTTGGTGAAGCTGTTGCGGAAGTTGGTCCGATTTCATCCGCGGTATTGTTATTGACGGATCGGACGGCTACTGCGTCGTGAAGGTTGGAAAGCGAGCGACAAGCGGGTCTATCGCCTGTGGCGTCGGGAAAGACTGAAAATGCGAAGCAAGAAACGGAAATAGCTTCGATTGGGAACGAGCGAGACTGGCTGTTATCGCCACCGAGCCGAGTTCCAAACTCTTGTGTGATGCTTTGACTTCAATTGAAGCTTCACTGTGTACCACGAGAATGGCCGCCACGATCAGCGACCACACCATCACCAGCAATGAGGCTGTAACGGTAACCTAGCTGCTTAATGTGCTCGCGGGCCGTCTTGAACTCATCGAACGAATCTTCTCGAACGACGAACGTAACATTGAAGCGTGAAGGAGGGAAATTTCGAAGCAACTCCGCAATCTGTCCATTGCAGAAATCCGTTGAGTGAAGGGGAATCCCAGCGTTGGGACGAGCATGAGTCTCATACTGACTAGCGGTCTCATTGATGACGAAAAAGTGACTCGTGTTCAGACCTCGCTCTCCCGTTCGGGGATCATAATCCCATAGATAGAGTCGCCCATAGCGTAGTATGAGGCCGATCGACGGCTTACGGGTCGACATTGTGACTTGAGGCAAAGCCATCTTGTATTCGCGCTTCGCTCTGACTTCAGTGAGGGTCGTTAGAAGTTCGCTGATTTCTCCCTCAAGCTCTTCCAAAGTCTTGTCGAGTTTCGCAATACTTTGTCTTTCCTGTTGTGTCTCCGCGTATGTGCGAGCATTAAGTTCCAATTGCTCGTACCACTGTTCCTCTAAATTATTGATCTCGTTAATTAGTTGGTCGTACTTTTCAATGGTGCTTTCGGTTGATGCATCTTGCAACAGCATTTTCCGTTGCTGAGCGGCCAATCGTTGCAATGCTTTAAGCTCTTCTCGAGCATCATGTAGTTGGTAAGCTAGCCGCTCCTGTTGGAGGAGAATCTCACTTGGTGAAAGAGACTCTTGAACTGAGGGAGCCTTTATCGCAGAGGTGTTTCCCAATAGTAAAACCACTAGGAGGGCGATGAACACGATACCGCCAAACGTGTTGCAGATCGCATCTAGCAACAAGTCGAGGCCGTCGTCATGGTCGGAAACTCTTCTCATTGGGCAAGTCCGGTCTGCGGATCGAAGATGGTCTGCTGCTCAGAAATTAAATCAATGCCGACACCGCACCCGCCTCGCAGCTTTCCAGTCTGCAATGCATCCAGCAAATCATGGTCCATGCCGGAAGGGCGAAATAATACCAGAACATACTCGGCACCTTGCCGAGTGAGGAACTCGCTCAACGATCTTAATGCATTGCTTCCTAACAGAAGCTTCTCAGGTCGTTCCCCGCGTCCCAGCGGTGCCAATGTGGCCGACTGACTATCGATGACGGCGATCCAACCGTTGCGGCTGCGACCATCGACAAACCGAAAAATCGGTCGATTGTCGGATTGCTCCTCTTGAAGGCTGTCTTCAAGTAGATCCTTTTCGCGGTTCAGGTCTTCAAGTCGCTCTAAGTCTTCACTTCGTGTTTCTATAGCTAATCGCGTGGCAGCTTGGTCGTCATCTAATAGCTTTGCACGTACTGCAGCATTCTTGATTCTGTCCTCAAGCAGTATTTTTTTCATCCGAAGCTGTCTGATCTCAGCTTCAATCGTGGCGACTGGTCGGGAAACGGATGCAGAAACACTCTCGGTTTGTGAGTCGACCCGATTCTGTAGCTCCTTCCGCCGCTTGTTGATGTCTTCAAGAGACGCTTCGAGCGCTTTAAAATCTGGAGATGAATGGCTTGTTGTTCGAGACGTATGTGATGTTAATTCAATAGCTAGCAGGAGGACCATGACAATCAGGATGCCGCAGACTGCTGTGATGATGTCCTGAAACGCGAAAAGCGATATAGCTGGTCCGTGGTATTTGCGACGACGATTCATTCCGCGTGAGGTTCTTCAAAAGGCATTAGGCGAAGTTTCCCGGTGACGTTCCGGGTGCAGAAAGCTCGGCAGCGGTCGAGGAATTCTTCTTCGGACTTCTTTAAGCTCGTCATCAGTAATTGGACAATTAATGCCGCAACGAGCCCTTGCAGCGTCGTTTCGAAGGCAACGCTCAAACCGCCAGTGACCCCTTTCAGAGCGTCCTTGACATGACTCAAATCATCGCTTTGTGATAGAACAGCTCCAAAGCCACCGATAGCCTCGGCCAGACCTTGAACAGTTCCAATGAATCCTAAAACAGGGATTGCCCAGACAAAGCCTCTTAAAGTGGCGTAGCTCGTTTCCATACTCCCTTCATCATTGTCCGCCTGTGACCGCAGGATTTCATCGACGTCTCCAACGCGGCCGAGGTTTCGCAGGTTCGCAAGTGCGATGTTGATTCGGTTAAACAGGATAAACCTTTGCGGGTCTTCAGCCGTATCTAAAATATTATTCTGGACAACCGAGACGCTTTCCGGACTTAGTATAAAGTCTGGTGTGGGTGGAACAATTTGAAAATCCAGAGCTCGTCGTTGTAGACACAGTTTGAGCCACTTCAGAAAGATGATCATCAAAGACCAGCATGTGAAAAATACGATAGCAAACGGAACAGGCCCACGTTGCCAAATTGTTTGAGAGATCCAAAGGTCCTTGAAGAGCAGCAGCCCGCCAAGTACTGCCACAGTGAGGATAGTCGCCAAGAATCCAGTCGTGAAGCTGGAAACCCGTGTGTAATGCGCCGCTGGCATCATCAGCCGTCTTTCCGGGTCTTGACGCGACCATGACAGTGGGCAAAGTTCAGTATCAGCCGACATTGAGGTCCCTTAACCAGTAATCGTGTGATGTCGTCAGAGATTGCATTAGAACGAACGAGAAGCAGAGGCACCTGCGGCGAGAACGAGCAAGAGAACCGGCATGCTCAGATTGACAATCCCGAGGGTCAGCCCTGTAATGGCCCGCCCACGCCCGGCAAGTTTCCCCTCGCCAGTCCTCGACATGCCGATCCCCCCGAACACGATTGCCAGCACACTCGTGACGAACCAAGCCAAGTTGGATAAAACTCCGAATAGACTGCCTCCGAGTGCGAGAAGACCAATCAAGGATGGAGCTTGTGATTCCTTGGCAATGGCGATAAACAGAAGAAAAATGGTGAAGCCTGCCAACGCCACGAGCCAGGGAGTTAAACCAAGCCACATCGCCGCTGTTGCTGCACTACTAGATAGACCGTCTTGCGAGGTCTTTCCTTGGTGAGCAGAAGTTGACAACCAATTTGCCAGCTGTGGCACTTCTTCGACCAACCGCCAATCGGGCCAACCATCTCGCCACACTTGATGTTTCGATCGCAATGTGCCTTCACGAACAAGCTGTTCCACTTTCGAGTATTGGACGGGACCAATCTCGACGTTCCCATCCGGCTGCTGGTAGAACCAAGCGCCTTCATCGTCAGGTTTGATATCGGTGTTACCAGTCGACGGTTCCTCGGGCAAATCGGCGAACTCATGGATTGGCTCGAGTGCTCGACGAGTTGCCGTCTGCGGGAAGAGTTCCGGTAGCTGGCGAGCCGGGAACCACTCTCGACGATCGACCGATAGCTGGTCCGATCGTCCCAGTCTGCGTCTTTCTCGAAGCGTGATTAGCCCCTGCAACGTGTGCGGTCCGGTTATTCGTCCTCGGCTTCGGAGGTAATATTCGCTATCTGAATCGGACATAGATTGTACTTTCTGAACGATGAGAATCCGCAAGCAGTCAACGGCAATGATTCACTCAGGCTGACCAGCGAAAACTAAACGGCCTTCTTGAACTGCCGGGGCATTAAACTGTAGCCCTGCCCCACTGGGCCCCGCGTACCCAATTGTTTTCCATCGCCCTGGTTGTCCGTCATCAGAGGCTGGGACGAGGACCCAAAGGCTGGTTTGTCGCTTCAGTCCCTCCAGTCCTTTGAGACTCCAAGACGATCCTTGAGTAGCGGAACGGCGATACATCCACGCGACGGGACGCATTTTTCGAGACATCCAATCTGGGGTTTCGGCCTTTTCCTCTACGTTGGCCCAGGCGTTAAGTAGGTCCATCGGTGTCACAGATTTCAGAAGATCGACAATCACCGGCCGCCATTGGACAACAACCCTTTCTTGCGGAGCCCACCAAGGAAGATCAAGCGGAACTTGCTTCTTTGTTAGTTTAGAGCGGATCGGTGCTAACTGCTTCGCCAATTGCTCATCGCCTTCCGCGGCCATTTCTAAAATCATGGTCACGAGCAACCATTGGATCTCAGGAAGCATCGTATCATTAGCTAGCACGTGGACAGCGGCGGTCTTAGTTTTCCCGACCCAGTTGTCTGGCGCCAATGTTTCAAAATCTTTTAATATCTTTCGGCATATTGGCACATGCGTCGCGGGAGTAAAGACAGCCGGTTCTCCCGACGATATCAAAAGTGATTTTGAACCCTTCTGTTCAAGAACTTTGACACTGTTGCCATCACGTTGAGACTTCCATGTATAGTAGCGAGTCTCACCTTGACGTAAGACATGCAAGTCGTCTTGTAAGACATCCATCGATAGAAAGTCTCGAACGGATTGTACGGAACCGTCTTCACCAAAAACCGTTTCAATCGTAGCGAGTTGTTGATCGTAGCGTTGGAGCGTTTCCTGGTACGGCTTGGTTTCAAGCCCCATTGCAAAGGAAGCAAGTTCTTCTCGCCGGGCCGCGACGACTTGAAGATCAGAGGGGTATGGGTTGTCAATCCAGTCCTGCTTGGCCTGTTGCCACTGGAAGTAGTCATCCCATAGCGGGATCTCCTCGATCGTTAGCTTAAAGTCGGCGGTCCGATAATCGTCAGGCAACGCAACGATATACGTATCCATCCGCTTTCGATAAGTCCTAAGCCAACTCGTTGGATCGCTAGCTGATTCCTGAAAATGAGCCGTCAGTGTGTTCAGCAAATCTTCACGAGTTCGGCCAGATTGGATCAACTTCTTGGTTTCCTCAAGTCGATTCTCCCACGGAGGTAACATCTGTAATTGTGCTCGCGCAAGTTGGCTTGCGTTTGACCGAATCGAAGCAATCTGATCTGAGGCGGCAGACAGTTGGTCGCTGGCTTTCTGCCAATCGTGGCTCTCAATGGCGAGCTCGGCTTCTTTGAAAGCGGTTATCAGACTGTCAGACTGTACTTGAAATTGTTCTGCCCGCTGTTCTGCTAGTTCCGAGAGTCCCGCTTGCTGTCGCCGCCGCAATCGCTCGACAAGCAATTGCTCGTCGGAGCTGGCTGCCAGTTCTCCCGCCCGTTTCCAATGGCTTTCGGAAATCGATTCAAATTGTTTGCTGTCAAGTTGGTCCGTCATCATTTGAATCAGCTGCTGCAACGCGGCTTTCCGCTCGACATCAGTCTGCTTTGCTTGTCGAATTTCATCACCGAGTCCCAGCCATTCCAACTGTTCGAATTCATACTCCTCGGTTAGATCCTGATACCGCTGCTCAGCGGATTCGAGATCTCCGTCTGCCAGCAGTCCTCGAATTGCCTCGCTTTGCTTATTCATGGCTTGGGATCGAAGCGATTGATAACCCACAAAGCCGACCAGACCGACGACCGCCAGGACTGCAAACACTGAGACGCCCACTGTGACCTGCCATCGTCGTCGCTCCCTGATTCGCAACTCAGCAAGGCGGTTTCGCGCTCGACGTTGAAGGGAATCCGGTATCTCCGCAGCGTCTACGTTCGTTGCCTCGATCAATCGTTCCAGAGTCGCGGTATCGTTCGACTGATCGTTCAGTAGCTCTTCGAGTTCATACACGAGTCCCGACAAACGCCGCGATTCTTTCTTTCGAGCCCTTTCATCGCTGACCCAGCCGAGTGCGGGTTGAACCTGTTCGATCAACGGATCATCGTTTGCCAGATTCACCTTCTTGGCGACGGCAGCCCACTGGTCAGTGAGTTGCATCGCCCAGTCAAGATCGTTCTCTGAAAGCGCCTGGTCAAGCTGGGGCGCTAACTCCGTCAGTGTCTGACGAGCTTGATTGCTCTGCAACGATGCCCCGGCCTTCGTCAATTTTTGAATGAGCGCATTCGGCACAGGAACTGACCATGAGTCATCCCGTAAGTACGCCAGCAAGTCACGGACGCGGCCAATGTTGCCTTGTTTGACGGCCTGAGCCGCTTCCTGCTGCGCGTCCTTGATGGCAACTTGTTCGAAACTATGAAGGTCTACCTCCCAAAAGTGGGTATGCGGATCGGCCTCGACAAGTTGACGCAGAATCGGTACACGAACATCCATCGGGGCTCGCGAAAGATTGACTCGTCGCCAGCGAGACAACAAATCCTCTAGAGGGGCCTGCTGAGCGTAGGCCTCTTCAAGTTCCTCCGCCCGACCGATGAGAAGGCTCTGAGGCACGGGAAGATCATAGTCGGCACATAGTTCGGCCCACAATTCTTCGTCACCCCCGAGATCCAAGTCGGAGACCAGTTCGAGAACCGGTGGCTCACTTTCGGCAAGGTGGATGGCCTCGGTACGGAGTCCATTGCGGAGCAGTTCCCCACAACGCTCCAATCGATCATTCACCTTGGCAACAAGCTCGGAATACTCCGCAGCCTGCTGCTCTAACTTCGGTGTCCGCGTCTGATCCGTTGACTGCAACACCGAAAGAATCTCTTGCGACAACTTCTGATACCGTGACATAAAGACCCGCTCCGATTCGAACTAAGCATCTCAAGCAGTAAGCAAGCCGATTGTAGTTATCGACAAACCCATAACACCTTCTATCAACACATGATTAGAGTTAGTCTGAGTCTATGATTCGGATGATGTATCCAAAATCTAGCTTTTCTTTCTCTCGCGTCGCGTCGTCTCCTTTGGTTCGTTTTCTCGAAGCTGCGGTAGACGTCGGGTTGTGTAAATTCACTTTTTGGATTGACATGCGAATCGCCCCGCCACGGATAGGCAGTTTGCTTGGATTCATTGCCATCATATCTGCTTTGAACTTCTTGTTGTATTCGTCAAACTTTCTCAGCAATTCTTCCTCGGAGTGCGCCGGTTGCCCACTATTGTTTTTCTTTGTTAGGGGAAGCCGTCCGTCAAACTGGCTCAATTGCTGATTGGCATCTACGTCATCCATTGTCAGAGCTGTCTCAAAGAAAGCGGACTCATCTCCAAAGCCATCAATTGTCGTGTATTTTCGCAACCTGCTCATCAATTCCTCAAAATCGATGGAGAAGTTAATTACACTAGCTTTTAGATCAATTGTGAGTTTGTCACGATGTTCTGAGAGAGTCTGCCCGCCTACACGACTCAAGGCATCGAAATAAAAGGTCAGTCTGCTTTTATCCGCAAGGCCAGTAAACATGCTACTGTTATTCTTTACATTCGCTTTCACAGGCTCCGCATCGTAGATCGTCCAAGAACTTTGAATTTCTAAAGGTGGGATAAACTCATCTCCCTTGGGATCAGGTATGAGCTGATATTCCCAGCGATAGCCAAATTCTCTGGAACTATCACGTTCAAGAACAATTTCTTTGGTGGTAAAAAGTGGAACGTCACCTAGGTAAACTCGACGCTTGATTCCTGCCGCTTCGACCCCCAGGAAGCACCATCGTAATTCGTCGAGAAACAATGCTTTCGTAGGCGGACTGCCGGTCAGTTTGTCAATGGTGAGTGATCCGGCATGCTCACGTTCCGGCGGTGTGATCGTTACTGTGATCGAGTTTCTATATCGTTGCGAAGACCTCACAATTTTCAACTTGAGCCCTGTAGCTTCCGATATTTCGTATCTCACTCCGTCGTCCATTTGGGGAATCCAGAAGTCCATAAGTTTGACTTCGACATCCTGTGGGAGTTCTAGCAGATCGACTGCAAACCCTTTCTCGGACAATAGTTTGTTTAGCAATTTTGAGCCGGATATCATACTCGAAATTACAACGGGTTCCGTCTTTCCACTCTTCCAACTATTGACAGATTTTCGTTTAATATCCTGTCTTTCTCTTGTGTCTATTTCTGCTTGAACTATGCGGATTCTATTGTCAACTTGAGGTCGCCATTCGGTACTAAAGCTTGACTCAATGTCGGTTTGGCCAGTGAGTACTTGCAAGATTTTCCCTAAAAGATCAACATTATATCTCACAGCCTTTAGCCGTTTCAGCTCGTCGCTGTTGGTTTCTTCGGAAGCAATCTGCTTCTCGACCCACATTGAGAAAGCTTTTTTAAGTTCTTTAAGTTCGTTTGGGGTGGACTTAAATCGTTGCTGAATGTTTTTGTCTTTAGAGATCATTGGCAAAATATCGACACCTTTTGCGAGTTTTTCTAGCAGATCGGAGGCGACATGACTCACGTCAGGTTGCTTTGGTTCCTCAGGTAATGGAACTGACGATTCCGTTCTTTGGCTCTTTTTTAGCGTAGTAGCGTTTAGATCAGTTCTGGTTTTTCCAGATTGCGTTTTTCCGTTCTTGGCTACGTCGCCCGCTTTTTTACCGTCAGTTTGAATGCTAAAGCGTGAGTACAGAACCGCAAAGGTCACAATGATCATCACCACGCTCAATGCGAGAAGCGAGAGCACCAGTTTCAGCACGCTACGTTTCTCGGTCGTTTGTGGCACATCGGTGACGCCGCGTCGGCGGCGGCTGGGGGGCGTTTTGTCGGGTGGCGTTTGGGGCGTGTCAGCGATAGGATAAGACTCGAACTCAACATCGACGCTATCCCCTGTCGCAGAAGCTGCTGGAACTGGAGGAGGCGTGCTTGGTCGTTGAGGACGGGGCTTGCCGGACTTCGTTTGTCCGGTGCGTGCCGCTTCGACCCATGGTCCGGCTGGAGGTTTGCCGAGGGGCTTGGTGAGATCAATCCGCAAATCTCGGACGAAGCGTCGTGATTCATGGGCTTCTTTGGTGCCTGTTAGGACTACCCGCCAACGACAATCCACATTTTGCAATGTGCTGTTGAGATAGGTTGTGAAGGTCGGCTCCCACCGACGGTTAGGCGGAAGGAGAGCCAGCGTCTCGGCGAAGAGACTCAAGACATCCATTCCTGATTCCGCCACTATGTAGACTTGCTGTTTCGGATGCTGGTCGAGGTGATCCAGCAACACCCCGCCCCAACCGGCATCTCCTGTAAGCTGGTGCCAATCTCGACACGGGCCGGGTCGAACAGTGGGTTGAGCGGGCGCAGGCGGCGGAAGTTGCCGGACCTGACCGTTCCAGGTCGTGATCATCGACTCGGAAAGTAAAGCCGCTGCTGGACTACTGGCGGTTTCACATTCCTGATCGGTCAGCACGAGATGATGACAGAGCTTGTTGGTTCGACCTGTATAGTCGCGACCCGCATCAGCAATCCTGGCTAGAAGATGCAGTTTCCGTCCGCTAATCGTTTGCACGAAGTGAGAATAGGCCACGGGATTCGCTGAGTCACCGGGTGCAGCCAGATGCCGATAACCACACAACCGTTCGAGCGAACTGACCAATGGAGCAGACATTCCAGCGGTGGCGGCAACCGTACAGAAACCGCTACTGCCTGGCTTCAGTCCCTTCTTGGCCGATGTGTAAATCAATTCTTGGGGCATGGCATCAGTCGCTTGATTCGGGGAGACACGAAGATATTCAGACGGGTTGGCGAGACATTAGGAGCGTCGTCGCTGCCCTACGATCGGGACAAGTCCCTTAGTCGTTCGTGCGAGAGCATAGAGCATCGGCACTGTTACCCATTGAGGCGCAGTTTCGGCCGGTCGAATCCGATCAAGACCGGTCTCAGAATCGACTTCAACGTGGGAGCCAACTGCACTCGTTGGGATGTAGATGACTTCCTTGCAGAAACTTTCTGCGGCAGCGACAATTTCCGGCGAGATCTTCAAGAGTTGTTCTCGGACCTTTGCCGAGAACTGTTCGATTCCCTTCAAATCGATTCCGTTCATTCGCTGCTCATCGTGCACGACTGTGCGAAGCGGTTCGCCCTCCGGGAAGCCACCAAGAATCGGCTCGACCCATTGATCGGCTTTGGTCAACACGACGATCAGCGGACGATCGTGCTGACCGCGTGAGGACAAACCGGCGTACCGTCGAACTCGGCTAGCGGCTTCTTGCAACACAGGTTCTTGACGGCTCAACACACGGGGCTTGCCCTCAAGATTTGCCGCTTGGCGGAAGCGGACATCTTGGAGCGGATCAAAGACGAACATCAGTGCCCGAGAGCGAGCAAGGTGTCGCGTTACAGGATTCGCCGCAGTATCAGCCCCCGGTTGGAATGACTCGCCGGCGTTGTCATAGAGGCAAACCACCCGAGCGAGTTTCTCTGCCTGTTTTGCTTGTGGATGATCGTTTCGCGGCTGTAGGGTAAATAGAAATGGTCGGGCATAGATAACGTTCTGGTTCCCGAAATTCACAGAAGCGTACAAATCGCCTTGAGTTTCCGTTTTCCGAATGAGATCACCCAGTGGAATTGACTCGGTTCCACGCGAGTTAACAAACAGGGCTTCCTCGTACTCATTGAGATGTTGATTCATCTCTGGGTCAGCATCGTTGAAGGCGAGCCGAAACTCCTCCCCGACACGTCGCCGCATTTCCCAGGTCATTGATGCTAGATAGTAGGATTTGCCACTGCCCGGCGCACCAAAGATTGATAGGAAATGTGCGGGCATCTCGAGCGAGGCACGCGGAATTTGTAAATGACAGTTCGGGCAGGCAAGCCGTAAGCAAGGAAAGCCTTTGGCATCGATTGCCTCACCTTGAACGGTGAAGCGTGTTGGCCTGAAGCGAATGGGCTGATCAGAACCAAGTTTGCTATCACCCAATAGATCGATGTGCTCTGACACAAATAGTATCTCCTCCGGTTTGCAGGCGGTCCAACAGTGTGGACAAGTCAGATTGCGGAGGATGGGGGTCGTGTTGGTAATAGTCATTGATAGCCCTTGAGTCATGAACCAGCCGACGAATTAACGTTCCGAATCGGCTCGAGGATCACTGCTCGATGATTTTTTTGGATGAATCGATCGAGTCGGTCGACTGTCTAGCGTCAAGACGGCGGCCGAGCGTGTCTATCTGATTTTGCAGCTGGCCGGCCATTTCCCTAAGCTTCTTGTCATCGGGATAATGCTGAGTCAGGGAATAGGCTTTCAGAAGCGTGTCAAATGCAGATCGTGTGTTACCCCCCGCATTCTGCTGATTAGCTCGATTCATGAGTTCCTCAACGGTACGAGTTGTTTCCGTGGGATCGGCATCAAACGATTCGCTGCGTGACTCTACCCATGACCGACCGTTTGACTCTGTATCCGTGCCGGAAACTGCTTCATCCTGACTCACTGAATGTACTGGAGAAGACGATTCTGCTAGGGGGGGTTCCGAATCGTTAGACGGCTGTTGTTCAGACGATTCGGTGGCTTCGTCGGTCGATGTCTGCTTCTCGGCTGTCGGTTCAAACTCTGTATTCAGGATCAAATATAGGAGAACGACAAGCATCAACCCTGCTGCAAGTCCGATGATAAGTCGACGGCTGATTGATATCGATTCGCGAAAATCGTTTGAAGGTACAGGAGGCACAATGAGGATAACCAGCGAGAGATTTGGCGGGAACGAAGGAGAGAGTCTGGGGAGGAGAGTACGCTTGCGTTCACGTTCTCCGATTCGGAGCATATCACACGCTGAACGTTGGTCAAGAAGTAATAGAACGTTCCGCAAAATGTGCAATAAGAAGGACACTCCAACAATTGAGAACCTAGTGTTCCCTAGTGTGACATGAGTGTATCTACTAGGCTGGATCTGTGCACTGGGCGGCGTTCCCACGACCGTCTGTAGTAATCTTCAAGTTAGCGAACGGATTCGTCCATTTCGTTGCTCAACCGGATGTCCGAACTATTGCGTTTTAGGCTAGGTTCACACTAATTCTTTACTTGCAATACCAAGAGTCTTGAGTCCAACTTCAATCAACCGCTCCCGCGAAACCGGATTGTAATTGAGCGATATATGAGATCAACGTTCGCCATGATGGGTAGACGCCATCTTGCTGATGCCAGAACATCTCTCCGGCCATTCCTGTCAATTCAGCGTACTCGAACCGAATACTCGGCATCCCATGAAAAGCCAATCTATCAGCATTGCCTACAGAGTCTTTTTTGCGTTCATGTTGTAATTTTGAAACGGCTTTCGCTTCTATGAACAACGGTCCGGGGGGTATGACGTTGTGGGTGTGCTGATCACTTCAATGTGCGCCGTGACACGACTATGTAGGTCGAGACCCGCCGTATGCTGCGAATACGAGATTCATTGAAAGACGTTTCAGGAAGGTCACTGCCAAGTGTTAGAGTTCTTTGGCGGTATGACCACAACGGATGGAAGGAAAACCGACACTAGTGGACTATCAACCGCTCTGCCATCCCTGCACGGAATAGATTGACAACGTGCGAGGCAGGTTCCGCCGGAAAGGAACATCGGGGAAAAGGTCACATGACGGAGGGGGCGGCGAGTATTACAAGAGGTACGGCTTGAATCACGTCTTCCCTCTAATAGATGGGAAGGGGGCATTGAAAAAGCTTGAGTGAGATGAGCCGCAATTGTCATTTCTTGTAATGTGTAGTGGCTCACCGGTATGCTGGGAACATCGCATGGTCACTCTCGGACTCAAAAGGAGAAATCAGATGTTCCGTTTACCGTCGAGGCATATACTGAGTATCGGTGCTGTCATATTGGCCTTGAGGATGCTCTTCGGACCCCTGCAGTTCACTCCGGTCCAGGCAACCGCTGATGAAATGGGCAAACACGGAACAACGGCTGCGGGAAAAGGACAGTTCCACTTCGTTGACCTGGCAAAACAGACGAATCAAGCGCTTTCAGAGGACTTCCACGGCTATGAGGGCAACAACCTGAAACCTCTCCCACGGGGGAAACAATAATTCGCCAAGATTCCATTTCACGTCGGCGATGGCATGATTCAATTGGCTGGGAAACGTGCTCCGGAGTGGCCAGATTCTGTGGAAGGAATCCCCGTCGGCAAGAAGGCAACGCACATCCATTTTCTTCATGGAACAGGCTGGGGTTCCCCGGGCGTTGCTGACGGGACCGTCCTCGGACACTATAAGGTACATTACGAGGACGACACGTCGAAGCAGGTTCCAATCGTGTATGGCGAGGACCTCCGCGACTGGTGGCAACTCGGTGATACCTCCAAAGCCTCGCGTGCTGAGATTGCTTGGACCGGCGTCAACGATGCCTCCAAGGACTTCCGAGGACAGCGTGTCGAGCTAAGATTGTTCGTGCGGAGTTGGGAAAACCCGAAACACGATGTCAAGATCGATAGCATTGACTTCGTGTCTCTGAACAACACGGTTTCCTCGCCATTCAATATCGCCATGACGCTAGAGAATCGTCCGGACGAGAAGGAAGCGATCATGTCTTTGCGGCAGCACAAGGCGTTCGTCGAAATCGGGGACGATGGCCATGCCTTCTCCGTGACCCTGTCGACACGCCGGGCAAATCACGAAACGCTTAGCCCTCTTTCGAACCTATCGCACCTGCAACGGTTGGACTTGAGCAACAATCATTTGGATGACGACGAGTGGCAACTGCTCGCTCGGGTCGCAGGAGTCCAGTCGCTTTCGCTCAACCGTACGAACACCACCAATGCCACGCTGGCCACGTTGACAGAATGGTCGAGTCTGGAACGCCTATGGCTGTATGACACGGATGTGACTGATGCTGGACTCGAACACCTCAGCAAGTTGTCTGCCTTGAAAGAGTTGGATCTTTCTCAAACCGCTGTCTCCGATGCAGGAATCGAGAAGCTTGCGTCGCTTGAGCACTTGGAGAAGCTCGATCTTCGCCAAACGAAAGTCACGCGGCGGGGCGTCGAACGACTCAAACAAAAACTTTCGATGTGCCAGATCAAACACTAAACATCCCTGGAGATAACCTCCCCTCTAACAGAATACGGCTACCCTTTGCCCTGCTAGTCTCTCCTAAGGATTTCATGTTACATCGGGCGGCATTCTCTAAGGCGATGCTAGTACCTGGAGGGACTTATTACACAATTACTCCTTCGTTGGATCCGGTCTTTCTTCATTAACGACCAAAAGATGGTCGTTCACGTGCCTCCGGGTTTCATCTGGAAGTTGACTGGTTCCATGTCTGATCCAATACGAACTTCCTGCATGTCGACCGCTTTGCCGTCGGTCGAGACGACAACCTTGGCCATTCCCGGTTCGCAACCATTGATTCGATATTCAACGTTGGCATTGGTGGTCGCTTTGCGGATGTCGTTGAAGAACTTCCTTCGCAGCAGAGCCCCGGCAATCGGTTCTCCTTCGCTATCCGCGACTCGCCCCATGACCGTCAGGCCGGGAGTGAGCTCGATTGGTTTGCTGGGTTTCTGTTCCAGCGAAACTTCAAACTCGCTTCGCACCAACGAGAGCCGTTTGGGCTTAAACTCAGGGTGATCGATCTCGACCCAGACATCCGACTTCGAAGCGGGCACATGATTGAATCGCCAGCGGCCCTCGGCATCCGTCTTGACTCGCCGACCGATTGCGAATTGGCTTAGATCGCCCGGCCGCTTTTTGTATTCCACCGAAGGACGCACCTCGGCCCCCTCAATCGGCTGGCCTTTGCCGTTGACGATCACACCGCCGACCGACCAACCGGCGTCCAGCTGAGCGGTGAATTGTGTCGGCAGCAACGGCAATTCGAGAACCAACCGACCGTGTTCGTCGGTCTGCATGAACAGTCCGTACGTCGAAGCCTTCAGAAATTTTCCAACCTGCACGTGCTCGTGCCGTTGGCTTCGGATCGCTTCGCACCTCCACCGTTGCCTGCGGCACTGGTTTTCCATCCGGTCCATGAACCACCGGTTCAAATGGTTTCTGCAAATTCGGTTGTCGAACCTCGTTGTCGTCCTGGATCGTGCTTGCATCGTCTGCCGTGGCCAAGTCGAACTTTGACTGCCCAAGCACGGGACTCGCCAGGGCAATTGCGATGGCAGCGATCAGTGCGAAAATGCTGCCCTGCGAGAGTCCCAACGGCTTGCGGATTGGTTCGCCGAATAGGTGAGTGATGCGGCGACGAAGTTCCGAGGGCGAGCGATTGGCGGCGAGTGTGAGGAGTTCGTCGGTCCGGGAATTTCGCGGACATTGACTCAATTCGGCCACTCGCAATAGAGCAGATGCATAACGAGAGCGGACCGTGGTGTCGGATTCTGTCGTCGCACGATAGGTCGCTTCATCGCAGCAGAACTCCCGCATGACGCTGATCCGTCGACTGAGAAACCACACGGCCGGATCAATCCGACAACGAATGGATCGTTTTGCTGCGTGTTCCTAGCAGCAACGGGTCGTCCCTTGTCAATGTCCGATTCTCGCTTGAAATAGCGAATCCATTCGCTAATTGCTGACGGAGGCGACAGATGCCCGAAGATATTGAACCCGGTGACGTAGAACTGAAGATCCTACAGGAATTGTGGAGTCAGCCAGGGTCCACGGCTCGAGACATTCACAATGCGGTGCACGCACAACAGGGCAAGAATTACTCCACGACGGTCAAAATGTTGGCTGTCATGCAGGGCAAAGGACTCGTACGCAAGGATGAGAGCGTTCGGCCTCAAACATTCTTTGCTGCCGTTACGCGGAAGCGAGCGCAGAAAGGATTGGTAACGCGTCTGATGCAAAAAGCGTTCGACGGGTCCGCCATTTCCTTGGCTATGCAAGCGTTGACGGCGTCTCGGCCCTCAAAGGAAGACCTCGAAGAAATTCGACGGTTGATCGACAAGCTGGAGGAGAAGCAATGAGCGATTTCTCGAACCACATGGTCGTTCAAGCACTCGGTTGGATGCTGGTGCATTCCCTTTGGCTGTTGCTGATTCCGGCCGTTGTGTTGGCATTGGTGTTGCTGACGCTGCCCACTTCCTGGTCGAGGAGTCGGTATTTCGCCGGAGTGGTGACGCTCTTGTTAATAGCTGTCATCCCAGCCGCATCGCTGCGTTGGATCGATGTGGATGAACCGTCGCAGCAGGATGATCTGACCGACCCAGCGATAGAAACCGCTGACGCGAATCCCGGTGACGTGACCGACTTGATCTCCTCGGAGTTCGCTTCTGAAATCAACGTGTTCGAGGACGCTCCGGAAACATCACTAGCCAGTCCTATGCCGACTGAGTTGCAGATTCCGTCACCGTCACCCGATGACGATGACGTTAAGGCGACAGTCTTGAACGTAACACCTGCGGAGACGACAGACCGGAATGGCAATCGGGTGACGGAAGCGGTGCAGCCCGTGATTGCAGAAACTCAAGATGTCCCGGCCCTGGCCGATCGTGTGCGTCCTTGGTTGCCTTGGCTTGTTGTCGCGTGGTTTGTCGGTGCATTGTTGATGACATCGAGACTGCTAGCCGGATGGCGGACGGCTCGGAGATTGAGAAAGGCCGGTCAGTCACCCGTTCCCGACGCGATCCAAAACATGTTCGTTGAGTTGCGTGCGTCGATCGGAGCCTCCCGGGCCGCACGAGTGGTTCAGTCGGCGTTGGTGAAAGTTCCCTCCGTCGTGGGGCACTTTCAGCCGATTGTGCTGCTGCCGATCTGTGCGGTTATGGGTTTGAACGAACGACAATTGCGAGCCATCCTGGCCCACGAACTGGCTCACGTCAAACGCTATGACTACGCGGTGAACGTGCTGCAGACGGTCATCGAGACAGTTCTGTTTTATCATCCGGCGATGTGGTGGGTGTCGCGAATCATCCGGACCGAACGAGAACACTGTTGCGACGACATCGCATTGTCCGTTCAATGCGAACCCGCTGAGTTGGCCCGGGCGTTGGTGGCGGTGGATGCGGTCAGGCTGGCAGAGCCGACGACATCGTTCAGCGACGTGCTGGTATCCGCCGCCGATGGTGGAAACCTACTCCGACGCATCCGTCGGATTTCCGGAGAACCCGATCGCAGACTCCCATCGCGACGATCATGGATTGCAGGGCTCGTTGTGCTGTCGCTGCTGGCTGCGGTCGCCAGCGCTTCCATGTTGGTCAGCAATGCGGATGAGAACACAGCGGAGGCGAATCCGCCTGCTGTCGAACCAGACGTCGGAACACTATCAGCAGACGACGCAGCGGATCCGTCGTCGTCACGAACTCAGCCAGGCCGGATCGAGTTCGCCAACGGTTACTTCATCGAACTCTCGGCCATCGGTGATTACGTCAAATTACAGGCGGAAAACGATGATGAGTCCAAAGGCGAGAGCAACGATACGGACAGCACACCGAGGCTTTGGAACACCCACGGCGAAGCTGTCAGCAAACCGTTAAATGGTGTTCAATCGACCTATTCAGTTGGTGATAATTTCATCGGACGCAAGTTCTACGTTCACGCAGGGCTGCCGGAAGGCTCGCAAATCGAGTTGCTAGTCGACGGCAAAAAGATCAGCGGAAACACGACTTCGCCGCGAGCGGGTCATCCGTTGGACATTCGAGCCAGTGTGGTAGCAGAACTGCCGGAGGATCGGCGAAGTGTCGATGTCGTTGTTGAACTCAAACTCCCTGCTTGGCAAACTCTCGCGGCGTTCGACTTTGCGGGCGGCGTCAACAACGGGATTCGGCTGGACTGGGAACAGAAAATCAGCCCGGAGACGAAATACACCGCCACAGGAAACTTCCGGGGAGCCGATGCCGATGACCTGCGAATTGTGGCGCTCGATCGCGCTCATCAAGTGCTGAAACCGTCGGGGCATTGGCGTGGTGAAAATCCGCTGAAGATTGGTGCTCACTTTCCCAACGAAAACGGTCGACCGAATTTTGTGTCCGTGCAGAGACGACTTCCATCTCGAAAAATCGTGTTCCGCAACGTGCCGTTGCATCCCGATAGTGAATCAGGCCAAAAGACTTTCTCGATTGAAATTGACGGGGTGAATCCCGACACAAAAGAAAAGAACTTCCCACCGCCTTCACTGACAACGTTGCTCCACGAACCACGCCAACCGATGCAAGTCGAAGATCCCGATATGGGCATGCTGACTCTACGCGGGTTGCGGAAGTTCGGTAGCCACGATGGCGGCTGGTCCGCTGACGGAACACCGAATCTGCAACCGATGCCGGACACTCCGTGGGCCGGTCGAGAAACAAGTGACATTGAGGGCAAGCAGCATTTGGAGGCCGTCTTCGAAATGCATCCCGAGCAAGGAACCCAGGTGACGAACGTCCGGGTTCGCCCGGATGATGCGCGAGCCACAACGGCGTGGCAACCGATTCAACCGCCTAACGGCGAGGCTAGTTTCCTGCAAGTGGCGTCATCGCTACGGATCTTCGACGATCGGGAAACGGACGATTTCACCGTGCATGTCAGCACGGACGACTGGCAAGACCCTGTGACGATTTCCGTCTCGCCCACCCCGGACGATTTCGAATTCGGTCGAGCGGCGTATTACCGTCTGGATGACAACTCGCAGACGATCGCGTTCCGCACCGATGATCCGAGCGAACCCGATAAAGATGGGAAGTCTCGGCAGCGTTTCGTTGTCATTCAACCGAACGAGGTCAACGGCGTGGTGCGAATCTCGGCTGTCACCGAGGACGGTCGAAAAATCGACGGCCGAATGAATTCGTTCTCCACCCGCCGCATGTTCATTCACTTCGACGCGGTCGGCGATGCGAAGATCAAATCACTCGTGGTGCAGTTGCCAACGACTCATACGTTTGTCTTCCGCAACGTCAGCATGTGGAAAAACCTCGGCACGCGGCCGTTTGTCGAGCGGGAATCGTCGGACAATCCGTTGGTTGCCGCGAATGTGCAACCGAGCCGCGTATTTCGTCAGACAGACGGAACGCTGATCTCGGAAAATGGCGAGGCTGTGGTCATCAAAGCTGTTCAGGAGATCGAGCGTCGTGGCGGACGGCTACGATTCGATGCCGAGGACGAATCTCCAACCGGCGAGCGGCTGGCGTATCTGACGGAAGTTCGCTGGGAAGGCTTCGCCGATGACGAGACGCCGTTGTTGCAAGCACTGTCCGGACTCAACCGGGTGAAACTCGCCACCGACCACTTAACAAACGACGGGCTGACGTCGATCGAACACATGACCGGATTGCAACGTCTTACCATCGCGCACACATCGAAACTGACCACGAAGTGCCTGCGTTCGATCGGCAAACTCACGGCACTCCGCGAACTGACGATTCCCGGCACATTGATGCCCGACGATGACGGCTATCATTCGGACGACTTCGATCATCTCGCGAACCTGACGAAGCTGGTCAAATACGAACCGATGAACTGGCGGCTGGATGACGCCGGTCTGTGGTGTCTCCGAAACGCCAAGAATTTGGAGATGGTTTACACGTTCGGTCCGGAAGTCACGGATGTGGGATTCGCGGCATTGGCCGGCAAACCGAAACTTGGTGTCATCCACCTGCACGAAACGAAAATCACTGATGTCTCCTACAAGCTGCTGGAAAACCACCCCAAACTGTATTGGCTCCAATGCAGCAGTCCGCACCTGACAGACGCGGCGATCGATTCGGCCATCACGATCCGCAACCTACGTGACCTACATTTGTACGGATCGAAAGTCACCGACGCGGGTGTCGAGCGGCTGATCGCAGCGGTCCCGAAGCTGCCGAACCTGCGATTGGTTAACTTGAGCAATACGCAGGTTAGCCAGGCGGTGGCCGACAAACTACGTTCCGCCCGGAAAGGACTACGGGTGCTCGGCGGTGTGGACGATGCACCGGCTTCCGAAGACAAAACGAACGAAAAAACTGATGAAGCCAATGCCGCGGCGGTCGACACCAAACAGAAGACTGTCGCCGACGGATCGTCGCAAGTTCAAGCGGCAGCACCGACCGATGTTCCTTGGCCGGTGGAACGGTTCAAGTCATTCGCGGACTATCCGCCCAGCGGCAGTGGCATCCGCGTGAAGATTAATGACCGTCGCTGGATCGAGCTCAATTCACTCGCCAACGCGGGTCGAAAAATCGGCGAGCGTGAACTCAAAATGTTCTGGCAGCCGGATGGCACGCTGATCGATCCGCCGGACGATTTCGACCCGCTCGCGTTGGTGCCGCGTCCTGAGGATGGCCGAATGCCAAAAGTCAATCGGGAAGCCGCTTTGCAAATCGTTGCGCCGCAAGGTTCTCGGTTTGCACTCAATAGCGGTGGCGGTAGTGGCAGTTACGGCAACTTCAGTGTGCCAGTGAATGAAGACTTTGTTCAATTTCCGATTCAGTACGTGATTGCGTGGCTCAACGACAATCATACGTACATTGAAGCGAAGGTAACCGATGGCACGTGGGAGGACCTTCCGATTGCTGGTGGGAACGGCGTGCAGGTTGTCGTTTTCGAAGAAGCTCGCCGCGTGATCGTCATCGCCGATCGTCCGCAAGATTTCGCATGGCAAGTGAGAGCGCAGGGCGGGGACGACGATCCGGTGGTTCGCGATCCATTCATCAACGGAGTGGAATGGGACAGCGGCTTCCTCAACGATTTCCGGGACAAACTGCCCGCGTTCCCGCCCGGACATGAAGCCACGCTATTCGCATTCGACAAAAACAAGCCCATGCCCAAAATGCTCGCCTTGCAGCGGAGCGAATACGACGTCGTTCGCTTCGACAATCTGGCGGTATTCCCCGGGCCGAAGTCTGCGGTGAAAGTTAGCGTCAACGGATTGCCGGTGTCTAAGGCGGATCGGCTCACATTCAGCGACCCGGACGATACGCCGCCCATCGTTCCTCCATCAGCGACGCGGAAGAATGACGGCATCATCGAGTTGGAGGGAACCGTCGTCGATGCGAATGGGGATCCGGTCAAGGACTGCTGGGTTGGTATGTTTGTCGAGCCGCAGGATTACTACGGAGGCAAGACGGATGCCCCCGCGTTCGGACCGCGTTCGCGGTTTGTGTTTGAAGCCACGACCGACCCGAATGGTCGCTTTCTCATGGTCGTGAACAAGGATCACTTCGTGTTCGAAGGGAGTTTTTGGGCCATTCACGAAGACGGTACATCGGGCACGCTGCGGATGAATTGCACGTGGCCCCATTTGCAAAAGAATCTCAACCTCAAATTGGTCGATGCCATTGGCAAAGTGAAGATCGTCGATCCGGATGGGCAACCGGTCGTCGGAGCCGAAGTGACCCCGGAATCGTTTAGTAAGCCGCGGAGTGTGCGGAACGTCCTTCCGGCAAGGGTCCGACAAAAGCTCGTCGAGACGACCGACGAAACCGGAACGGTCGAGTTTCTCGGATGGCCGTCAGCGGGAATCCGCGGTGTCAGTGTCAAAACCGATGCTTACGGCACACAGTATCTCAGTGGCGGATTGGCATCGCAGTGGGTGAAGGATGACGAAACGCTGAAGCTGACGTTGCAACCGACGGCTTCGTTGACCGGGCGTGTGAATGGGTTCGATGCCCAACGCGACGCCGGTTTGCAACTGCAAATTCTCACTGAAGCGTGGGGCGGTCCGAAACCGCCGATGTATGGACGTGCGATTGTCGAAATTGCCGAGGATGGTTCTTTCACCGTCCCGCAGATCGCAGCGGGTCGGGTGAAGTTGGCCTCATCGCTGAGTCCGGAGTCCAAACGGAAAATCCGCTTCGACTACGTGCCGGAACTGAAGGCGGGTGAAGAACGTGTTATTACCCACAACCCAGAGATCGTCCGTGGAGTTCGAGTTCGTCAGCGGTTGGTCAAGTCGGACACGGGCGAGGGGTGCTCTGGAATTAGACTGCGAATTCTATGGGGTGATGCGGCCAAGGGGGGTGGGTCTTGGAACTCCAGCAAGCCAACGATGACTGATGAGGAAGGCTGGTGGGAGGCCACCGTCTTGCCGGGCACAATCAACGCTCGCATCAGCGGGCTTCCGGATGGCTACCGAGGGACCGCATGGTTTGATGGTCGCAACGGGTACCTGGGCGTCAAACATGTCATCCCCGCGACGGACAAAGTCGTGACGCTGCCTCCGGAACGCTACGTTCCCGCAAAAGAAATGAATGGTCGTCTATTGTTGCCGGACGGGAGTCCGGCGGTTGATTGGAGCGCTTACGGCCACTCAATTTCGTGGGACGACGTCGGCGTGGGCGGAGTCCACACCGACAGGAACGGCGAATTCACCTGGACATATCCCGTCGGTTATCCACCGCGACTCTTCGAGGTCAGCAATCGAAAGTGGCTGACTGAACATAACTTCGAAGACAACAAGGCGTATCCGAAAATCGTGTCAAAAAATCCGCTCGTGCTACAGGTACCAAAACAAGAACTAGAGTAACTCCCACACCTCGTCTTCACGAACATGAAAGCCGGTCAACGGAACAAAACAATATACGGTATCGTCGGCATCCAAGATCGTGTCCCTCGCGGACGCGCGGATTGAAACCACCAAACCACCATGGCCGTCAAGACCGACGCATGGTCTGACGACGGCGGATTTTGTCGTCGTGCCGACTCGATCGACACATATTTCGCTGAACGGTCTCCCTCGGACTTTTTCGCTGATCGACCAGGTTCGGGACGTCAGCGGAACCGGACGACCGGCGGTTCTCGGTCTCTTGCTCAATGCCACCAATAAGACCCACCAACAATATCGATCGATCGTCAAACCGGTCGTCGAAGCTTCAACCGATGGATCACTTCCACCGTTCTTCGGGAACCGTGAGGGGACGATTCGGCTTCATGCTGCGACCGCTCGGGCGAACCAAGATCGCCATGGTTACATCCGTTGTGGGGGAGTCGTCACAGTCCAAATCCCAGATCACCACACACGCCATCGCCGCGACTAGCAAACGTCTCACCGCTGTGCTGTTGTCAATGCTTGAGTTCTTGGTCGTGACTTTTGATTAGTTTGAAGAAAGACTCGCGACTCCCGGCGCTCTCGAAGCCATCCAGGAAGCGAATCAATCGCCGAAGGAGTTTCTACAGCGACACGTCACAGGCGACTGGGGTGAGGTCGATGATGAGGATGCCCGGGAAAATGAACACGCCCTGCAACACGGCGAACGCATCGTTTCGGCATACCGAACGGCCCGCGAGGTGAAACTGTGGGTCATCACGGAAGCCGATCGGTTCGCGACGACGATCTTGCTGCCTGACGAATACTGACTCAATCGGATCGCGCAATTCGACCACTAGGTAGCTACTTCTGTTGGACTTAATCGACGGATTGCGGCAGCCAATCGGGCACGCTTCGACGTAGAGTTGTACGCCAGTCAGATAGTGTTGCCCGGAATTGCTCGGTCTCTTTCGGATATTTTTCTTCGACCTCTTGCATATCCCGATAGTACGAACTCGCACCCAATGGGGGGGACAATTCATACAAATGTTGTATGGAAATCAGCGGTTTGTCATGCCACAGATTTACGGTGACAAACAATTCGCGAACCGAAAAATGGTCGAGTTCCTTGAACCGCGGATCACGAATAATCGTGGCCACGAGTTGTTTCACATCCTCTCCAGCCGCACCTTGGAGTGGTAGGTGTTGAATTCGACGCGGTTCGCCATGTTCATCAAGTAGCCATTTTTCTTCTCGTGTTACTGCCCGCAGAAACTTCGAACGAGAGTTCGGGTAGGAGCTGGCCTCAACTGGTAGGGAATAAAACCAATTGACCAGAAAGGGAGTCTGCGCGCGACCGGCGATGTCCCACATGGCAATTGACAATTCGGCTTGGCGATCGTAATAGAATCGGCGATCGAACAATTTGTAGCTGGATTTGAGCCACTCAACGCCCTTTTCTGGTTGCAGTCGAGCCGCTGCGGTGATCCACCGCTGGTCCATGCTTCCAGGTGCGGCTCCGGCGCGGGCAGCCTGTTTCCAATCCTCATTGATTCTAAACAGTTCTTCCGCATGCTTGGAATCAAGCAAATCCGTGGCATGCGTGAGAAGGAAGACCGCGATCGGTGTCAAGAACCGTGTTTGGCGTGACGATTGAAGGTCCGGGTCGCTCGATGGGGGGCTCCGACGCAACACATCCATCCAAACAGCCGAGCCGATTTGCTTCGCCTGGTCGACAAGAGCCGCCTCTGTGATGAAGGCATCGGGAACGTCACCAATGGGCCAATCTTCGGCCAATGCCATCAAAACAATAGTTCGCTCGGGTTCAGGAACTTCATCGATTTGTCGACGAACGGCCCGGATGCGATCCATCCGGTGACTTGGAATTGGTGACGTTGATTGCGTCGCGCGGGCCAGACGGACGGCGAACCAACTTGTGCACCAGGTTCGATCCTTACGGCGTTGCCAATAGTGATCGAAGCCGGGGTTGTTTCTCGAACCGGTAATCCCGTAGCCATATCCTGCCTTTCTGAGATAGAAATCCACAGCCTGCTTAGCCACGTCGCCGACGGTTTGTGGTTTTGTCGGCATCGGTTCCGGTTTCGGTGGCAAAAAGGTGGCGGGCATCGCAACAGGCAATGGACAGGGAAACGTCAACTCCTTGTCATCGGCCAAAGGTACCAAGTGAGGCAAGACACTTGGATTCTCGGTGGCGAACAGTGCGACGACCGCCAGCGACCGCACTTTTGGGTCTTCATGTTCCAACAACGGAATTAACTCCGCAATCAGATACTTCTCGTTGAGCAATTTCTTGAGAGGCTGAATCCGTTCGGCAATGGCTGGTTGCGGAAACATGACCACCGGGCGCAGCCTTCGCACATTGGATGGAAATCGATCGTACAACCATTGGGACGGATCGAGCGTCTGAATTTCCGCCGCTGTCGCCTCGAAGGCATTGAGCATCTGCTGGCGGGAGGAGGGTTTATCTTCCGCGGCATGGGTATAAAGCGGACCCGACACAGCCCACGCCACCAGACTAGCCACGAAGACATGGTTGAAACGAACCAACAGGTCCCCTCCTTGGTGAAGAAGTAACCGTTCGATCCCAGCTGATTGTACGCTCTACCGCCGGGAAAATCTGCTACGCTACCGTAACACGCTCGTGGTGACCGTGTCGATGGTTTTCTAAGGACGGCATCCCGCAACTCGTCCTAACCACCCAGGCACAACGTTAGCTCAAAGCAAGGGGATCGTCGGTCTGAATCTTCACTTCGACAAATCCCCTACTCGATCAATTGTTCGTTTCGGTAGACCTTTTATGCGTCTCATGTTCGCTTTACTTCTCGCAATCGGCACAACAGTTTTCGCGGAGGAAGCCCTACCGGATGACAATTCGCCCGCGTGGAATTTCCATCGTGGCCCCGGTTTTGATGGACACGTTACAGACACGGAGATCGTCGAAACGGTCCCGCCGGAAGGTCCGCCCGTGCTGTGGACACGGACATTGGGAAAAGGGTTCTCAGGATTTTCTGGGGATGGCAATCGTGTTTACACGCAGTATCAAACGTTGGGCGGTCAATACGTTGTCTGTCTGGATGCCCACACGGGGGAAACGGTTTGGGAGTACCGCTACGCTTTCCCTTACCAACACGTCGGTTTGTATCCGGGACCGCGATCTACGCCGACGTTGTACCAAGACAAGGTGTACTTCACCGGACCGAGTGGCGAACTCGGTTGCCTGACCGCTGCCCGCGGCAAGAAAGTTTGGGTTCGGAATGTCTTTGAGGATTTCGAAGTCGAGCCGGTGGAGTTTGGGTTCTCCTGCTCACCGGTGATCGTGGATGACACGCTCTATCTGCCGGTGGGAGCACCTGGTGCATCCATGGTGGCCCTGAACCCGCAAACCGGGGAGACGTTGTGGAAGGCCGGTGACGAGCCTATCAGCCATGTGTCCGTCTATCCCATTCGGCTTCGCGGACAACGAGTTCTGCTGACTTATTTGCGAAATTCCCTGTTGGCGTTTGATGATCGAGGACACATCCTGTGGCGGAAATTTCTTTCGGCCGGCTACGACGAACACGCCGCCTGGCCGATCTACTCGGAACCCTACTTGTGGATTTCCGGACCGTTTCAAGCCGGTTCGGAACTCTTGGAACTGACGCTTGATCCACCGGCAGCGAAAACCGTCTGGAAAAAAAAGGTGCTCTCGAATGATGTCTGTTCCAGCGTGCTGGTCGAAGGGCACGTTTACGGTTTCGATGTCAGGGACGCCCAATCCAAACTGCATCGACCGTCCCGGGGTGAGTTTCAATGCGTGGAACTCCTCACAGGCGAGGTCCAGTGGACCAACGGCTCACCCAATATGCGACGCAGCCTGAGCGATGAGACGGACGGCTCGGAAGTCATCGGCCAAGCCACCGTGTTAGTCGCGGACGACAAACTCATTCTGCTCAACGATCTCGGCGAATTGATCGTCGCCAAGGTGAACCCGCTGAAGTATGAAGAACTCTGGCGTGTGCATTTGCTGAAGGGCGACATCTGTTGGACGCAACCGATGTTACTCAATGGTTGTCTGTATGCGCGAAATCAAACTCGGCTGGTCAGTGTGCTGCTCCAATCACCGGAAGCCTCACATATTCCGACAGATCGTCCCTTGATGACCATCGACGACTTGCCGCAATCGGAGTACCGCGATTGGACTCAGATTTTGCTGCCCATTGAACCCTATTATTCGATGGATGCCCCGACCGTTTCTGAGTCTTGGGACTGGTTTGGGATCAGTCACCTACTGCTCGTCGCCGGAATCGTTTTGGCCGCCATCGTCACAGGCGTCGTCCGGTTAATTGATCTTCGGTCTCCAACCCAATCCCAGAACGTCTCTGGCAACTCGCGACAGCACATCTTCCGCAATACCTGTTGGCTGAGTTGGTTTTTCGCGGGGCTGCTCGGCACGACGCTCATCAGTCAGCAACTCGACCGGTTTATCTTCACGTGGCCGCTCAGTCTGTTTGTCGTGTTTCAGATGACGCTGTATCGCACCGGTGGGCGAACGGAATTGACGATGCCGTCGCGTCTTCTCAACTTGGTCTGCATCGTGTTGTTTCTTGGTTTGTCAGTCGTTTACTTTCTTCTCTGCCGTCGCTTGAGTTTGGCATTCGAATGGAGCTTTCTCGCAGCCTACCCGGCGGCGGTCCCGTTCTCGTTACTGGCTCGTTGGTTCTCAAAATCGCCCCGTTTTCCGCGAATTTTGGAGTGTGTGGTAACGGTGGTCTCCTGGTGCGTGTACTTCTGGACGGCGGTTGGAATCATCGTCTGGAAATATCACCAGTGACGACGGACCATAGTTGCTCACCAAATCGGACCCGCACATCTCGGCTTGTGGAACACTCGATCATCCGTCGAGAAACGAAACGGATCGAGCGGATCGGTTCGGGCATCAGTGTGGTCGATGAAACCATGCTGCATTTGCGGACGGGAAAGACCACTTTGGTATCACCCCATCCCGCTAGCAATGCAATAGCCTTTTCGTGCGGTCACGCGTGTTCTTTCGGGCAGAGACGTGACATTGCGGACAGTGACGTTGAGCGTGATGAAAGCTGCTCGGCGATCGCACCTATTCTGAACATGTTCAAGGTTTAGGAAACGGTGTAGACTTTGAATGAGAAATGCGCCCTGGTAACTGCTCAACCGGATTCGAATTCATGAAGACGACGAGATTCCTCGCCCAACGACTCTTTAACTCATTTCTGACTTTGTTTCTGTTCGCTTCGATTTGTGACGCGGCCGAGATCTCAATTCAGGAATTACAGAGAGTGCACATCCCGGAAGCTCATCAGGCGGTCGCGGTAGATTCGTCTTCGTTCTATGCCATTGCTAGTCGCTCGATTGCCAAATATGACAAAGAAACCTCAAAGAAAATCGAAGAGTGGTCAGCACCGGATGGTTCCCACATTTTGCACTTGAATAGTGGAGTCGTGCTTGAGGGAAAATTGCACTGTGCGAACTCGAATTGGCCGAGTTCACCTTTGGAAAACACCATTGAAGTTTTTTCGACGGACACACTGACACATGTCGCAACTCGGAAATTCGACGTCACTGAAGGAGCCATCAATTGGATTGAACGGTATCAAGACGCATGGTGGGTTGCGTTTGCTTTCTATGGTGATGAGGTCAATCAAACATTTCTGGCACGATACAATAACGACTGGAAAGAGACAGGACGTTGGCACTTTCCGAAGTCTGTTCTGCAACGCTTTCGGCCGAACAGCAATTCCGGCGGGGCATTTGGCCCCAATGGCAGACTGTTCGTTACTGGCCACGACCATGCTGAACTCTATGTTATGAAAGTCCCCGAGCAGTCCGGAGAGCTGAAACATCTCTCGACGGTTTCTGCTCCGATTGCTGGACAAGGAATCGCTTGGGATCGCAGTGATATTGGTACACTCTATGGAATCGTCCGTAAGACGAAAGAAGTGGTCAAAATGCGGCTATCGAATTCCGAAGCGTATGCCAAGCTGAAGCAGCCTGTCGAATGGATTCGAGACGAGAATAACCCAATCCTTCCGCCTCGTCAGGGAATGGGTGTCTTTGATTCGACTCGCTGTATGAATCCGTGGGTTCTTCGATCGGGCGATTCGTACAATGTGTACTATGGCGGCGGAAGCGATCGGGGCAAGCATACCATTGGAGTCGCAACCGCTCCAGTTGATGATCTCACTCATTGGGAACGGCAAGGCCCATTGTTCAAGAACGGTCCTGCGGGTTCATTCGATGCGGCTTGGTGCGTGTTGCCACATGTGGTGAAGATGGATGACAGTCAGTGGCATCTGTACTACACAGGGAACGCCGGGCGTGGCTCGGGGTTGAGTGCTTTTCCGGGAATCGGCCTTGCGACGAGTCAGGATGGCCTCAACTGGACGCGGCATGGAGACACACCGGTCCTCGCACCGAGCGGACAGCTTGGTGATCCGGATGCCATCGGCGTTGCAGGGGGATCGGTCTTGAGAGTCACTCAGTCGGACGGGACTCAACAATGGCGTTTCTACTACACCGGCTGTCCGACCACGGGTGAACGACATGATCTGAATCAGCAGAAAGTGATCTGCCTTGCTGTCTCGGAAGATGGTGTTACCTGGCATAAACAGGGAGCCGTGATGTTGCGAGATCCAAATCGCAGCTACGAAGACATTGCCGTGGCCGGTCCGGTCGTGCATCAGCAGGAGGACGGCACATTTCGAATGTGGTACTCCGCCATTGGTTCACGCTGGGGGTACTACTCAATTTGTTATGCCGAATCTACAGACGGAATTCATTGGCGACGTGGTCGGAACGACGGGGACAACTTGCAACTCACACCAACGGGAACTGGTTGGGAAAAACAGATGGTCGAGTATCCCACTGTCATTCGCGAGGGCAATCATCTTCGCCTGTTCTACTGCGGCAACAGTTATGGTCGAACTGGAATCGGCACCGCCGTGTCAAAGTGAGGACGCCGTCTACCCGCTAGCCCAACCGTTCTTGTCTTAAGGAATATCGACCCCCAGATGAGCCAGTCCGATCGCCGTGACGTCGACAACGTTAGTGGTCCTTTGATAGTCCCTATTGCACTCCCTAGCATGGCTTTTTTTTCACGAAACACAGACGGCATTGTCGTGTCGCCTAAGACAGATTCGGTATCCACAGTTTGGGCTTGGATAGCTCCCGTGAAGCCAAGCAGCGAGCCGAAGATCAATACGTACATCATGAAAATTAGCGTCGCCTGGCGAACAAGCTGGACTTGGTTTGGCATAGTAATTTGGTTTCAGTTCAGGGAGATGGTTTTCAGTCTGCAATCTCTGTGGCGTGAGACAACAAAGGCTACTTGTGCGCACCGACATGTGTCGAGACCACAAAGGAAAACCGCTTTCCGACACCTATTCGGTTTGCGAACTTCACAATGTTCTCGAAGCGAATGTCAGGGGGATCGTGTGTGCTCAGGACAGGAAACGAAGATCGCTCTCACGCAGGTGGCTCAAACTCAACTGCGGCCGGAATACACATTCCAAGCAACGGTGGATTTCGCACCGATGTCAATGCAAAATGAAGTGTGGCATCTTTCAGCATGCTCATTCTTAGCGTCCATCACAGCACCTTCGGCAATCATGGCTGCGGATTCCCACTTTGTCTAACAGTTTGAAATCAAAGAGCAGCATTGAAAGTTGAGAATGCTATGACCAGAGAATCGGCTCGTTTTCAATTCTCCCTTCTCACGACATTGCTTGCGGGAGTTTCTCTAGTTGTTCAGCCGTCAGCAGTCACAGCGCAGTCGCCAAAACCAGCTGCGTCTGACGACGGGTTGCCAAACATCATTCTGCTGATGAGTGACGATCAGGGCTGGGGCGATGTGGGCTTCAACGGAAATGTTAGAATTCACACGCCTCACCTGGACGCAATGGCGAAACAGGGGGTTCGGTTTGATCGCTTTTATGCGTCGGCACCACTCTGTTCCCCGACTCGTGGGAGTTGTTTGACAGGGCGGCACCCGTTTCGCTTTGGCGTGCTGGCCGCTCACACGGCGGGAATGCGAGTCGGTGAAATCACAATCGCTGAGATGCTCAAGTCAAAAGGCTACCGGACCGGGTTCTTTGGCAAGTGGCACCTGGGTTGGGTCAAGGAGTCCGACGCGGGGTCGAGAGGCTTCTATTCGCCTCCATCCCAACACGGGTTCGACACGCACTTTGCCACGACCAGCGCGGTGCCCACTTGGAATCCCACCGTGACGCCCGACAATTGGTCGAGTTGGGGAAACAAGCCCGGTGAGCCATGGAAAGGCGGGGCCCCGTATGTCCAGGACGGCGTGGAGGTCACCAATAACATGGCGGGTGATGACAGCCGCGTCATCATGGATCGCGTTCTACCATTCATTGAGGAAAACGAGAAGCCGTTTTTCGCCACCGTCTGGTTTCATACGCCGCACGAACCTGTTGTCGCGGGGCCAGAGTATCGAAAACGCTACGCAAAGTCTGGGTCGGCGCGGCAGAATCTCTACGGCTGCATCACGGCAATGGACGAACAAATCGGACGGTTGCGGGAGCGACTTGAGGAACGGGGCCTTTCAAAATCGACCGTGATTTTCTTTTGTAGTGACAACGGACCGGCGGACAGTTTGACCCGAAAAGGAGTCGCTTCCGCCGGACCATTCAAAGGGCACAAACACACGATGTATGAAGGCGGCCTGCTTGTGCCCGCATGTGCCGTTTGGCCCGGAGTCATTCCGGCAGGTGTCACAACGGACGTGCGATGCTCGACGCTGGATTACTTTCCAACGATCGCGAATCTGGTCGGTTACAAATTCGCATCCAGAAACAAACGCCCTATCGACGGAATCGACTTGATGCCAGTGATTCGAGGCGAAGTCAAAAAACGACCGACGAATCTGTTCTTTGGTTATCGACGTCTTTATGGGGGAGTCGATGGCCAGGCGTTAATCTCCGGTGACTGGAAGTTGCTTCGTGAAGCCAAGCCGCAAGGACGTGTTCGCCTGTACGATCTAGCCAAAGACCCATACGAACGAAACGACCTCGTGAAGTCACGACCAGAGCAGTTGAAGTTACTGATGGATCGCCTGCAGGCCATCGACCATGAATGCCAACTCAGCCGCGATGGGGCGGATTACAAATACTAAGAAATCGCTTCTGTAGGGGACTTCGCCAGACGTCCCGAACTAACCAGCAGATGCACCCGGCTCTGTGCGACTTCATCAGGCAGCATAGAAAAGGTGGGCCGACTCTTGGTGTCATTCATTCCCTCGGGCATTGCGACCATGAGACACCTCTTTGGAATGACTCGACTGATCCTTCTGGCAGCTGTTTGGTCGCAGGCGGATTATGCCGTCGCCAGTGACAGGCCAATCGTCATCGTTGTGATCACCGACGACCAAGGCGATGGCGACCTGGGATTCACAGGCAATCCGTTTGATTTCTCGCTCAAGCCAATTGGTCACAGGGACACGGGATCCGAGCTGGGGTGCTATTACCTGTCCGTGTCTCTTCGGAAATGACGGACTTTGCTGCATAATGGAGTCGCTACCGATCTAACGCTGAGTTTGAATAACCGAAGGTCATGGATCATGAAGATACTCGCTCTCGCTTACGCCCTTGTTCTCCTCCTTCCCCTTGTCGTCACAGCCGACGAAACATCGCAACCCAATTTCATCGTCTTCCTGACCGACGATCAGGGTTGGGGCGACCTCGGTTGTTACGGACATCCGATTATCCAATCCCCGAACCTGGATCAGTTCGCTAGCGAAGGAATGCGGTTCACGCAGTGCTATGCCGGATGTTCGGTGTGTTCGCCATCGCGGTCAGCGATTCTGACCGGACGCACGCCTTATCGAAACGGCGTATGGCGATGGATTCCCGGCGGCAGCATCTATCATTTGCGAGAGAGCGAAATCACAATCACCTCACTGTTGAAAAGCCGGGGCTATGAAACTTGCCACGCTGGCAAATGGCATCTCAATGGCAAATTCAATTCCGATGAGCAGCCTCAGCCCGACGATCACGGTTATGACCATTGGCTCGCGACACAAAATAACGCGGCCCCGAACCATATGAATCCGACGAATTACGTGCGAAATCGCGAGGCGGTTGGTCGCATGGAAGGCCCTAGCGCCGTGATCGCAGCGAACGAAGCGATCAACTGGCTGAAGCGGCGAGAGAAGTCAGACACTCCATTCTTCATCACCGTGTGGACTCACGAACCGCATCTCCCAATCGAATCCGCCCCCAAGTACATGAAGCATTATGCGGACATCGAAGATGAAGGCATTCGGCAGCATCATGGAAACATCACGCAACTCGATGACGCCTTTGGCAAGCTGATGACCGCGGTCGATGAGATGGGCTATCGCGATAACACCTTCGTCTTCTTCACGTCCGACAATGGCCCTGAAGGCAAGGGAACAAGTGGCCGCACGCGGGGGTCGACAGGCGGTTTGCGTGGACGAAAGCGTGCCACTCATGAGGGCGGCATTCGCGTTCCGGGAATCGTTCGCTGGCCAGGGAAAATCAAAGCTGGCTCGGTCAGCGACACACCCATTATTGGGTCGGATGTGTTTCCGACGATCTGCAATGTGGTCGGCATCCCGCTGCCGGATGATCGTACAATCGATGGCACCAGTCTGCTGCCGCTGTTTGCAGGCAAACCGCTTGAGCGTGAGCAACCATTGTACTGGCGGAACCATCTTGCTCCGACACAATTCCGAGTTGGAATGCGGATTGGTGACTGGAAGATCATCGGCTCTGACGATCTGACGTCGTTTGAACTCTACAACATCGAAAAGGACTGGCAGGAAACAACCAATGTTGCGGCGGAATTCCCGGACAAGTTCGCTGAGCTACGGGCCAAACTGATCGAACATGACGCCGCCGTTCTCAAGGAAGGTCCCGATTGGTGGAAGCTGGACAAACCTCGCAATCGTGGAGGGAAGAAGTCGGTCGAGCCTCGCGCGGGGAAAGACTCGACCGGCGATTTCGACGTAGTGCTCGGTGCGGACGTTTCCAGCTCGGACTTCGGCTATTCCATGTCACCGAAGACTGAAGGACTGGCGTTCCAGAAACTGGACCAGCCAATCACAAAGTCCGCGACGATTCGGCTGAAGTATCGGAGTGTCCCGAAGTCCGGCACGACTCGAAACGGTGCATTGGTCATCGCATCAAAACCCACCAACAAGGACAGCTTCAAAATTGGCACGGCGATCGGAATGAATCAGCACGTCGCGTTCACTGGCGGCTGGGGCAATGTGGGAAGTGCCGCAGCGAAGAGAGCAAAGTTTCAGCCGGAAGACACCTTTGAAATCGAGGTCCAACTGAACGTCGCGAAAGGTACCGGCTCGGCCACCGTCAACGGATCATCATTCAAGTTTTCACTACCACCAGATTTGAAGTCCATTGACTACGTCGGCTTCTATGCCAAGGCGACGTCGACGGAATTCTCTACACCGGTCGTCGAGTAAAACTGTCACCGGCCGCGTTCATCAAAAACCCCAGACGTCCGTGGAAGTCTTCAAATGAAGCTAAGTTCGCTCGCCCACGTTCTAAGCATTCTTCTACTACCAGCAAGTTTGACCTCCGCACAGGAGCAACCACCCAATGTCGTTCTGATCCTTACCGATGATCTGGGTTACTCAGACATCGGCTGCTACGGAGCGACGAAAGTGAAGACACCGCACATCGATCGGCTTGCTGCCGAAGGTGTGAGGTTCACGGATTTTCATACGGCTGCGTCGATCTGTTCTCCGTCACGGGCGGCCTTTCTGACCGGCGCGTATCCCCAGCGGGCCGGACTCTATATGGGGATCAATCCGAATCGGACGGCCCACTGGTTCCTCGGCTTGCACCCGAATGAGGTTACGATCGCTGAGCAGTTCCAGCAGCGGGGATACGCAACCCACATGGTCGGCAAATGGCACCTCGGCACGGAGCCGGAGTTCCTGCCGCGACAACAGGGCTTCGATCACTACTACGGCATGCCCTGCAATTTCGCTCATTCGCCGAAATTCTTCGACGATGATGAAGAGGTCTTCGCAAGGACGCCACTTGGTCGTCTGACCCAACTCTATACGGAACGCGTTACGTCAATCATTCGCGATCAAGCCAAAAGCGGCGAACCGTTCTTTCTGTACTACGCCCACAACTATCCGCATACGCCGTATCAGGCAGGTTCAGCCTTCAAGGGAACTTCACAGGACGGCGTCCGGGGCGATGTCATGCAGGAGCTTGACTGGAGTGTCGGCGAGATGATGACTGCACTGAAAGACGCGGACGTTGCGGAAAACACCATCGTCATTTTTACGTCTGACAATGGGCCAACTTCCAACAAATATGCGAAGCCGTACCGCGGAACAAAGTACGTGACGTTCGAGGGCGGCCATCGAGTGCCGTTTATCTTCCACTGGCCGGCTCAAATCAAAAAAGGATTCGTTTCGGACGTGAGCATCAACGCGATGGACGTCTTCCCGACCCTGTCCGCGGCCATCGGAAGCCCATTGCCGAACGACCGAGTTTACGACGGAGAAAACCTGCTGCCTCTCTTCAATGGGATACCGCTCAAACGGCCCGATACCCAGCCCTTCTACTATTACAATTGCGAGAATCTTCAGGCGATCCGCCGTGGTCCGTGGAAGCTCCATTTACCGAGAAGCAAAGAGCAACTGCCGTTCTGGGACAAGAACAAAGCATTCGCCAATCTTCAGAATCCCGTTCTGTATAACCTACACACTGACAAGGCCGAAACCACGAACGTTGCAGCCGACAATCCGAGTGTCGTGAACGAGTTGGTAGAACTCGGCGACGCAATCCGCAAGGAGCTCGGCGAGTTTATGCAGCGAGGCCGGCAACAACGTCCCACCGGCTCACTTTTTCCTAACGTGCCCGTAATCAGTCATGAGAAAGATTGGGGCCAGCTGGATTCGGCCACCACGAAAGCGATTCTTGAGGAACGACAAAAAAGACATCCCAACCACCGCAGCAATCGGCCCCAACGCCGACAAGAGAAGTTGAAATAAGACGCCGAAAGAAGACTCTAACGAGCGCTGCACGATCCAACGGTTGTTCACACCTCATCCGTCCGATAGCATCGATTCGGAAAGCTAATGAGGGCGGAAACACGGAAGCATCGGATCAGCTGCCACCTCTGATGGCCTGAGCAAATCTCTCGCAATTCCGTGACTCATAATGCTCGATCGGTTACTGGTGATCGGAGGACGCCCGCTCGAACTGAAACGAGTAGAGATCGCACTCATGCAGTTGGAATCGAAGCCGGACGGGCTTGCCGGCCCACTTGGAAATCGTGCCTTTCTGCCAACGGATCTTCATGTCGATTCGATCGCCGAACGCAGTATGACAGTCCGCGAGCGTGAGTCCAGGAATAGGTTTGCCATCGCCAGTCTGAAGTTCGACACGCAGGCTGCCGGCCGCGGCGGTACTTGCGTTGACCGTCAACTGGTCGCCGTCAAACGTGAGGGGCCGTGTTACGAGTTCACCCGGTTCCGAACCCCCGTGCACCGACACGAACCCGTCCGGCCGGATCACATACCGATCGCCACTGCGATGATAGAGCGACAGTTCCGTGCGTGACGTCGGTACGACATTCAACGCGACGTAGTTGGCTCGGTTCGTCCAGCGGGCACTGTTCATGCCGGGACGCATGAAGGCTTCCGTGAAAGTCCGGTCATAATGTGTCGTGCCTGTCCGCGACGACATGAACAGGATGTCGGTCGCATTGTTGTGATCGCTTGACGCTGTGGAATCTCCCCGACCGGGAACATATCGCGTCGGAAAGGAAATGTAGATATGCGGCGCGCGAACGTAAGGGTGCGTCTGGTTTGTGTAGAGATGTTCGCCCGGCAGATTTGGATTCATCGCAGTCGGCTCGGTCCAGACCTGGAAGTCTTTGGAAGTCGTCCGACTGATGCTGCGAAGACGATCGGGCGTCGTCCAGGTCCGGAAGTAGCACACATACCGCTGCTCGGCGGCTGACCAGAATGACACGTTCTGCGAATCGAACGCATGCCGCCATTCATTGCGGTAGGGAATGACCTCGTCTCGCAACGTCCAATGAATCCCGTCCGCGGAAACGAACGCGAAGAGTCCCATGCCGGGCTTCGCCTTGCCGCGTTTGTCACCCTTGCCCGGATATCCGGCGAGGGCTTTGAACCGTTCGGAGGGCAGGGCATCGGGATTCGTATCCAGGAACGGCGAAAAGTTGTGCAACAGCGAAGGCATGTTCGCCAGGATCACGTTGTTCCGGCGAGTTCCGTTCACTTCGTGGAGTCCTAACTCCGGGAATGACCACTCGTGACCGTCCCGGCTCTCGGCATACTCCACAGTCTCGCCGGCGTGACCGGAAGACCGATCGCCGTTGAATGATTGGTTGTGTCCACGCCAGTACGCACGAAAAAGAACCCCGGCCTCGTCGATGTCTTTGATGACGGTGACGTAGTGACCGACGGGCAACGGTGACTTCGGACGCGGCGTACAGACCGGATGATGCAGCCGCAATTCGACACCTTGCATCCGCTCGATCAACAGGCGATCCACGAACAGTTCACGTCGCGATCCGATGTCGATTGTGTTCTCGCTGTCGGCGGGAGCGACCGGATCGGCGGCGTACGTGACGAGAACGTGCGACAGGATACCGGCCAAACATAGAATGATTCGAAATGCTTGCGTCACTTCATTGTCCTCCCCAGCCATCGATCGAACCATGCGAACGTCATTCGCCGCGCGACACCTGGAAACGCGTGGCCGCCCGGAAAGGAAAACCAACTGAATGCGTCTCCGGCTCCAAGATTATCGAGTTTTGTGACCACGGCTTTCTCGCTCTGACCGTAGTTGGATTCGTAGTATTCGAGCGTCTCCGCATACCCGAGTCGTTCCTGTCTGGCCTTCAGCACGTTCGGCAGACCGTCCTGATCCGTCCAGTTGACATAGATTGGCAGGGCTTCCAATGCTTTGGGGAAGATCTTGTGTCGCGAGAATTCATGTTCGGTTGAGATGATCAGCAAAGCTCGCGGAGCGACCATTGCCATCAGGCTGTCGAAGTCGACGGGAATCGGTTTCGTTGGGTCTTCGATATATGGCCGAAACTTTTTGATGTAGATGTAAGGACCGCTGTTAGTCGGTTTGAATCCGAACCGCTTTTCCAGGCGTGGGCTGCTGGTCGGTTCATCGATCCCCTTCTCCCAGGGACGCCAATTGTTTCCCGGAGGCAGGCGAGACCAGGCATCAGCGTGACGCCACCAGTCCAGCACTCCGCCGTTGCTAACCGTTGCGGTGATGCGTTCATCAAACGCGGCCGCAAAGAGAGCGGTATGCCCACCCAGGGACCACCCGGTACAGCCGATCTGTTGGTGATCGACGAAGTCGAGCGTCGTCAGAAAGTCGACACTTCTCATAATGTCCCAGGTGTTCTTGCCGACAATCGACCACTCGGGATGCTTCTGATAAAAGGGCCGTGTGTCCATGACTCGATGCTGCGGGTCGATTCGTTCTCCGTCAGTCAACAGGTCGATGGAGAGAGTGACGAAGCCATGCTGAGCCAACGTTCGACCGTAGTCGGCTCCGATCCGAGGATCCCGTGGCGGATCAACTGGGCGACGACCGGACAGCCCGATGACCTGGTCCTTACCCGAACCCCACGTTGTACTATGCACGCAAACAATGGCGGGTGTCGGCTTTTTGCGAGCCGCATCGGGCACTAGCAGCCACGCCGTCACACGATCATCCGGTTCTGCTTGAAACGTGACATGATACCGAGTGATCTCGTTACGGTGGTCCACTTTCTGCATTTGTGGCTTGAGTTCAGGCACCTCCTGGGGAAAATCGCCTAGCAGATCCAGCCACCGTCGCTTGATCTCCTTCCGTCGCTCGGCCCACGGTTTGTCTGGCATGATCTTCGACAGGGACGTAATCCGACTGATTTCGTCGGCCGATGACACGTTTGTCAGGTTAAGAAGTGCAGCGACCGCCAACAGAATGAGCAACGAGTCACGGGACGCTTTCCAAAGTGGCATATTCTGCCTTCTCGTTGTGAATGGGAAACGAGCGAACGGATGGTCGATTCATTATTCCCAAAGCACCGCATTGATGCCACGCCGGTGAAAGATTCGTTCGCGCTGATCACGACTGCGTACCCGTTTTCTCAGAGGAACGGCCGGGCTTTCGGGTTTTTCGCGCAGTGCCCGTTCAACAATTTGGCGAACATGCTCTTGGTATGCCACCGTCGGTCGGCAACACCGAAAGCCTTTTCACCAACTTTATTGAAGCTCTACGATTGGTCCGCTGTCTACAGCAGACTTTTGACACCTTCGGGGCCGTGGCTGGCAGATGGCGTGACTCTAAGGAGTCTCGATCTGTGCTGGCTTTTCTGACGGCCAAGCAGCGACTTCAACACGATCGGGATAGATGGCGACGATGCGGAAGGTGTCGTTGATGCGGTCACCCTGTCGTCGAATTTGACTCCCTATGATCGCCGCAGGCTCGCGACCGTTATCAAATGTCGCAGAGACTCGCAGGTCTCCGAGGTGACCTTGAACTGGTATTTCACTGATCGATGGATCGTTGATAGCGTCAATGTCATCTACCAAGTCGGTGGACGACGTGATTCCCGATTGATTCTGGCTTGTCTGATCTACAGTCGCCTTTTCGATGAATGGGTTGGCCGTCCAAAGATGCGTCAGATCGACCTTGACGGAATCGGGGTCGAACTGAACTTCCGGGGTCGATTCCGATGGTGCGGTCGAAGCGACTTGAGTCGGCGAGACCGTTGCCGAGGGACTTGCGGCGATCTTCTTCCGCGATTGGAATCGAAACACAAGAACGCCGACAAACACCAGAGCAAGAATCACAACCAGCTTGATTTTTCGACTCGAATCATGCTGTTCGGGTGGTATTGAAACAGTGTCCATAACAAGTCGACCTCGCGATCGTATCAAAGGTAACACAAAACTAGTTCGACTATTGGACTCGAGATGTGACTTGAACAGGGCGGATATCAAAATACAGATTCAATGTCAGATCTAATGAGTACCGTTCCCGCGTATCGTCGAGTGGCGAAATACCTAGCTGAACAATTCGATTCATCCGAGAAGACTCGCGTAATTGGTCCAGAAACTCAACGATGTCACTATAGGTACCCATCCCGCTGATTCGCACTTGGCTGACCCCAATGACAGTCCCAATCTGACTCGTTTGCGGTCGAAAATTGCTGATTGTCATACTCGTTTTGCCAGCGATCTCACTGATGAGACTCATAAAGTCGGACTCACGTGCGGTCCGCGGGACTCGCGAAACCAGCTTCGCGACTTCCGATCTCTGTCGATCGAGTTCCGCAAGCCGTTCCTGATACGTCGCACGGAGAACGCATTGGTTCTTCAACGCCCGCTCTAACATCTGCTGGCGTTCGGCTAGTTTCTGCGTCGTTACACGACGTGGATGCAAACCAACACACCATACAACAACGGAAACAATCACGACTCCCAACAGACCCAACCCATTGAGCCGCCGTTTCAGTTTCTTCAGTTCGTGATGATCGTCCATTAGATTGGGCCTAAGCCTAGATAATTCTGAAAAGGGTTACGTCGCGTTGGCATGTCGCTAGGACACTCATTACATACGAATGAAGCAAGATGCAAACCGTAGCTATCTATTGGCCACGCCCGACCTAGCGAGTCATAGCATCTTCATTCTGATGAGACGCGGTCGAGATGTTTTTGGTTTCTCGTAGCCGATAGGCCAAATCCTCAAATTGCTCGACATCTGCCTGGACTCGGCAACGAATATGAAAGTTCCGTGCAGAATCCCCTTGCAAGTTGATCAATTCGACACTGAAGAATAACCCTGTATTCTCGATATGGTCGATCAACTCACCAACCGTGTCGTCATCAACCGCGGAGCCAAAAAGCTCGACTTGATTGTTGATCGGGATGATAGGCCGTTCGATCTGTTGTGATTGACTTGGATCCGCGACTTGTGCGTTCCGCGGGGTCGAGGGCGCCGGCGCATCGAGTCCTTCAAGTCGAAGGCGTTCAAGCTGAACACGACCGTCGAGTCGCGAAATGCTTTGATGAATTCCTGCTAGGGTAATCAGCGGAACTTCCGCTTGCTCGAGCGACCGAAGCCATCGCACCGTCATCTGCTGAGACTTGATTTCATTGAGTGCCATCTCGCTTTGCTTCCCGAGCAAACGCGCAGGCTCATACTGGCGATCAAGTTGATCGACGTGGTGACACAGCTTTTGACAAATGGCATGCTGCCGATTCCACAACATACCGCCAATAGCCAGTACGCATCCACAAGCGACGATCCACACTCGAATCTGTCGAATCGACGTGTGACGCCGTCGGAGTGCACTCGGAATGAGGTTCACATGACGCTTCATGACTCATAGCCTAATCCAGAGAGTGAAGCGGCATGCGCAAAAAGTGGAATCGGATCGAGCGACTGCCATGTTGCTTGACCGTCACCGAACGGCAACATCCATTGCACAGAATCAATCCCGATTTGAGATGTCAACCAGTAGTCTAAGTTGCGAATCGCGGCGCCACCGCCACTGAGAACGATTCGATCAATCGTACGTCGAGGGTAACGGGTTCCCAGATACGTTAGTGTGCAGTCGATCTCATCCAGCAAAACTTCGAGTGAGTCGGCTGCCGTCTTTTCGATGGTCCTATTGAATCCGCTGATCGTATCCGCCGGCAGACCGTAACGGGCGAGAACGAGTTCAGTATCTGTCGATGTCAAGTCTTGAGCGTCATTGATGGACTGTACTAGGTCCGCGACGCCACTTTGTATCGAATAGCGAGTGAATCTCGGACGACCTTTGAGAATCCATGTCAGGGTCAATCGCGTGACTCCCCAGTCGACGATGAGTTCGGATTCACGAGCGCCCTCTAGCATTTCACTAGCACGGGCTGTTGTCAGCGGCGGCATGTCGAGTATTTCTGCAGTGAGCCGACAATCCCGAAACACCTCGACACAGTTTTTAACCACATCCGGTTCCGCCCAAAGCAATTGACTCGTCGGCGGGTCGGCAAAACTATCTTCGACAGGATCGGGACGCCACACGTCAAATGCAAGTTTCTCGGGTCGAGAGCCGTATATTTCACGAATGGTCTGCGTAGCAGTGGTATGAATGGTTGCAAGATCATCCGCATCGTGACATAGGTCTTGCGTACTGACTGCCGAACTCGGAAGCGAGAACGCAACTTGCGTCAGATTTTTCGTTCGCCAAACCGATTCCGCTTGACGCAAGACCTCGTGCAAGGCTTCACCAAACCGATCCGCCGATGAGAACGGTTCGGCATCCTTAGGCCAGGGGATACGTTGCGCATAGTCTAAGTTCCATTGCCCCCGTCGATTGCGTGTAACCACGGCAAGTTTGATCGAATGAGTGCCGACATCCACACCAAGCCAAGGTGTTTGCCGACCGTAGATCCGCTCCGTTTGCTGTTTTCGGTGAGTGAGCCGCGCGGGCATCAAAAGCGACATTAGCGACCTCCCACAGATGTTAGTTTGATCAATGGCAACATAATCGAAAGGACAACACCAGCAACCACAACACCCATCGACACAATGATCGCTGGCTCTAGGACCTTGACGAGATCACGCAAGCGTTGTTCACCTTCCTCTTGATAGAACTCGCCAATAGACTGTAGCACCGGGCCTAAGTCGCCTGACGACTCAGCTGTTGAAATCAACTCGGCTGTGCCTTCAGGGACACAGATGGAATGTTCCATCAACGGAGCTGTCATTCGCCCAGCTAGGATCTCCTGTTGAAGTTCATCAAATAGGTCGTGAAACATTACATTATTGACAGTACTTCGCGCGAGTCGAATTACTTCTAACAACGGCACTCCGCTTTGGAGTAGGGTGCCCATTAGAGTAAATGCGCGGCCGGTGAGAAGATTCTGGACGACTCGTGCGGTTATCCGAAAAGTGAGTAGTTGTCGGTCTCGCCAACGGATTGCGATCGGAAGTTGCATGAAACGCCAGAACGCAAATCCGGCCAAACCAATCAACGGCAACAATAGCCACCACCAAGATCGGCAAAAAGCCCCGACGTCGAGGAGAACCTGCGTAAAGATGGGAGCCGGTCGTTCCATCACCTGATAAACCTTAGTGAACTGCGGCAGGACGAAAAATACCATCGCCCCAATGACCATCATCCCGACGCAAACTAGAACCGCCGGATACATCAATACCGATTTGACGGTATTGCGAAGTCGGAGTTCATTCCGCAGCAGTTCCTTAAGACGATTTAACACGGATGACAGTTGACCTGATGCTTCCCCCGCCGTGACGGTGGCCGCAAACGTAGGTCCGAAGACATGCGTCTGCCGATGAAGGGCCTCGGAGAACGACAGTCCATTCTCAATCTCCCGCCAAAGTTCATTCAGGGCAGCACGTGTCCGCGCATGTTTCACACGACGAGAAACCGAACGAATGGACTCAGCTAAATCGACACCGGATCGAACGAGAATACAAAGCTGCGTCGTAACTAGCACCAGTTCGCGTGTTGGCAACTGCTGTCCGGAACTTGGCGGCGTATTCTCCGCCCCAATTGATCTCTCGGACTTGGGCAGTTGATCTTGCTTCGCAGGATCCGTGTTGTTCACCTCGACGCCAGCAGCTTTTTCACGCGACGCCGGCGCGGAACGAAACTCCGTCGGCATACGAGGTGTCAGCCCGCGACTTGATTTCTCATAGGTGTTGACTGCGTCTACCATTGGCGTCGTACCGTCCGATCAATCAAAGAGAGCAACTTGCGCAACTTCATCCAGTGATGTAATTCCCTCTTCAGCCCGAGAAATTCCTTCTTCGAGGAGACTCCGCCCGCCCTGTTTGCAATGCCAGTCTCGCAGCACATCGACTCTTGGGTTCTCAGCAATGAGGTCACGCAGTTCCCGTGTGCCCGAAAGCACCTCATATAGTCCCACCCGCCCGCGAAAACCGGTGTCGTAACAAACTTGACATCCTTCACCACGCACGAATTGCCGTTCGCGATCGCCTTGATATTTCAGTTCGTCGAGCAGTGTTTTTTCCGGATAGTATAACGTGCGACACTCCTGACAAACTGTGCGAACGAGACGCTGAGCAACAACCCCGACAAACGCCGCTGCGATCTTGTAAGGTGCAACACCCATATCGACTAACCGCATAACCGCACTCGCGGCATCGTTAGTATGCAGTGTACTGAGCACTAGGTGACCAGTGAGAGCCGCCTGAATGGCAATCTCCGCGGTCTCGCTATCGCGGATTTCACCGATCATAATCACATCAGGATCTTGACGCAGAATGGATCGCAGAGCCCGCGCGAACGTTAGGTTCGTTCCCGTATTGGCATGCACCTGGTTAATGCGTTTGAGTTGATACTCAACCGGGTCCTCAACCGTCACAATGTTTCGTTTGACAGATTTGATCAGTTCGATCGCGGAATACAACGTCGTTGTTTTTCCAGAGCCGGTGGGACCGGTGACTAACATCAAACCATATGGCTTCGATAACATTTGATTCACTTCCGAGAGTTGCTGACTTCGGAAGCCCAGTTGACTTAGTTCAAATGTCACGCTTTCTCGGTCGAGTACCCGGAGTACTGCTTTCTCGCCGAGGACAGTTGGAAGGGTTGAAACACGTAGGTCTATTTGCCGACCGTCGACGATCACGCAGACCCGCCCATCCTGCGGTAAACGATGCTCGGCAATATCCATTCGGGACATCACCTTGATCCGGGAAATGATCGCGGGATGAAATTCCGTTCGGGGCCGCAAAACCTCCCGCAGTTCACCGTCAATCCGGTACCGCACTGAGGAGTAGGTCTCGTCAGGCTCGATGTGCAAGTCACTCGCACCTTGCCGGACCGCTTGCAGAATCATGAAGTTCACCAAATTGATGATCGGCGTTCCATCGTCGATCGAACCGATTGTTTGAACTTTAATCTGAAATGCATCGGCACTCACACTAACGTCAGACGAACTCATGTCCGCAGTGACATTGTCGACTTCAAAACCTTCTTCGTAGCAACGATTCAGAAGGTTCTCAATCGCCGACCGTAGAGCCAGGACTGGCCGAACTTGGAGTCCGGTCGCGTGAGCAATTTGATCGATCTTGGCAAGGTCGGTCGGGTCGGTCATCGCAACACTAAGGCGATTCCGCACTCGACACATTGCTAAACAACCGATTGCTTCTGCCATCGGCTGGGGAATCAGTTTCACGATTTTTGGATCGACTAGTCCATCACGCAGCTGAACGTACCGGACTTGCATTTGTTCCGCGAGAAACGGCAACAACTCCGATTCCTCGACGAACCCGAGAGCGATCAGAGTTTCTCCAAGACGGAGTCCCCGACTCGATTGTTCCTGCAACCCCGATTCGAGTTCTTCACGCGTAATGACACCTGCACTGACAAGTCGCTCGCCCAGCGGCTTTTGTCGCGCAGTGTTGCGGTGTCGTATCGACCTCGTCGATCGTTTGACTTTGATCCCTGTATGACCAACGGTTGAAGTATTCATCGTGCAAAACTCCCTGCCGCCGCTACGACATCGTCTTGCAACTCCATCTCTTCATCCAAGCCGGCAACACGCAAGATATCCGAACACAATGGACTTGCGCCCGACAATTTACACTCTCCTCCGCGACGCAAGCACGAGTCACGGGTGTCGAGCAGAAACTCTAGTCCATCGCTATCGATCAACGGAACGCTTGTTAAGTCGATGACGAGTTTAGGCTGTCCTTGCTTCACGATCGAGTCAACAACCGGTTGCAGTATCTCTACCTGCGGCTGGTTAAGTCGTTCTGCCGGACGAACGACGTCGACGGCTCCCTGGCGAAATGCTTCGACCATCTTTAAGCTCCCGCACTAACTGGTAACGTCATGCAGAAGGTCGATCCTTTGTCGAGTTCGCTCTCAACTTTTACATCGCCGCCGTGCAGACGGGCAACTTCTTGAGTGAATGTCAGGCCAAGTCCACTACCGGACATCTCTTGAACACGATCGTCTTCGCTCCGGAAGAAACGACCGAAGATGTTTGGAAGCTCATCCGCGGCGATGCCAATGCCACTGTCGGTCACAGCCAATTCGATGCGTTGAGAACTCGAGGACACCCGCAGTGTGACACGACCGGATTCCGGCGTGTACTTTGCTGCATTCCCCAAAAGATTGACCAACGCAGCACTGACTTTTCCTTTGTCGATATTGAGCATCGGAATCTTGGCCGGCAATTCGACACGGAAATCGAGCTGTTTCGCCTCCATACTAGGACGGATCTTCTCGACTGTCTCGTTGATCAAACGACTGAGATCTGTCTCATGACAGTCGAGTGAGAGCGAACCCGCTTGCATTCGGCTCACATCGAGGAGATCGTCGATAAATCGACCAAGTCGAGACGCCTCACTCTGAATGACGTTATAGAAACGATTCTGTTGTTCTCGATTGATATTCTCTCGTGTCGCTAGCGTTTCTGCATAGGCACGGATACTAGCAAGAGGCGTTCGTAGTTCGTGGGTAGCGGCGGCAACAAACTGTTCCCGCGCGTCTTCAGCCAAATGTTGTTGAGTCACATCCCGCAGCAACCAAACGAATCCCTCAACCTCGCCACCCGAACTTAGCTGTGGTCGCCGACACAGTTGAAAAAATTGTTGATCGACTCCGTCCCCGTGCTCGTAGTCCTGGATCATCGGACGCGTATTTCCTCGGAAGTCTGACAACTCGATCGAGGTTGGCAGTATTTCTTCGAGACTCAAACCGACAAGCTCACCGGCTTCGGAGTCGCAGATTGCAGCGAATGCGTTATTGATCGAGAGGATTTCATTATCTCGATCCGTGACCGCGAGACCTTCAGAAAGTGCGTTGATCACACTGGGAAACCCGCTGGACATACCACCAAACAGAGACTGATCGACTCGTTGCTCGAGTTGCGAGAGCAGTCGCCAGCAGCGTGCCGTCTCAACAAGCCGGTTCCAACCCTGTTCGACCGGAGCGATACCGGCGACAGGCTCAGGGTGCCAGTCTCCACCATCTTCGATCGGAAACGCCTCTAACTGATTGTGGATTTGTTGGTTGCTTTTGATCGTAGCTGGCATCAGCACGCTGCATACGCCAATCGAACACAACAGAGAAGTTCCTGCCACACATGCACGGATCGGCATGCTATCGGTCAGGAAGAAAACTCCCGTCACCACAACTAGCGTGGCAGCCGAAACAATCGTATAATTAGTAATGAGTCGTTGCGTAAGACTTGCAGATTGGGGGAATAGGGCCATTATATTGCCCATCTTTCTATGAGGGTGTATCCATTCGCAACCGTACAACACCTATCCAGCAACAGCGTGGTCGCCGCGAGTTTCTTTTCGGGCATCAATAAGTGCCTGAGCGTCGTAAGCGAACTCTACAAGTTCATTCGGGCTGAATGGCTTTAGTACGACTTGCATCAAGTCCAGTTCTTTGCTCAGACGCTCCACATCCAGTTCATAGCCTTTGGCAGAACACAGGACACAAACGGCGTTCTGACTGATTGAGTTGGCACGGATTTCACGAAGCAATTCCTCACCCGACAGCCCCGGCATTTGATAATCGCAGAAGATTAGGTCGAACGCTTGCTTCTCTGCTAACTTCAAAGCCTTGCGACCATTATGGGCGACGACAACATGAAACCCTTCGTCTTCAAGATTAAACTGAATGACGTCGGCTAAGACGCGATTATCTTCCGCCACAAGGATGTTCAAAGAAGCTACCATTTACCTGGCCTCAATCAGTGATGCGAAAACTCAGTTCAACCATGTTGATTAGAGCGATGAGTATGAGGCATGATTGATGATGATTTCGCCCGAGACATTGTCGTACGCCCAACTTTCCGTACCACTTACTGAGAGTGCCGCTCCGGTTTGCTGAACTCGAACCGTGTCCCCACTGTTGCCAACTTCGATGGCAGGAAACGGACCACTGATGTAAGAGTCTAAGTCAGACTTCAAGTCCGCTTCCGTGCCGCCGTCTCCTGGAAATGCACCAGTTTGTGCCCGGTAGAGTTGAATTGTCTCTCGCAACACCGCCAAAGATGAGTGGGCTGCATTATCACGTGCATCGCTAGCGGCGTCGAACATGCTCGGCGATGCCACGGCAGCCACAATGCCCAAAATCAAAACGACGACAACGAGTTCAATTAGCGTGAAACCATGCCGCTGATTATCGTCTTTGCGAGCGTTTATGGTGTTCATAGCGGCCTCCTAATTGTATTTGATTCAACGGAATTCGGTTGTGTTGACGGTCTCTGAGTTTCCGAAAATGCACAGACGCTAAAGGTCTGACCGCGTCTGCGTAATTGAAGTTAGTTCACTCGGTCGAGAAATATGCGAATTTTTCTCACCAAACCATCGACAACCTGATTGTTACCGACCCACCTTTGATGGATTGACAGATTATGACGATTGGATGAAGGTTCGATACTTCACAGTCAATCACAAGCAGTTGAAGCATCACCTTATAACCACCTGAACAGGCAATGGGGTCCACCACGTCTTTCAGATGCCAGACCATTCACCCCGAATTTCGACAAAAACGACCAGATTGCGCTAAGTTCGTCAGCGTTAGATCGATTCGCATACTATAGATGCTTTTAGTAACCGTATGGTCAAACACTAGATAGCGGTCAATATATCGTGCCTGGTGCTGTCACCGACGGGACTACTGATCGGATCGAACTGTTGCTCGATCACATTAAACTGCCATCCGCAGTGGGAGTCACCGGCCACGTGTGACATCGTTGTAAGTTTCATCTAACCAATCGACATAACATGTCTGCACTTGATCTCATCGATGATCTGAACGCTGTTTGTGCGAAACTGCAACAGACATTTGGGTCCGAGTTCCATATCTGGGAGGAAAACGCGGACCGATGGGAAGTGCCGATTGGAATGGAACGTCGGCTCCTGAATGATGAACTTCGCGTATGGTTGACCGAGGACCGCGAACGTTTGCAAGATGGCCATTCGATTTCGCGGCTGCAATCAGACGGTCGTACAGCTCTCGCGATTCCGTTGACTGGTGAAGACGACGAAGAATCGATGATGGTCGCGATCGGTTTTGTCGAGGACAACTTTGAACAACTCGCAACGATCGCCGGCGACCTGTCTCAAACCTCGCTGCTCAGTACCTTTGAGATTAGTAGTCTCAAGTCAATGGTTGCCGAGTACCGACGGCAAGTGACAGATGACTTTGAAGAACGCACCTTCTTGAGGCACGTGACTCGCTATGTCGAGCATTGTAGTTTAACGACGAGTCTACAAGGAGTTGCCAACGAGATTCTTCCTCGCCTTCAGCAGCTCGCGGGCTTCCACTCACTTCACCTTGTAATTCCGAATGACGGTCAACTGGGACTGCCTAGTGATCAATCAACCCGGAATCTTAGTTTCGGCCATCAGGAAATTCCGCAGGCAGAAGTTCGGGCACTCATTCAGCAATTCGCAGCGACGGATGGCACGCGTCCTGTCGTGCTCGCAACCCGGCGATGTCCGCAACTGAAAGAGGTGTGTCCGGTCGCCTATTCAGTGGCATTGACAACTCTCATGCGGAAAGAAGAGCGTTTCGGTTGGCTGGTTGCGATCAATGGAGAACACAATCAAACGAGACCGTCGCGACGAAACAAATCGTCAGTTGTGAGCGAACTGGGTTCAGTTGAAGCTTCGTTGCTCGAATCGACTGGCATTCTGATTGCATCGCATGCTCATAACCGTCGATTGTACGCAGCTAAAGAAGAGATGACGATTGAGCTGGTCCGATCACTCGTCGCGGCCCTCGACGCACGTGATGAATATACCTGTGGTCACAGTGATCGCGTGGCATGCATGTCGAAGCATTTAGCAAAGTGTATGGGACTGCCGGAAACCGAATGTCAGATTATTTATCTATCTGGACTCTTGCATGACCTTGGGAAGATTGGCATTAGTGATAGTGTCCTGTTGAAACCGGGTCGTTTAACAGACGAGGAGTTTGAGAAAATCAAGCAGCATCCTCAACGTGGCTATGATTTGCTCAAACGATTGAAACCCCTGAAACCAATGTTGCCTGGTGTTCTTCATCATCACGAGGCGTGGGATGGATCTGGGTATCCGCATGGTTTAGCGGGCGAAGAAATTCCGTTGATCGGTCGAATCATGGCCGTTTCCGACTCTTTTGACGCCATGACAAGTAACCGTCCTTATCGGAACGGAATGTCGTTGGCGAAAGCGGAAGCGATAATGCGAGATGGAGCCGGTCGGCAATGGCAAGCAGAACTAGTCGACGTGTTCTTTGAGAACGTCGAAGAGATGACAGCGATCTGTGCAAACTCACGCGAACGGACTGATCGATTGCTAGGTCGTTATGACGATCCGAACACGAAAGTGGATGATCGTTTCGATTCCGAAAGCGATCTCACCAAAGCATTCCAGTCCAGCACGAATTCTTTGCTCTGTCTCGACACAACGCTCTAATGGTTAAGCCGTCCAATTGCTGAGATAGCCGACTTGCAGTCCTATCGAACTCATCACACCAATCCGAGTCAGTCAGTCGAACCTGAGCTATAGTAGATCTAAATACTTCTTGGCAGGTTCTGTTGCCAGGATCCCTTTGTGATGAGGTCACTCGTGTGATTGTCGCGTCCCGCCACCAATATTCGTCGCCTCATGCGTATTCGTTGGCCTGTTCACGGACTTGCAGTGAGTTGCATCGCGCTTACACGCTTGTTGAATTGGTCATTGTGATGCTTGTGATGGGGATTCTTGCTGCGACGGCGATGCCTCAGTATTTCGCGATGTTGAACCACTACCGAGTGGAGGCTGCCGCCGCACAGTTAGCAGCTGACCTCCGATGGGCAAGACGATCTGCTCAACAGACGGGTACAAGTCAGTCGGTGAATTTTACGTTGCCATCCCAATATGCAATGCCCGGAATGAGTGATCCAGATCATCCATCACAGGGCTTTGTAGTCGATTTCACGTTGAGTCAACCCGGCGTTAGCATTCAGGCCGTCGATTTCGATTCCAGTACGACGATGTCGTTCGATATTTATGGTCGACCACAGACTAGTACTCCGCTGACCGCTGACGGGACTATCCAGGTTGGGGCCGGTAGCCAGATTCGAACGGTGACCGTTAATGCTGTCACGGGTCAAGTGAGCGGGTCATGAAAACAACACGCCTACCGTCTGTTTCTGTTTTTGCACGCCGTGGCTACTCGTTCGTCGAATTGATTGTCAGTGCGGGTGCGGCGACGCTATTGATGCTTGGACTGAGTAGCGCGTTGTTTCTGAGCGATGAAGCGTTGAATGGTATTGGCATTGTGGAAGAGCGGACCGAGGCGGCAGATGTGCAGGCGGCGATGCTCCGAGATCTTTCGCAAGCCCGGTTGTTTACACAACGGTCCGCGACCTCGGCGACCTTTCAGGTTCCTGATCGCGACGCTGATGGCCAAAGTGAAACGATGACCTACAGTTGGGTCGGCTCTCCGACGAATGAGTTGCAGTATTCGATTAACGGGAGTACGACGGTTCCATTACTATCGAATGTCCAAGGTTTTGACTTTGGTTGGGCAAGCCGCTCGATGACAGGGAACGCGTCGACCCCGCCTTCGATGGATCCGAACTCGTGGGGGAATCGCTGGGAAACCGGCGGAAACTTTGGTTACGAGGACGTTTTCAGCGGCGTCGAATCGGATCGCCGGAAGATCATCGCAACTCGGGTGACGCTCGACTCGGAACAGAAGATCATCAGCATTTCTGTGTATCTCAGCATTTCCATCCTTGGGAATTCCGATGTCACCGTGGCCATGTATGGAGTTGACAATAACAACAATCCAAATAATTTGATCACGAACAGTTCGACCGAGAAGATTGGATCAAGCGGATGGACTACGTTCGGTGTGGCCCCGGTGACGATTCCCGCTGGAGAATACTATCTCGCCCTGAGTCATCGAGACGATGATGCGTCATTTCGCTACGCGAGTACAGGAGGGGAAACCCATGTCGCAAACAGCGATGCCTGTAAACGAGGTTGGGATGGTTCGTTCCCCAATGGGGCAATCGAGGACAACCGAAAAATTTCTATCTATGCGACTTATGAGTAATCTATCTCGACGTCCGCGAAATCACTTGCATCGTCGAAGGGTATTGTGTCCCCGACGTAATGGCTTGACGTTGGTCGAAGTCGCCGTGTCGACCTTACTTGTTGGACTTGTACTCGTGGGATCGTTGAAGGTGGTGGGTGGTATACTCCAGACAAGGATGGCTGCTGAACAGCTTCTTGATGGCACGGCGTTGGCTCAGGAATTGATGAACGAAATTCTTAGTCAACACTACGAGGAGCCAACAGAGTTACTCGGTTTTGGCGTGGAGCTTTCCGAGTTGGGAAGCAACCGCAATTCATGGGACGATGTGGACGACTACAACAATTGGAGTGCTTCTCCGCCTCGGTTAAAGGATAACACCACGCTGTCGGCGTACTCTGGGTGGACTCGGAGTGTCCAAGTGCGAAGAGCGAAACTGAGTCATCCGAATGATAATTCTTTGACCGACCAAGGACTGAAGCGAATCGAAGTGACGGTGACCGCACCGGACGGCGTACAAACAGTATTGCTTGCGTGGCGGTCCCAATGGGGCAGCTTGGAGCAACCTCCGGCTGCCGATGCGACTGTGCATACACATGTGACCAACCAAATTCAGTTGACGGGTGGACGGACACACTACTCCTCGACAGCATTATCGAACCATGCGCAAGATCAATAAATCACAGCCGACTCGCAACAATCCGCAACCCACTCGCGGGGGCTTTCTCTATGTAGCGGTACTGTTGGTGACAATCATTGTGTCCATGATCAGCTTGGCCGCCATGAGTGTGGCTCAATCACAGTTGAAGATGGCGACCGGCACGACCGACATCGAACAAATTCGCGTGCTCGCCCGATCTGGCATTGAATTGGGAATGGCACAAATCCAAAGCGATTCCAATTGGCAAGCGAACATCGTGCATGGCACGGAGCATCCGAGTTCCCCTGTCGGAGCGAATGGAGGCACGATGACTTGGCGGCTCGACGACGATCCCGGCGGGAACGGCAAGTTGCTCACGGGGATCGGTCGCAAGGACGGTTCCGAGTATCGATTGCAGGTCGGAGTCGGTACTGGCGGATCGAATACGGTCGGGGTCCCAATGCTCGTCGGGGGAACGCTGTGGGTTGGCAATTATACAACCGATGAATCGCTGGTTATTAACGGCGGACCGATTCGCTGCAATTCAACCGTCACCAACTGGGGCATCCTGAATAGTGACTTAGAGGCACAAGGTTTTTCCAATACCGGTAGTTACTCCGGCACTGCAACCGTCCCTGGCGGAAACCATGCAATGCCTGATCCGCAGACGGTTTTCGACTACTACGTGAGTCAAGGGACAGCCATCCCCACCGGTCCGTTAGATGACGGACTTGGCGGATTAAGTATGGATGATGTGCTTTTTAGTCCGTCTAACAATCCCTACGGAACGCCAAACTCGGATGGGATCTATATTATTGATTGCGGCGGCAAGAGTCTTAGCATGCAAAACCTACGCGTCGTCGGGACACTTGTCATTATTAACGGTGGGACTGGCACGACGGGCACCTCCCTCAAGAAAGAGGTGAACTTTGAACCTGCGTACAACAATTATCCCTCACTACTGGTCCAAGGGGACCTGGAATTAAGAATTACCTCTGGCAGTCTGAGCGAGGCGGATGCCGGGACTAACTTCAATCCCTCAGGAACGCCTTGGCAAGGTAACACGGATAGCGATACCTCTGATAGTTACCCCTCTCGGATGGCCGGGATTGTTTACGCAACCGGGAACATGACGCTTCATGGTGGTAACAAGAATGAGAGTTTTCTATTGAACGGTGTGCTGATCTGCAACGGGAACGTTGTTCTGGAGAAACAGTGTCAGGCATCGGTTGATTTTGATTCCACTGCCTCCAACGATCCGCCACCAGGTTTCGGATCGTCAAACAACGGTGAGATTATCCCTGGCACATGGACGCGAGTCTCTACTCCTTGAGGTTTCCAGGTTGGTTATTGATCGACCACGTCTATGATTCCGGCCCAATGAACTTGAGGTACTTTGTCAACGCGATGTTGTCTTGCGGAAACATCAAGGGCTGATCTTCGTCCGAGAAACGAACCAATTCGCTGAGTTTCCGGTGTTATTCGGTATTCCGCACTCGTGGCATCAGCTTTGCTTGGTTGAACGTCAAACGACTTTTTGACGTTGACACCAGGTTTTCTTATGCGTCGAGTTCGCCTCGTTCATGTTGGTTGGGTGTTTCATCTGCTTGTTGCAGTTGCTCTTGGTGAGTCTTCCGAGACGCCCCCTCGTTCGACTAGCACAGACCATTCGTCACTGATGGCGGTTGAGACACTCGATGGTCGAACGCTCGTTGGTCATCTCGAGCCAACACCCGATGCCGCGACTGTTCACCTCCGGACTGAACGCTCGGGTATTGTTCTTCGGTCTCAGATCCCGAGAGATCGCGTTCGCCAGATTCGGCCCTATGACGACTCGCATGTCTTGCGGATTGAAGGGCAAGCATCGCAACGACCATTCATTCCACCTCAACCATCGCAGCGGTTGGTGCTATCGGATGTTGCTTCCGAAGCGGAACCAGTCGATGTATTGCGAGTCCGAGCTTGGGTTGAAAACTGGGACCGTGACGCCGAGCCGGATGGATTGCGAGTAGCGGTCTTGGCACTTTCCAAAACGGGCCGACCTGTGTCGGTCAATGGATCGTTGACCGCTGAGTTGGTTGCTCGGCGGTTCGACTACAATCGAGAACGAGACCGTCTTGGTGTGGTCGAGCGGTGGTCTCGACAACTCAAAGTGAACGACTTTGGCCCACAGGGAGCCATCGTCGATCTACCGTTCAATCGAATCGAACCAAACCGTGACTTCGATCTCATTCCGGTCGGTCTGCTCAGTGTGAGTCTCGGTGTTCCTGGCGAAGGGCTGTTTGAAGCCGCGGAGTACGATGTGCCACTGCGGCGTCCCAGTTACATCCGCGATGAGTTACAACTCCACACCGGAAGTCGTCAGTACCGTCGCCTGCCATCACTTCCGAGTCGGCTACTTGATCATCCGTAGCCAACTGCCATTCGAGTGATGCGAAGGCGGCTATGGTGCATCATAGTCGTAGGTGTGTTCAAAGATTGGCACCTCGTCTTCGTAGCCAATGGAGTTGGGGTCACTGTAGAACTCGGGTTCGCCATATGATTGAGGCGAGCGGTGAACATCGTATCGCGAGTTCGGATCGTACCCACCCAGTTCCGAGTTGGCCGGCACGTAGTATTCCGGTGGCAACGGATACGGATCGTGCAGATTCCGGACGGCATCGGGGAGTCGGCGGAGCTTCACCCGCCGTGGGTCTTTCATGGCGTCGGGAAGTGCACCTTCCGTCGGACGTACATACCGTTTCAGGTTTTGATCGAGCAACGGCGTCGTCGCACGTTGGTACTGATTGTGTTCGGCGAGCCTTGGAGCACAGCCCTGCGTGACCACACGGGGAACCAAGGCCACAACGATCTCTCGTCGTTCTCGACCGGCTTCACGACGGCCGAACAATCGCCCAACGGCCCAAAGGTCACCAACGATGGGTAATTTCGATTGACGGTCCGCGTCGACTTCTTGAATCAGTCCCCCGATGATGATTCCGCGACCATCATCGAGAATGACCGAAGTCGCCACTTCCGTCGTGGATTTGTCTGGTAGCCCCGTGGTCTCGTTGACTTGTCCCGTGGAAATTTCTGGTTGAACGGTCATCACGACCCGACGGTCGGCGGTCACCTGTGGAGTCACCCGCAGCAGCACCCCAACATCCACAAACTCGACCTGTTGCAAAGTCGAAGTCTGCGTGGTTGTCGTGACGAAGAAACCGAGTCGCTCACCGATTTGAATTTTTGCTTCTTGACCGTTGAGCACCATGACCTTGGGGGAGGCCAGTGTTTTCGCGTTGTTAGTGACCTGCAAGCACTCGATCAATGAGGTCAACTGCGTTCCTTCAATGCTAAAGAGCATCCCAGACGACGCCAACGGATTGGCCCCCGCGGTCTCTAATTTGAGTTTCGTGTTGCTAAGATTCGATAGGTACTCGAAGTTCACGCCATGCGTGGTATCGTCAGACAGTCGCACTTCCAGAATGTGGGCTTCGATCAACACCTGACGGGGAGCTTGATCGATTTGTGCGATGTACTGTTCGATCCGCCTCATGTAACCGGGGAGATCCTCAACGACGATGGAATCATTTGTGCGGCGGCTATTATTAGCATCAGATTCGGTTGCGAAAATGTTTCCCACGGGCGAGAGAAGACCTTGCACCACTTTCTCGATATCACTCGCTGAAACAAAATCCAGCTGGAAAACGCGGACTTCGCGACCTTGAATCGCCGGATTGACGTGGTTTTCTTCTTTGATACTCGAGACATACACAATATTCTTTTCCAGATGCCAAGTGCACCCGGAACTTCGGAGGATGGCATCGAGGGCTTCTTCGACCGAAACCTTGTGCAATGTCACTGTCACCGGATGGATCAAATCGCTGCTCGTCACCAGGTTCAGGCCTTGTTGCTCGGCGATGAGTGAAAGCACCGTGTTCAAGGGAGCGTCGCGGACCGACAGCGAAATCTTCTCGCCTTGCGCAGCGACGTGGACATCCTCTTCGCCGGACTCGCTGCGGAGCGGTAGCGGAAGCGTTGGCCTCGGTTCCGCTTCTGGCTTCGGCGCGAGTTCGGTCGCCCAATTCGAATCCGTTGTGACGGCCGATCTCATGGTTGGCGTCGGAGCGGGAGGAGGGTTCGCCGTTTTCGAGAACAGGTTCGGCGTTGTATTTTCCGTCCATTGAGCTTTCTGAATCGACGGTGTCGCCGTGTGCTCGTGGTCCATGGCATGATCGAAACTTTGCCACGACGTCGGTATGGTCGGATTCGACGATGACGTGCTCGAAGTAGCCGATGTCGACTGAAGTGGCGGTGGATCGGTTGCCGTCAAAGTCGAATCATTTTCTGAACTGGTCGACGACAACCAGGTTAGCAATCCGGGCGTCAAACGTTCACGACTTGCACACCCCGCCACACAGAGGGCGATGAGCACTGTAAGAAGCGACACTTGGGAGGAGAGCTGAATCCGCATCATGACAATCTCGAAAGAATCTGAGATGCTTCCCGCGGTAAAAAGACGAGCAAGCTTAACGAATTATCGGACTCATACGGTCGCTACACTGCGAACAACTCTTTCAGTCAGCAAATTCCGAATAACCCGCACAGAGTCACACAAACCGCGCAGAACCACCCAAAACAGACAAGAGTGGAAACATGGGCAACGCTGCCTCGCAAAAAGACATGGTCATTTGACTATCAGTGCTAGCAATAACTTTGACAGTCCTAATCATTCTTAAAAATTTTTATCAGGTCATTTTGCTGTTCGTGATCGGTGGCGGGGCAGACAAGGCAGTTGGAGGCCGCTGCTCGGCTTGAGGATATGGCTTTTGATTGTCACCGGTTTGGCCACGTGGGAACGAGAGAACCAGGGCTCGCGTCATCCATGGCGACACTTCAAATCGGCTGTGGCCGCGTGCCTTGGAAAACTCGGTCTGCAGCGGGAATGCCCCTTCAACGTACGGTATCCACCGTTGATCGACATGAGATCGGTCGTCAAACTAATTCACAGCCGGAAACGCAACACGCCGATCCCTTCCCGGCCAAACAGCAGATGAACGCATTGACACACGCGGCCACAATTCGACCGTTGGTCCAACGAACTGTTACTCAAGACCGGAAGTCACTCACAATGCTGCGAATAATCGGACTAGCAGGAATTTGTCTGGGCCTGATGCCAGCTTTGGGATGGAGTCAAACTTCGTCTGAGAAATTACCTAAGACGCATTCGCTGCCGGAGACATTCACCCCAGTCGATACATCCCAGCTGATGCACGCGCCGGATCCGTTGCCGCTGGAGAACGTGCCAGCTTTTCCCCAGCTCAAGTTCAAACGTCCGGTGGAGCTGACCCACGCCAATGACGAAACGAATCGATTGTTTGTCGTAGAACAACAGGGCACGATTCGGGTGTTCGAGAACCGTGATGATGTCGCGGATTCGAAGCTGTTCCTCGATCTCCGTGATGTTGTCTCACGGGAAGGCAACGAAGAAGGGCTGCTCGGGTTGGCGTTTCATCCGAACTATCGCGAGAACGGTCAATTCTTTGTGTACTACTCCACCAAGCCGCGGGCGTCGGTGGTGGCTCGTTTTACCGTCTCGACCGGCAATCCGAACCAAGCCGATCGCAATTCCGAACGGAAACTGCTGGAGATCCCGCAACCCTATTCCAATCACAACGGCGGCAGTCTGCGATTCGGACCGGACGGGTATTTGTATATCGGGCTCGGAGATGGCGGAAAAGCCAACGATCCGCATGTCAATGCGCAGAACTTGGCGACTTTGCTGGGATCGATTCTGCGAATTGATGTCGATCATCAGGATAAAGGGCTCGCCTACGCGATCCCGCAGGATAACCCCTTCGCCAACCGCGCTGACGCTCGCGGCGAGATCTGGGCCTATGGACTGCGGAATGTTTGGCGGTTGGCGTTCGATCGAAAAACCGGCGACCTGTGGGCCGGGGATGTCGGACAGAATCGATTCGAAGAGGTCAACCGAATCCAGCGAGGTGGCAACTACGGTTGGAACATCCGCGAAGGTTTTCATAGTTTCGAACCCAACACCCCGTCCAAAGAACGCAATTTGATCGACCCGCTCGCCGAGTATTTTCGTGGGGAAGGGCGGTCCGTCACCGGTGGGATGGTGTATCGAGGCGAGCGACTGAAAGACTACCAGGGTGCGTATTTCTATGCGGATTATGTGAGTGGGAATGTGTGGGCTTTGCGGCTTGATGGCAACGAAGTTCAGGACAACCGCCGCGTCGCTGAAACCGGCTTGCAGATCGCTGCCTTCGGCGAAGACCAGAACGGCGAAATGTATCTCTGCACGTTCGGCGGGGCCATTCAGAAACTGCAACCGCGAGACCAGGAGATTTACGCCGCCGCCAAGAAGTTCCCTCGGCGACTTTCCGAGACGGGCTTGTTCGCCTCTGTAAAGAACAACGTGCCTGCCAAAGGTCTGATTCCGTATGAACTCAACATGCCGTTCTGGTCGGATTTCGCCGTGAAGGATCGGTATATCGCTCTCCCCGACAAAGGGAAGGTCGTTTTCCACGGCCACAACCAGTGGGAATTCCCGGTCGGCACGGTATTCGTCAAAACGTTTTGGATGCATCAGAATCGCGTTGACTTAAAGGATCCTGTGCGTTTGGAAACGCGGTTACTTGTCAATTCGCCGAGCGGTTGGAAAGGTTACACTTACGTCTATCGTGACGATCAAACTGATGCGGAATTGTTGGACGGTTCACTGCTAAAGCCGATCGAAGTCGCGACCGAAGACGGCAACATCAGTCAGCCGTATTACTTTCCATCCCGCACCGATTGCATGGCGTGTCACACGAAAGCTGCTGGGTTCGTGTTGGGTCTAAACACGAGGCAGATGAATCACACGCTGAATTATCATCAGCAAAGTCAAAACCAAATTGAACTGCTCGATGAATTGCAGATCTTTACCGAACCAATTGCGGCAGGAAGTGAGAAGTGGGAACAATTCCCGAACTGGGGGTTTGGCAATTTCGATCGCAGCCATGAGCCTGACCATCAGGAAAGCGTCTTGGAAATCCCCGACGCCGACACCGCCAAGCTGGCTCGGGCGTGGCTGGATGTGAACTGTGCCAACTGTCATCGCCCGGAAGGGATCGCCGCCGGAAGTCGCGATTTACGTTCGCAAACCGCGTTGGGCAAAATGAAGCTGGTGGAAAAAAAGCCTCTGCACGGGCACTTCACACCCCCATCCGGAACAGTCCTCACGCCAGGCAAACCGCTGGAGTCCGAGCTTTTCTTGCGGGCCGCTCATCGAGGAGTTCGTCAAATGCCGCCACTTGCCAGCAACATCGCCGACCCGCGCGGGATGGAAGTCCTAAGACAATGGATCGCCGAACTCAATGCGGAGAAGAAAAAATAGCCACGCGGTGCATTGCTTGAACAACGGTCTCGTAGAGCGACAACGGTTCGGGATTCATCAATACGCATGCCGAACCAAAGCCTTGAAAGGCTCTAAGTCATCGAATGAATGTCGGCGACGAAGGAGGGAAATGTAAACAGCGTGGAGTCCAAGTCCTCCACGGTTGCTCCGAGCTTCATCGCCAGCGTGAAGATGTTAATCGTCTCAGCCGCTTCGGGACCGAGCAGGTGGGCACCGAGAATCCGACCGTGATCGTCGACCAACAACTTGTACATCGCATGCGTTTCTCCCACTTTCTTCATGGAACTGAACTGCGACCAGTCGCCTTGCTGAACCTCACAGGTGATGCCTTGTCGATTCGCTTCCGCTTCGGTCAGGCCGACTGCGGCGAGCGCCGGAGATGTATAGACCGCGTAGGGAACGACAACATCATCCAAGCGACGACTGTTAGGCTCGAACAGATTTTGAGCCACGATCCGCCCCTGGTGATTGGCAACCGGCGTCAACGGTGGCAGTTTCGACGCCACGACATCGCCCGCGGCATAGACGGCCTCGTTCGAGACGCTTTGCAGAAACTCATTGACCTGAATCCCTCCCTCGTCGAAACGGACATTCGCGGCGTCTAGGTTCAAGCCATCGAAGTTCGGAACCCGACCGGCTCCGTGCACGACCAAGTCCGTTTCAATTTGACTCGTCGTTCCTTGAGCAGAGATATGAACGAGAAACGTCCCGTCGGGCTGGCGTTGGATTGATTCGACGCCCGTCTGAAGATGAACTTCGATGCCGATCGCACGGGAACGATCGACAAGACAATTCACAAGGTCCGCGTCGAAGTGCTCCAGTGGCTCGCTTTTTTCCATAATCGAGACTTGGGCTCCGCTCCGGACCGCGACGTGGGCGAACTCGAACGAGATGTATCCGCCGCCGATAAATGTCACACGTTTTGGCAACGTGTCGAGTTCCATAAACTCATCACTCGTCGTGAGGAAATCCGCTCCCTCGAACGGCATCGGTGCCGGCTTTGCCCCCGTCGCGATCAGGATTTTCTCCGCTTCGATGCGACGACCATCGACATCCAATTCCGTTGGTGATGTGAACTTTGGATCTCCCTGAATGATCTCGATGCCGAGTTCCTCGAACGATTGACGTTTGCCTTCGGTGACCGGTTCGGTAAACGTCCGCTTGAACCGAATCAGATCGCCCCAGTCAATGACGGCATCGCCCAGGTTTGTCCCGTGACCGTGCATTTTTCGAGCCCGATCGACGAGTTCCGCAGCCCGTACCAAGACCTTCTTCGGATTGCAGCCGTGTAACGCACACGTTCCGCCAACCGGCCGAGGATCCACAACAGCCACCCGCCATTCCTCTTTCGCGCACCGATTCGCGACCCGAGTTGCAGCCGGCCCACTTCCCAAGACAATCAAATCAAATTTGTCGGCCATAATCTTTCCTTGTTTTCACGCGGAGACGTTGTCCGATCGCAGAGCGTGTTCGGTATCCGTATCGGGTCCGAGAAGAGCATGCTGAGTGGCTGTGAGAGAAAATCACAGAAGCGAACGGCATTCGTGCTGAGCTCGTCCATATCTCATTTGCGTGTGACGGCGTCCGTTGCGGATTCGCTGGAGAATTCCATTTCGTGAATTATATCGCATTCAGCATAGGGATTGAATTCGAACCGCGTTCCATGATCGGCCCTGATCACCGACGCCACACATCTGGCACCAAGCCATCCTGCCTGCAACCTACGCGATCAAAACCTAGTTATCTGTTTGCTTCTTATTCCTGGCCCGAGCTTTCGCGTTCCGCTCGAAGACACGGACGGCGGCAGAAAAAGGCTCCTTGGTCTGGATGGGCGGCGGCGTTGAGAAGTGATGCCGTAACTTCAGAGTTCGCGTGGCCGGCTCGAAGAACCCGACGGGGTTTTTCCGGAATGAAGTATCGTGCAGCCAAGTGCGAACGAGAACCTTATCACTGTCTTCTGTGAAAGTGAGCAGGCGGCTCATTGGGTTGCCACCCGCGTGATACTTTGTCAAAGCCGCGGCTTGGAGGAAGTGAACTCCCCACTTCGTCTCGGTGATCGTTTTGTTCCCAAAGTTGTCGGTGGGGCCTTTCATGTGTGTGTGACCGCCAATCCAGAAATCGATGGCACCATGCCCGTGCTTCTTATGGAATTCCGAGAGAAAGTCTTCGAAAACGTGTGCGTCGGACGTGTATTGGAAATTCTCGGGGTCATCGTTTTCAATGATGAAGTAGAGATAGGAAGAGCCCGCCGCTCCGCCGGAAGCTCCATGATACCGGGGATGACCTTCACCGTTGCCAGAACCGGTTGTTGTATCTCGCAGGGCGTGGTGATGCATGGTGATGATGAGTTTGTCCTGATTCTCTAGCACCTGCTTCTTCCACCATTCGAAGGTCTCGCGGGTCACTGCGCCGGGCGGATAACCTCCTTTCATTTTCTCGCTGCTATGGCCTCGTCCCACCGGTGTTGGTGCGTCGTTGCGATCCGCCAGCATGAGAACGAGGAGATTGCCCGCACGGAATCGATAACGTTCCCAGGTTCCCTCGACCGGGAAGGGGCGGCGTTTGGGATCGACTCCTGAGAACTCGGTATTCTCGCCCAACGGATCGCCCCACTTACGGAACCACGAGCCCGGTCCTCGATCGTAGTAGGGAGCGTCGTGATTGCCGGGAACGTTGTAAATCTGTTCCCGCCGGTGATTCTTCAGAGCACGATATTGAATCTGCAGTTCTTCACCATCTTCGTCACTGGGTGGGAACTGACTCGCGGAAAGATCACCGGCATCGATCATGATATCCCATTGGAAACCATCTTCGCCTTCTGACTGCCGAATTGCGTCACCGAGGCTTTCACGACCCCGCTTGATGTCAGCCGGGACATGACTGCAACTCGTTGCCCAGACTCCGAACGTCTGTGGCTGGTCTTCAGCGGAAGCCGACAACTCGAAACTCACCGCAGCGACAAGAATCCAGATCAGCGAACGACTCATTCGATGTCTCCCTTCAACTGTTCCAGTAGCTTCATCAAGCCGTCTCGGATTTTCTGTTCTGCGTCGACTTCGAGATAACTACTTCGCGCCGGCCAAGTTTCATAACCACCAAGTTTATGCTGCTCCTTCGATGGCAGATAACCGTTGTAGCCATTTGCGAGTTCGATGGTGAATGTCGTGCCAGGAAACGGGCTGGCGTTTTTGATTTTGAGGCCGGTTTCCGCGAATGTCTCACACGGCGACTGGGCGATGGCCAAATCGCCAATGCGGAAGGCCTGAATCGGCACACTGACCGTGTCTGGAAACTCAGCCAACGCGTGTGCTTCCCGGGCGTAAATCTGAGAAAGGGACAAGCGATGTGGCGTCACCGGAAGTGTTTCCGCAGCCCACCCGAGACGTTCGGCCTCCGGCTTACGAACACGCAATTCCAGATCAGCACTCGCCGCAGCCAGTTTCACATTGGAACGAAATTCCATCGACTCGATCACGCGAATCGCTCCCTCGGCAAGATCTTGTCCAACTGTTGTCATCCGCTCATACGAGGCGTATCTCTGTCGCGGTTTGGAAAAGTCAACGGCGTTCACATCACCACTCGTTCCGTTTGTCATTATTCCGACAAAGGGCGGTGAAAGTCGATCGGCTTTCCAGTTCTGCTGAATGCGATCTGCGAACACGGCAAAGTAATCCGCGCTGACCTCCCCACGTGGAACTCCGCCAACGTAGTGCAATCCATAGTTCGCCAGGACTGCCAACGGCTGGCCAGAATCATGTTGGCGAAGTGCAACGACAAACACCTGATCGTCAACCGGACCGGCCGGTTCCACCGCGTTGGGATTCCGTCCGCCGGGATTCATCTTCACCATCTCACCCGATTCGCCGAACGGATTTGTGATGGCCTGTTTCAAACGCCATCGGCGATTGTGCACATAACGCGGTTCGCGAAAACTGCCCCAGCCGATTTCCGCAGCTGCCAGATTGTTGTAAGCCCGATGCACACCATCCGCGATTTTGACCGCCAGGTCATCCAGATACTCACGATGAAGGTCATCGTCCTTCAGACCGATAACGGCTCGTGGCGTGGAATGAGTATGTGTTGCCGCGATGCAAACATGGTTCGGCGGAATCCCCACTCTTTTCATGATCATCGCTTTTGCGGCGTCGTGAATCGGGCGGGAAACCATCGTGTTGTCCACTTCGGCAAACGCGAGCTTCGTCGCTCCGTCATCAAGCACCAGGCAGCGAACCCAGAGTTCATCGTGAACGTGTTTCGCAGGCCCAATCTGCATGATCGTCCCATCGAGCACCACACCCATCTTTGGAGTAATGTTCGACAACGCAGCGCCAGCCCGAAAATTTGCCTCCTCTGCATAGACGAGGGTTGTAAGCCCCAAAAAGATGGCAAGGGTTTTCATTTGTGAATCTCCTTGTTGCAGGCTGATTTCTTCTTCGAAAGCCTGTTCAGTCCGTGTTGCGGAAATGAACTATCATGCGATTGTCCGAGGGCAACTGCAACACGATGACGCCCGATGTCGTCGATGAGAGAGATGGCGAAGCTCATGAGTTGTGCCAAGTGGGGTGGGGCACTTTAGGGAGTTGGGGGCACGTCGGGTGATTGACGAGAGGACGTCTGAGCAACCAGAGCCAGAACAACGTTTTTGTTGAGTGGTTTTGTGAGGCAGCGATCCATGCCGGCCGCGAGACACTCGTCTTGTTCGGACTGCATCACATTGCCGGTGAGGGCGAAGATAGGCCAGGGGGGCCAACCGTTTTCGCGTTCTCGCTCTCGGATTCGGCGTGTCGCTTCCAGTCCGTTCATGACCGGCATCTGCACATCCATCAGAATCAGATCGAAGGCGGCCATGTCGGTGAGACGATCCAAAGCAGCTTGGCCGTCTTCGGCAATCGTGACATGATGACCACCTTTTTCGAGCAAGCCCCGAGCAACTTTCTGATTGACCATGCTGTCTTCGACCACCAAAATTCGCCGAGCTTGAGAGGCACCGGTTTTTGACTCGGGTTGTTGCGGACGCCAGCCGGCAATGGCCGTCGCGAGTGCGCGGGAGAGTGCTCCCCGCCGCAGCGGTTTCGGCAGCACGGCGTTGAACAAGTCGGCATCGGTGTGAAGATGCTCCGATTCTCCACCAATCGCCGAAGACGCCAGGATAATGGGGATTCGCGTTCCACCGGGCAAGTCCCGGACCTTTTGGGCCAATTGCCGCCCATCGACTTCGGGCATCATAGCGTCGAAAATCAGAGCATCGAATGCCGAACCGTCTGCCTCAGACTTTTGAGAGAGTTGCTCCCAGGCTTGCTGCGGGTCAGGGGTATCCACGACGGCAACTCCCATCTCTTCGAGCAATCCCTTGGCAACACGCAAGTTGATGGCATTGTCGTCGACGAGGAACACTCGCCGACCGGCGAGCAGGTCCACTGGAGGTGTTTGATGAGGGGAGGCTTGCCCCGCTTCGATACGATCAGCCTGTGGAAGCGGAATCGTCGCCTGAAAGGTGCTGCCCTCGCCAAGTACACTGTGCAGCGTCAATTCGCCGCCCATGAGTTCGACCAACCGCCGACAGATGACCAACCCCAATCCCGTACCGCCGTATTTGCGGGTGGTTCCCGCATCGGCCTGGACAAAGGGTTGAAACAATTTTTTCTGAGCATCGGAGGATATCCCGATTCCTGTGTCCTGGACGGCGAGACTCACTCCATCATCGAGTTCGGGATACGGCCGAACGGCGACGACGATCCGTCCGTTTTCCGTGAATTTGATCGCATTGCTCACCAGATTGGTCAGTACCTGCCGAATCCGCGTCGGATCGCCACGACGCACATCGGGCATCTCCAAGTCGATGTCGAGTTCGATTTCCATGCCCCGTGCGTGTGCGTTCGCAGCCAGCAATTGCAGGGTTTCGCTGAGCAAATCGTGGAGCGAGAACCCCACCTGTTCCAACTCGATCCGGCCCGCTTTGATTTTGGAAAAATCGAGGATGTCGTTGATGATCGTTAGCAGAGACTCGCCCGAGGAAATGATGACATCCACTTGCTCTGCCTGAGCGGGTGGCAGTGAACCGGCTCGCAACAATTGGGCCATGCCGAGGACACCGTTCATCGGCGTGCGGATTTCGTGGCTCATCGCGGCCAGGAAATCCGACTTGGCCTGGTTAGCGGCTTCGGACTCGTCACGCGCTTGCTCCAACTCTTTCTGCTTTTGGTTGAGTTCCTCAATCAGCCGTTCTTGAATTTCCTTTTCTCGCCGCAAGGTCGCATGCAGATCGACGACGGTCGGAAACGCTTCGAGTGCCTGGTGGATAATCCGTCCCCGCAACAAGGTCTCCACCCCGAACCACGGTTCAGGATCGATCATCTCGGGAAATTGCCAAATGATCTCGAATTCGTTGTTCTCCTGGGCCCGACCCACAATGGCTCGTTTACGCACATGATGGTTCTGTTTCAATTCCATCACGCCACAGGGACCATTGATCAAGATGAACTGGTATTTCTGAAGGTCGGCGACGGCGAAACTTCCGACAGCCTCGACCATGGCCTTCCACAAGTACACTTGGCTATACGCATTAGCCATCGGTGACGACACCGGACATTCCCAGCCGACGTACTCGCGAATTCTCGGCAAGAAGTGCTGGTTGACCTCTGCAACGCAGGTCGAAAAGTAATCCCAGCAGGCATAATGCCCAATGGCAGCGGGAACGCTGGCCAGTTCCGTTTCACTGAAGCTAAAGGACATCACCGGCAAGCGGTCGGCACCGGGACCGACTTCCGCCAAACGATTGAAAAAGTCTGCGTTAGCTGCTCCGTTGATTGTGCTGAAAATGATGTCCGGATTGGAGGCGAGCAGTTCATCAACCACCGGTGACACATCGTAATCTTCCAATGGAAGATATTTCTCCGCCACAACCCGACCGCCACGCTTCTCGAGAATCCCGTACAACAAGGTATTTGCGGTTCGTGGATAGACATAGTCGGACCCGATCACCGCCGCCCGTTGCCATTCGCGATCCAAAACCCAATCGACCGCCGGTTCAATCTGCTGATTGAGCGTGCTGCCGGTGTAGATCACATGCGGACTTTCCTCCAGCCCTTCATATTGAACCGGGTAAAACAGCAGTCCGCCATACTGATGCAAGATCGGCAGCAACGCCTTTCGGGAGGCCGACGTCCAACACCCGAAAAGGACATCGATCTGCTCCTCATTCAGAAGCTGTCGTGCTTGATCGGCGAAGTCTTCCGGTCGAGAGCGACCATCGCGGACGACGGGAACGATGGTGCGTCCCAAAACACCACCGGCAGCGTTGATCTCGTGGAGGGCCAGTTCCACACATTTCGCCACCAGCGTTTCACTATTCCCCATGACTCCACTGAGAGAGTGGAGTACACCCACGCGATAGGCAGACGTTGACTCCGAAGGCCGATTCATGGAGAGACCTTAGACGTGGTAGAACGGTTTCGTGGGAAGACGTCGTCAAACGGTTATACTCATAAACTGATGTTAACACAGAAGCCGTCACACGAGTGACTCCAATTACCAAGACAGGCACATGATCGAAAAATCCATTTGGACGATCGGCCACTCGAAACACGCGATCGAACATTTTCTGTCGATTGTTCGCGACGCGTCGATTGAGTGCGTCGTCGATGTTCGTCGCTTCGCAGGATCCAAGCGACAGCCGCAATTTGGCCAAAAGAATCTTCAGTCATCGCTGCAGGAAATTGAAGTTTCCTACATTCATCTTCCCGACTTGGGCGGGAGACGAAAAAAGCGTGCTGACGACTCACCCAATCACGGTTGGCGGGTCGAATCGTTCAATGCTTATGCGGACTACATGCTGACAGAATCATTTCAATCAGCGTTGTCAAAGTTGGAAGAAATCGCGACCGATCAGGCGACGGCCATCATGTGTGCGGAAGCGGTCCCCTGGCGATGCCATCGACGATTGATCGCTGATGCCTTGATCGTCCGCGATTGGGCCGTTTGGGACATCTTTGCCCAGAGTCGAATCAAAGAACATCAACTAACCGACTTCGCCCAAGTCGAAGACCATCGATTAACGTATCCGGCTATCTAATCAAGATGGCCGCCGATCCAAACGCGGCCGACAATCCCACTCAACTGCCTCTATATAATCAACAAAGAGATGTATAGGAACTAGTTCTTGGTAGGCTGTTAATCTAAAGATACTTAAACCGAAACTCACCAGGTCACGTTATATAACCGTGATGATGAAGGGATGGGAAGTGTTCAAAAGCGTGAAGCTAGGGAGCAATGCGTCCTAGCTTCACGCTTGGTTGTCATCAAGTTGCATTAGCTATGAGCAGCTTCTCGGTTGATCGATCCTTCTGCCAATTCCGTAAGGATCTTGTCGGCGTTTCCTTCTTCATCGAGCGACTGTTGTAACAACTCCGCCGCCTGTGGAATCCCAAGACGCTCGGCAAGGTTACGTAAGCAACCGTACGCTGCCATTTCATAGTGTTCAACACGCTGAGCAGCGGCAATCAATGCGGCATCAATGACTGTTTCGTCACCCGTCGCGTTGATGACCTCGTCACCTTCTTTAATTAAACCTTTCATCGCCTCGCAAGTCTTCGTTTCCGCCTTCTCGTCGATCATCTCGAAGACGCGTTCCAGCCTTTCTGCTTGTTCACGCGTTTCCTGCAAGTGTTGCTGGAATGAACTCTTCAGTTCAGGATCGCTAGCCTTCTCTGCCATTTTCGGCAGGGCTTTCGTCAATCGGTTTTCTGCGTCGTAGATATCCTGCAATTGGTCAATGAACAAACATTTCAGATCCTTGAATTCCGTTGAGCTAAATAAACCCATGTGTGTCTCCCTATTCTTGATCTGGTTGTCGAGCATAGGGACGTTCCCGTTTGCTCGTTCAATATTCTTAATTCGCAAATCGGATTCCAGACCTGATCAGAAGCGACAGTTTCCTGCGCCCATTCTTCCAAATCGCCGTTTTTGCAGGCTCTGGCCAGAAAGAGAGCCGAAGAAATTCGGTTTCCGCTCCGCCTATTGACGACATGCGTTCGCAGCCCTAATTGCACATGGTCAGTCACGCCCCACGCTGACCGCGCAGACACCACGAGGGACGTTCTGCAAACACTAGCACTTGGTCGCAAGCCGATTGACAACCGGACGGTGTTCACGGGCCTCGTGTTTCTCTTGAAGACCGGCATCGGTTGGCGGGACCTGCCGATCGCTTAGATGTGGCCGAAGTGCTGATCGACGGCGGCTTGATCGAATCGCCTTGCGGCGGGGAAAAACCGGCCCGAACCCCACGGATCGAGGCCTCTCCGGCAGTAAACTCAATGGGATGACCGATGCGGAAGGGACTCCGCTGGCGGTGATCGTCTCCGCCGCCAACGAACACGACATGCGGTTTATTCTGCCGTTGGTCTTCCTGCGATTTCCTCATGTGGGTGGCTTGCCGGGCCGACCTCGCGAGTTGCCAACGGTCGTCCGAGCCGACGGCGGCTACACATCGGCGGACCTCCTCAGGCTGCTAAATTGGTATGGATTCAATGCGATCATTCCTCAGCGAGGTCAAGACGTTAAGCCGGGGTTGGGCAAGCGTCGTTGGCAAGTCGAGAGAGCAATCTTCTGGCTCAAATGGTTCCGTCGCAACGGCATACGACGAGAACGCAAAACCGCTCTCTACGAGGCCTTCGTCACACTCGCGTGCGGTTTGATTGCTCATCGACAACTTCAACAAACCTAGTTCTGGCCACACGCTCTCAAGAGAATGGCCGTATCGTCACGGCTGAGCCATGGCAACCGATGGCAAAAGCAAGAAAGGCTGTGATCGTCAGCAGCTTCATGGATGTTATTCGGATTTGTCGTCCTTTTCACTATCGACTGTGTAGCGAAGTACCTTGGGGGCACCTGTGCCGCGTGCTTCGGTGAGCTTCTTTTTCCATGCGAGTTTGAGTCGCTGCAAAGTCGCGGCGTGAGCGTTGTCCTTAATCAGGTTTCGCATCTCACTAGGATCGGTTTGAATGTCGTATAGTTCTTCGTAGACAGGCGGCTCGCCTTCGAGGGATGCCTCAGCGTAATACCGATAGACGGCGATCCCGTCATCGTGCACACCATAGAGCATTTTGTTTTGCGGGATGCCAAGTTCTTTCGCGACGCGAATCTTCCAAGACGCCGGGAAGTTTTCGTTCTTGTAATAACGGATGTACTTCCAACGCTTGTTTTGTGCCGCTTCGATCCGTGGGTTGCCGAAGTGGGTGGACCATAGGTTCTCGGTAAAAATGAATTCGTGGACTGGCTGATCACTTCCGTCAATTAAGCCGCGAAGCGTTTTGCCTTGAAATGTCCCAGGCGGATCGATTTCAGCGTAGTCTAACATCGTGGGGGCAATGTCGATTGACTGCACCAATTGATTGCTGCGTCGGCCGCGAGCGGTCTCGGGGACCAGCGGGTTGTAAATGATCAACGGAACATGCGTCGTTTGTTCGTAGCAGAACGCTTTGCCGCCGAGTCCTTGCTGGCCGGAATAGAGACCGTGATCAGAAGTAAAGATGATGATCGTGTTTTCGTCTAATTTTTCATCAGCCAACTTTTCGCGAACGCGGCCCACCATGCGGTCGATGCCAGTCATTGCTTGCATCTGTCGCGTGATACGTTCGCGTGCCGTCGATGGCGTATCCACCCAGTTGTAGCCGGCCTGTCGATTCTCGACCTTTAAAAGGTCCGGCGGTAGTTTCGGCTTCTTGATGTTGGCTTTCGCGACATAGTTTTCGGGCAACGGAACTTTGATATCCCGATAGAAAGTTTTGTAGATCTCATCATCACTGTCTCGCATCTGCATCGTGCTAGTGCCAGCACCGTGCGGGAGGTTTAGGCAGACGCTGAGGCAAAACGGCCGATCATTCGGGCGTGAATCGAGGAACCTGAGCGCCCCCTCGAGCCGATGTTCGTTAGACAGGAAGTCTCCGATGCTTTCGCTAACGATCTCCACTTGCGTATCGTGCTTGGCCGACTTGAAAATGTCGTGATGATCTTTGGGATAGAACCGGATGTGCCCATGGCCGGCGTAGAAGTAGTCGAATGACTCTTCCATCAAACCGCTTTGATAGCCGCCCTTGCCGATTGGAGCATGATTCTTCCCCACATACCCGGTGTAGTATCCCGCCTCACGCATGACGACCGGATACGACTGCGACCAAGCTTCCGGAGCGACACTTGTTCCCGAGTTGAAGTTGACACCATGCTTCCGCTCGAACTGACTGAGTAAAATCGAAATGCGGCTAGGCGTGCAGATGGCACTAGTGATATACGCCCGATCGAAGAACACACCATCACGAGCGAGTTTATCCAGATGAGGTGTCTGCGTGAGCTTGTTTCCATCGCAGCCCATCATGCCAAACGATTGGTCGTCAGTCAGCATGAAAACAAAATTTGGACGGTCAGCCGCCTCGGTTGTGGAGACTACACGTAGAAACAAAGCGATCAGACAGGCAAGCAATCTCATTATGATCCAATCGGAAATTTGTTAGTTGTTGCGAGTCTCTCACTCGATTTCCATTGAGCTTCGCCATCGGCGAGACCGAACCGTCCGATTCGTTAGTTTCGGACTCTATTGCAATTCCATTTCTCGTAAGAACGCGACGAGCGAGGCGATCTCTTGAGCGGTGAGCTGTTTCTTGAGGTCTGGCATCATCGAGGTTTTGCTCGATAGCATCTCTTCGATGTCAGCTTGGGGAATCGTGTGATGCTTTCCGTTGCTGTCCTTTAGGACCACTGGATCACCGGCGGAAACAGTCAAACCGTTGATAACTTTTCCTTCCATCGTGACCACCACCATTGTCTCGAAACCAGTCGCGATGGCTGCACTCGGATTGATGATGCCTTCGAACAAAACCGGCGGTGCGTGTTTCTTGGCGATCTGCGTCAGATCCGGGCCGATACTACCGCCGAAGCCCCCAGCCGAATGACAACTCGAACAGGACAGACGTTTGGAAAAGAACAACGCCCGTCCATGCGAGACGCTGCCAGGAAGATCGACGAGGTTCTTGACGTCTGGCAGTGAATCGTTGTTGGGTGAGCGATCGACGTAGACGCTGAAGCGTACGTTTTCGCCGGCATCACGGTCAGTCGCATTGAGCTGCCCGATGGTCTGAAACCGCTGGAAATCTCCGTTGGTCAAATCGTATGCGATGATGGACCGGGTCTTAACAAGCAAGGATGGTTCGCCCTCGCCGACATCTACGATCGGCTGCGTGAGAGAAATCCGGCGATCCCATTTTTGGTTCGGTTTCTGTCCGTCAGATACGATCGTTTGCCCGTTGCAGAATGCGAGTGCCCAATCCATGTCGGTCAGGCTCGTCGAACCTGTGGCGTCAACAAGTCGCGGGTGAATCCAAGCAGCGTTTGCGACTCTGTGCGTTGGATAAGAAGGCTTCCTTTTGCGCGGCTTCTGCTGTTCCTGTTTTGTTCCGATTCGCTCGACAACCAAATACAGACGTTTGGCATTTTTGACATCAACGTCGATTTCAACGCGATCACCGGGTCCAGTAAAGACAGGAGTTCCAGCTAATGAAAAATCAAGTCGCGGGGTGCTCCATTTGGCGGGCTTTTTGTACTCCGGCGGCTCTGGAAACTTGTCACCCAATTTGAAAGCTCGCCAATCGTTGGTGTCCCGATGTTTTCCCCACCATGCCGCCATTCCTCGCACATCGTCCGCACCATCGGTTGCGATACGCAACATACTTTCCGCTGCACGTCGATTGGAGATGAAAGCTAATGCAGTCAGCATCAGTTTTCGTTCAGCAGAAGTGAGCGAGTTTGACATTGCTCGCGTGGTGATGGCCTCCACGGCCGTAGCAGGATGGAGTCGCCAGGCTAGTCGTGCTAGACGACGATCCCACTCGAGCGGATCAACACCCGAATTCGCAACTAGCAGTTGATACGCTTCCGGTTCATGTCCATCCGAAGCGATTCCAATCGCCTCTAGATACCAGCGATCCCAGCCATCAAACTGGACGGCCAGCTTGCTCAGAATTTCGCGACGACGATTCCAAGGCACGTCTCGCAACGACAAGGCAACCTCACGACGAACAGCCGGTGATGGATCAGTACAAAGTAATCCCTGAGCAGTATCCACAAGCGGCTGTATTTCTTGCTTCACCTTGTCATCGTTAGCTGCACGCCGTAGGGCACGAAAAGCAGCAATCCGCATCTGAGGATCAGAATGCTTTAACAGTTTTTGAAGTTGTTTCAGTCCCTCTTCACCGGCATAAGGAAGCAACCAAATTCCTCGTGCGGCTAGCAAAGGATTCGGATTCGCTAGCACTTGCCGAATCGCAGGCAACGCTTCAGTTTCTTGTTCACGAAGGGCCTGCCAACCTAGTGATCGAACATTGACCGCAGGACTCGTCAACGATGCAATTTGACCCGCGGGAGTCGATAGATCCAGCTTTGGAATTTTAGGCTTGAACCCCTTGGGAGCAATCCGGTAGATCGTGCCGCTCGCGGTCGTATCACTCATGCGATGGCCCCCGACACCCGGGTCGTACCAGTCACTGACGTAGATTGCACCATCAGCACCCACAGCCACATCGGATGGTCGAAACCAACCTTGCTTGGGGCTGCCCTTCTTTAATTTCAGAAAGACCGAACGCTCGAGGGTGAAACCTGCTCCTTGCGGCTTTGGTTCATAAGCCAATATCTCGCCACGAGCCGATTCACAGATAAGAAGCAATCCCTTTGGGTAACGCGATTCGAAACATCCATTCTCACCGTAAGCCACCCCCGTCGGTGCGCCAAAACCGTAGACGTCTCCGGCGGGGATCGTTCCGGGATCCTGTTGCCGCCACTCAGCCACTTCAATCGACTGCCCCGGACGCTGGTCCACCCTCCATCCACGGGAGCCATCGGCTGACGCGAAACCCGCGTTGCCGTATTCCATGACCCACGTCGTGCGGCAGGCGGGCGGATCGTCGTTATCCGCGTGAAACACATCGCCAAACGACGTCACCGCTTCCTCATAGGCATTACGAAAGTTATGCCCGATCGGTTCAAGGCCCGTGCCATCCGGTCGAATTCGCATGCCAACGCCGCCAACCCAGATGCGGCCATCATCACTCCTGCGACCTGGCGTATTCTCCTTTAGGTGTGGACTGCCGCCCGCGTATGAACTTCCGGCGCGGAGTGTCCAGCCGGACTTGTCGGTCACAGTGTGAGCACCGGCATTACCAACGTTGAAATACCAATACCCATCGGGACCGACCTTCACGCTGTGCAGGCTGTGGTCATGATCGAGACCGCGAAATCCTGTCAGAAAGGTTTCCTTCGTATCGACCTTCGGATCAAATCGGGCGTTACGATCGACATCGGTGTAAATCAAGATGTTCGGTGAGCAGGAAACAACGACGCGGTTGTCGATAACGGCGATGCCCAGCGGTGCGACCAAATCGGAATCACGAACGAACGTGTGTGAAGCATCCGCGATCCCGTCGGAATCGGTATCTTCCAAGACGACGATTCGATCCCCTTTCGGGTCCGACAAGCCAAGCTCTTCATTACGAAAATTGCGATAGTTCACCGACTCGGTCACCCACAGACGACCGAACGCGTCGACATCGAAGTTCGTTGGGTTATAGAGCTGTGGAGTCGTCGCCCAAACAGTCATTTCAAAACCGTCAGCAACTTTGAATTCGGCCGGCGATATCGTTTCGGCCTTCAACGGACTCATGATGAGCAAAACAACGATGAGAAAAAATGACCCGACGCTGCTATTCATATTAGACTTCCGATAATGATTGATTGAGACATCTTGATCCGCCAACGATCGTCGCTAATACATGTTGCCAAGCGGTAGGCTTAAAGAATCTCATGGTGAATGACCGTCGGCAGGAGATGGCATCTGACAGGACTAGCACGGCCATTCAGCGTTTTCTTCGGTTCTTGGGTTTCTTCGTGAATGGAATAACCGGGCGCTGCATATTGCTGTCGGGGTCTCGAAAGACCCATGGTTCCCACATGTCTCGCACCTTTTGCCACTCGTCAAGCGTTCGTGTGGGATACCAGCCGGGAACACCAGCCGTTTTGAAATCGAACTTGTCGGCGTTCTGCTGAACCCACTCGCCAACCGTGGCCGTCGGACGAGTTTTCGGAAACACACCTTCGCCGCGGAACTCGTCCGAAACGCCAGCATCGTGGATGACGTCCTCACGCCACCTGTTTAGTTCTTCGAGCAGCTCACTTTTCACGCTCGCATACTTCGGATCGTCAGCGACGTTGTGGATCTCGTGTGGATCACTCCGCAGGTCGAATAGTTCGATCGGCGGTTTGCTCGATGCCATGAAAGCCGCCTGTGCGGGATTCAGTTTTCCCTGCAGGTTCAGGACGTTCATTTCCGCAAGCGGTGGATAAGCCCCTTCCTTGTAAAAGCTGAACTGGCAGTAAGCCCGCTCGGGCATCAAATTGAGAATTAGCTTGTAATCTCGCGACCGGATCGAACGCATGGCGTCATGCGTGTCGTCCATTTTGTCACGCGCTGCAAAAGTGTACTTGCGCTGCTTCACGTCTTTACTGAATAGGCTCTTGCCATGCAGCGGGACAGGGGGCGTGATGTCGGCGGCTTCGAGGATGGTGGCGCAGATGTCGATCGACATAACAAGGTCATCATTGACCTGACCGGCGGCGACCTTCCCCGGCCAACGCATGATCATCGGAATTCGCGTTCCCTCATCGTAGAGAAACTGCTTGCCTCGAATGTGACAGCGACCATGATCGCCAATGAAAAATACGATCGTGTTCTCCGCCAGACCCTCATCATCAAGGCGTTTGAGAATCGCACCGACTTCGCGGTCTACTTGTTGCATCTGCTCCAGCCCGTTGGCCCAGTCACGTCGAATGAATGGTGTGTCTGGATAGTAAGGAGGAAGTTCGACATCCTTGATATCGATGGGCCGCACAGGATCCCGATTCCACTTGCGATGCGTACCGCCAAACGTGATACGGGCGAAGAACGGTTGATCGGGTTCGCGATCCTTCCAGTCCACACCCATGAAGAGTTGTCCCTTCTTGTCGGGCAGGAAGTTGCAGTCCGTCTTCCAACTCATCAGACAAGTGTAGTAACCCGCATCGGCAAACAGATGTGGAATTGGCCGGATGCCATACGGGAGCGGCTTTTTGTCCTCTGTTCGGTGCTGGTGTGCTCCGATGTAGTTCTGATGAAAGCCGGTCATCATCGCGGACCGGGATGTCGAGCAAACCGGCGAGGTTGTGAAGGCACGTTCATAGCGAATGCCTTCCGAGGCCAGCTGATCTACGTTCGGAGTATGGATGCCCTTGGTGCCATAACACGAAAGATCAGGACTCCAGTCTTCGATTGTAATCCAAAGAATGTTGGGGCGATCGTCTGCAGATGCAGAGCCGACAGCGCACAGAGTCAGTAGAACTAGGATCGTTTGTTGAATCATGGTTCAATAATGGTTCCGGGTATTAGTTGTTGACAGTCAATTCGAGCATTGGCCCGACGGCTTCTGGGTGAGAATCACTCGCGAAGAGATGAGTCAGGCCAGCTCCAACACCTTCAATTTGAGTCGTTTCTCGAACAAGAATTAGGGTCACCGGCCGATCGCGGTTTGCTTTTAGAAAGTTCAGTAGCTCGTCGTTCTGAATTCCGAACGTTCCCCGTTGTACGCTGCGAGGCACCTCAAAGCTGCCTAGCCGGACGCCGTCAGCCGGCCCCGGTGAATCGTCCCACGAAGCTCCAAACTGCCAGTCTTCTTTCTCGCGGTTTGTCAGCCCATAGATGCCGAAACGATTTATCTTCGGCAATCGCGATGCAAGTCCCCGCGTCGACGGGACGAGGTTCAATCGCAAGCGGGCCGATTCCACTTGATCGAAGTCGACGGCACTCACATCGAAGGCGAAGAACGATTGGTAGTCCCACTTTCCGCTATCGGTCCGCTTGACCGACAGGAACTCACGCTGAATAAACTTATGGCGTTTATGGTCGCGTCGCATGGCCGAACCCGTTCGACCATGGGTTCCAATCCGGATCACGTCTTGTGAATGTTCAGGCACTTCATCTCGTTGTTCGAGGTCCACGACATCAATGGATCGCTCGGACACCGTCACCGCTTTTCCGTGACCAATCAGCCGCACTTCGTCACCTGTCTTGGAGTGGTGCACGGCGATTTCCCCTTCGATGACCTCGAAGTTTGATTGTTGTTCTTCCTGGTCGACACGCACGGCGAATCGAGTCCCGTAATCAACGGCGTAGCCATCCGGCGTTTCCAGAACGAACCCGATCGCCGAGTCCGGCACATCAACGACAGCTGCCCCTGACAATAGTTTGCCTCGCATCGGCGAAAGCAACGCCAACTGTGCGGGCGCTTCGACGACGACCTCCGCTCCTGAGTGAAACCGAACCGTGGCGACACCGGTTCGCAGACTTAGGATTCCGGGTGACAGTCTTGATCCCGGCATCGTTGGCAACTCACTTTCCCACGCAGCGTTCTCGCTTGATTCCAGCGTGGCAACTGATATCGGTGTGGACGACGAATGCCACCACTGAATCGCCACCGCAACAATCAAGCCAGCAGCGATTGCGGAAACTAGCATCAGCCATGCGGGTCGCGATCGGCCACGTAACGTTCGGCTCCCGTTCTGCAGTGTCGTAGTGGGAATATCAGCGACACGTTCGATGGCATCTTCTGCCGCGGCACAATGTAACAAACCGTGTAACTGCGTCTCGGCCGAAAACACGCGACGAGCTTCTTTCGATTCACGGAGAATATGATTCAACTCTTCGGCTTGTTCTTCTGACAAGTCATCGTCATGCCAGGAGTCGATCAACTGACTGAGTCGGTCTTCGTTCATAGAGCCTTCTCCCCCGATCGCCCCAAACATTCCCGGAGCGCGTTGCGAGCCCGTGTCAACGCGACTCGAACCGCATTCGTAGTCCATTCGATTTCCCCGGCAATTTGCTCAGGCATTAGGCCAGCGTGGTATCGAAGGTTAACAAGCTCATGAGCCTTGGGTGCTAACTGTTTCAAGCATCTCCGCAGTGCCGCCACCCGTCCTTGAAACACCGAGAAATCCTCATCCATGTTTTCTGCCAGCATTTCAACGACATCTTGCGCCAGCCGACGGTTTCTGCGTCCGCGATCACGTTGAAAACTCAGAGTCCGAAACCGTGCGATCGCACAGGCCCACGCGAGAAAATTCGTTCCGGCCGTCCACGTCGAAGCCTTTCGACTTGCCGTAACAAATGTCTCCTGAACGATCTCCTCCGCGTCGTGAATCCCCGGTTCGAGCGACAATACGTACGCCATCACAGCCTGCTGGTGCTGCACGAACAGCGTTTGGACCTGCAGGGTATGATCATCGAGATGGATGGGATCTTCGCTCATTAATAGATCATTCCCGCACGTCACCAAGAATTAGCAAGAAAACCAGCACGAATTCAGATGAGCCTGGCAAGGCCGAGCGTCGCGGGTTGGCCCTGTAGGTGTAGGCGATCAGTGGCCCTTGATTATTCGGGGCGACGGCTTCGGAAAGCAATCGTTCGGTATTTCCTTGTCCCGACGGAAATCGCTGCATGACGTCTCTCGAAAACGAACGAAAACAGCATCATGCCCGCTCAGCTTCACGTTTTTCGAGCAGCTTCAGAGCATGGGAGTTTCCCCACTCCTTGAGTGCGCCCAGAACGGGCCGAAGCGACTCGCCTTCTTCCGTCAGTTCATATTCGACTCGCGGCGGAACTTCGGCATAGACGATCCGGTTCACCAAGCCGCTGGCTTCGAGTTCGCGAAGTTGCTTGGTCAGCATTCTTTGTGTCACACATCCGATTTGGCGTTTGAGTTCACTGAAACGGAGGCGTCCATCCAGCAGATAGAACAGGATCATGCCTTTCCATTTTCCTCCAATTAATTCCAGCGTCGCTTCGACCGGACAGGCGGGGAGTTCGTAGCTGGTATGACGAGGCTTTCCATTAGTATCCATTTTGTGCCTACCTGCCTGAAATGTGCGTACTTGATCACAATGGTGGTATCACTAGCATGTACGTGTACGGCTCAAGACGCAACTGACCGGGAGTCTTGAGTGTCAAGTCAACAACTTGGAAACCAATCACGACGTTGCAAGTGCCTTAAAAGACACGGAGACAGACACATGAAAGCAATGCAAATTAAAACCTACGGCGAAAACGCACAGTTTGAAGTCGCCGAAGTCGACAAACCGGAAGTCAAACCCGGTCACGTCCTTGTGAAAATTGCCGCGTCGAGCGTGAACACCGTCGATACGATGATCCGTAAGATGGGCAAGGAGTTGCCACTTTCACCCGACACGCCCGCGATCCTCGGAATGGACTTCGCCGGCACAGTCGAGGTCGTTGGCGAGGGCGTAACGGACTACTCCGTGGGCGATGAAGTCTATGGATGTGCAGGCGGACTTGCCGACTTGCCCGGCACGCTGGCTGAATACATCGTCGCCGACATCGACTTGATCGCCAAGAAACCAAGGAACCTGTCAATGCGAGAAGCAGCCGCTCTCCCGCTGGTTGCAATCACTGCATACGAAGGTTTGCAACGAGCCGGCATCAAGCCGGGCCAGAAAGTCTTGGTGCATGGTGGCTCCGGCGGGGTGGGCCATGTCGCGGTGCAGCTCGCCAAACATTGGGGCGCTGAAGTCTTTTCTACTGGTGGAGGCGAGTCGCAACTTGCTTTGATTGAAAAACTAGGCGGGATACCTATTAACTACAAAACCGAACCGATTGAAGATTACGTCAACAAGCATACTGATGGGGCCGGTTTCGATCTCATCTTTGATTCGGTCGGTGGCGAGAACTTGTCGAAGTCATTCGAGGCGGCTGCCCTTAACGGCCAAGTCGCAACCACCGTCTCAATGGTTGAACTCGACCTAACGCCTGCACACTTCAAAGGACTCTCATTGCATGTTGTTTTCATGCTGATTCCGATGCTACACAACTTTCGCCGAGACGATCACGCCAAGATTCTTAGTGACCTAGCCACCATCTCGGAATCCGGCGGGCTGCAACCCGTGCTCGATGAAAAGCAGTTCACACTTGAAGAAGCCGGACAGGCACACGCACGGCTGGAAAGCGGAAAAGCGATGGGCAAAGTCGTTGTCGAGAATCTGTAACCCAGGCTGCCAGCCTAGTGGAGGGAGGGCACGCTTGCACGATCTCCCTGTTGACATATCTTTCCAGATCCGCGGCAAATCCGCTTGCGGTCTTGGAATGTCGGCCACGATCTTCTTCAGGGCTTATAAGTCCAATCTCGTCGACTTCGTCTTTAAACAGGTTGGGCATAGTTTAACCGATTGATTCCTGCCTGATCGGAAACTGTGGAAAGCCAATCGGCATTGAGGGTACTCCCACGGATACTCGGACGAGGCGGGTCCTCTTCGCGGATAATCCCCTTCATTTCCTCGTCCCCGACCTGCTTCTGTGATTTCTTCCGTACCGAGCGGCTGCCAGTTCGATCGTTTGTCATTTGAACTCGAAGTCTAGTCGGCGTCTCACCGTGTGAGTTGATGCCTGGGCTGCATTTTTTCCGAGTTCTGGATTCACTGCGAGAAAATTCCGCGCTCGATGTCGTTCCGTTTGTCGCCTAATAGGAGACAGGAACGATTGTGTTGTGAATCTGTCACCGACGGCAAGGAAAGTGACTGCATAGACTGGTATTGGTCCTAGGTGTAGACCGACAACCCGATGAGTCGAATGACGAGTTTGTGCGTCTTATCAGTGGTAACTCTCTCCGCATAGTGGTTTCTACTGCACTTCGGTCTGCTTGCAGACTGAGCGATGGTTGCATCGAATCTCGACCGCGATTGTGTTTCCATCAGTTTCCAACTGTAACAGGAGATAATCTGATGTTCCGGAGTTGCAAACGTGGGTTTACGCTCATCGAACTCTTAGTCGTCATCGCGATCATTGCAATTCTCATTGCTCTCTTGCTACCGGCAGTGCAGCAAGCCCGCGAGGCAGCCCGGCGGACACAATGTCGAAACAACCTGAAGCAACTGGGGCTCGCAATGCACAACTATCATGATGTGCATAAAATGCTGCCACCAGGTTATCGGTTCATGCCAAACTCGCCGATCGAAGCAATGGGCACGCCAAATGTCTCACTATTGCCATTTCTTGATCAAGGCAACCTTCAGAAACTTGCGGATGCGGAAATCCCGTGGTATCTGCAAAGTCCTTCGACAGCGCAAACGATCGTGTCAGTTTTTGTCTGCCCGTCCGATGTCGCATCGAATCCCACAGCGTACCCATGGATTGAAAATATGGGAGTACCGGTCGGACATTTGTTCGCAAACTCCTCGTACGCCTACAGTTTTGGGTACCGTGATGCCTTCAGCTTTAGTGCCGGGTTTGGCCCTCCACCGGTCACACCAGAGTCAGGGGTTTTTGCGTTTCATTCCCGCACGCGATTGGCAGCGATCTCGGATGGAAGTAGCAACACATTTGCAGTCGGCGAAGCCGCTTCCGGTTTTCCAATCTGTGAAGGCATCGGATGCGGCACCGAGGTCACTGGTCCCAATGGCGCGAACGGATCGGCTCATGGTTGGCTAGTTGGCGGAGCCGGCGCCGAACCGTTTTATGCGACCGGCCTGCGTTACACCGGTCATGCGGCGAGTACCGTCGAGCGAATGAACAAGGAGATCGTCACGGATTCCTATGCAGGTATCTCAGGATCACAGGCCTTCGACAACAGAGCGAGTTGGGAGGGCGGGCCGCATTGGATGAGCCATTTCCGTAGTCACCACAATGGCGGTTGTCACTTTCTGTTTTGTGACGGATCGGTCAATTTCCTGAGTGAAACCATCGACATGACAACTTACCGCAATCTCTCATGCATGCAGGATGGCAAAGTCATTGGCGAGTACTGAAACAGTCCACTTCAAGTCGACATAAAATATGTAAGTGCAAACTGTGAGTGACGTCAAACAGGCCAATCCGTTCGAGCACATTCAGTCGCTGTGCCGAGACTTTCGGCGGCAGCTCAAAAGCGGTACGCCGACACGGATTGAAGATTATCTTGACCGCGTCGAGAAATCTTCGCGGGAAATGTTGTTTCAGAATCTATTGCATGTCGAGATTGAGTTTCGTCGGCGACAAGGCGAGCAGGCCTCGTCTGATCAGTACGCTGACCGGTTCCCCGATCTGATGGGGCTTGTTCGTCAGGCGTTCTTCGAGTCAACCATCCTATCGATGGGTCCGCATGTAGATACGCCGGCGAACGAAAAGACCGTGCTGTACGGGATGCCTGCCGCCCGCAAGTTGGGCGACTATGAACTCCTGCGGGAACTCGGGCGAGGTGGTTTCGGCGTTGTCTATGAAGCCAAGCACTTGCAACGCAATGATTTGGTCGCCCTGAAAACTTTGCCAACCCTGATGGATGGCCAACCGCAACCGCTCGATGACGCAGGACGGCTACATCGGTTTCGCCGCGAGTTTCGATCGCTTTCGGAGATCAATCATCCGAATCTCGTGGGGATGCAGTCGCTGGAAGTTGAGGGGCGGCAATGGTTCTTCACGATGGACCTGATCCAAGGCAAGGACTTTATCACGCATGTCCGCCCCCAAGGAGAATTCGACGAAAGCCGTCTGCGTCCTGCTCTAGCGCAATTAGTCACGGGGGTGTTGGCTCTCCATCGCAACTACATTATTCATCGCGATCTCAAGCCTTCCAACGTGATGGTTGATGAAGATGGTCGTGTCGTGGTGCTGGATTTTGGACTGGTGCTCGAGCAGCAACGCACCTCATTGGCCGAGACGGAAAATGGCATTACCGGGAGTCCCGCCTACATGTCGCCCGAGCAGGCGATGTCAGATACGGCAACAACAACTTCTGACTGGTACTCGGTTGGTGTCATGTTGTATGAGGCTTTGACGGGCCAGGTTCCGTTTTCCGGCAGCGTATTGAAAGTGTTGCAGGACAAGCAGCAACAGCCCGCGCCGTCACTGCCTCGTGATAGCGATTTGCCGAACGATCTATGTGACCTGTGTGAGGCACTCCTGGCAACGAAACCCAGCGACCGACCCGACCCTGCCGAGATTGCCCACTCAGTGGCGTATGCTGGTGCGCCCACCGAATCTGTGACTCCGAGTCGACCACACGGATTGATAGGGCGGGAAACGCATTTGGCAAAACTTCGCACCGCATTGAGTGATTTCAATGATCGAGGCCAGCCGGTTGCGGTCTTCATCGACGGACGCTCGGGGGAAGGCAAAACGTCCTTGTGCGATGCGTTTCTCGAGCCGTTTCGTCAGCACTCGCGTTACGCTCTGTTGAGTGGTCGTTGCTACGACCGCGAATCCGTGCCGTTCAGAGCGTTGGATACGGTCATCGACGCCATCTGCGGATATCTCAATGGTTTGACCACCGAAGCAGTTAACTCGGTCTTGCCACGAGATGTTCAGGCACTGCAACACACCTTCCCGGTATTCGGTCGTGTGAAGGCGATTCGTGCGAGTCAGTCGGCTAATCTGAGTGAGCTTGATGACCACGAAGTGCGGAATCGAGCGTTTCTAGCAATGCGAGAGTTGCTAGGAAGAATCAGCGATCGCCAACCCGTCATTCTGTTCGTCGACGATCTCCAGTGGGGGGACACGGATAGTGCGGAAGTCTTGATGCAAGTTCTGCGGGGTCCCAATCCTCCCCGCGTCTACTTTCTAGGTACTTATCGGACGGATGAGGCCGACGATAGTCGATTCCTCACGGCATGGCAGACGATCGCCAAACAACAGCAAATCGAAGTGGATACCCGGTCGCTCAGTGTGGGACCTCTGACTGCTGATGAGTGCCGACAACTGATGATCGAGATGCTCGACACCGACACGGAAGTCGTCCGCCGCCGGGCCACGGAATTTTTCGAACAAACGGCCGGAAACGCATTCTTGTTCACCGAGTTGGTCGGCTGCTTCGATCCCGACGCGGATTCGTTTCATCAGATCCCTGTCAATCAGATTATTGACAACAAGCTTCGGGATTTGCCGCCGGAAGCCACGACGCTCTTGCAACTAATCAGCGTCTCTGGGCAAGCGTTGCAGACCAGTGAGGTTGCCACCGCAGCCGGTCTTGAAGCCGTTCCCATGGCTACGCTAACTCGGATGCGGAATGCCCGATTGATTCGCTTCGTGGGAGAAGAGACAACACCGATCGTCGATACATATCACGATCGAATCCGAGAAACCGTTTTGGCCGAACTAGACAAGACACAGGCAATCGAACAGCACCGGTTGCTCGGCCAGGCCATTGAACAGATTCATGGTGGATTGACGGAAGAGCAATTGCAGAGCATCGAGCAGGGCAACTTTGAACTCAACGACGACGCTGCGATCACGCGACTTTTTGACCTATCGTTTCATTTCTCTGCAGCAAACGACTCGCGAAAAGGCTTCGCCTATAGTGTTCTTGCCGCCGAACAGGCACGGCGACAATTCTCTTTGGAAGCCGCTGTGCCCAAGTACGTCGCCGGACGCGTGCATTTCGATCATGTCAATCAAACGGCTCAATATCAATTGTTACTGCGACTCGGTGAAACGCTCAGACTTCTCGGCCGGTATTCCGAGGCGGAAGAAGCATTGTCCGCCGCGTTGCCACTTTCACAAGATGTTGTCGAGCGTTGTGCGGTTGAGAATGTACAAGCGGAAGCTTGTCGTCAGGCAGGGCGTTATGAAGAGAGCGCAAAACGCTTCGCAACGAGTCTGCGGTCAATGGGAATTGTTGTACCGAATTCGACACCTGGCCTGATTTTCGGCATCGCGAAACAAGTTGCGATTCAAGCTCTGCATACTCTTAGAGGTTACCCGCGACCTAGTAGCCCTCCAGCAGGTCCGCGTGAACTTCTCATTACAAAGTTGCTGTTCGGATACAACATGTCGGTATGGTTTCGGAATACCCCGAATGTGCTGTGGACGTGCCTTGCCTCGCTCAATCGCGCGGAGCGGTTCGCTCCGTCTCGGGAACTTATCCTCTCTCACAGTTTGCATAGCGCCATTTGCATGGTCCTGAAGATAGAGAATCGCGGTCGCCGTTATCTGGATCGTGTCTCTACCACAACTAGTGACGACGATTTCGGCATGCGTTTGCTACACCACTTCCATGCGGCAGTCGGTCACTATTCCGGCACGCGGTTTGTTGAAACACAGCAGCATGCGGATCAGGGGCTAGCAGTCCTTGAACGCAGTGGTGATGTTTGGCGAGGACTGTTGCTCAAACTGCATTTCCTATTGGCCGAGTATCGACTCGGTCATTTAGAATCGGCTCTCAAAAGTGCTCTCGACGGTTTCGCGGAAAGCGTACGTCTGGGTGATCCGAATACGGCTCACGACTATCTCAACCTCGTCGCGATGATTACGGGCGGGCGGTTTCGTTTCGATGAAATGAACTCGGCGTTGACGCCGATCCCCGATAACTTTCAAGCGACCAATCAAAAGTTGCAGGCCGAAGCCCGCTGGCATTTGCATTGCGGACGCATCGAAGAAGGATATCGTGTTGCGGAAGAAGGCTTTCAATTGATGAAGAAACACGTCGTGATCAATCACATCACGAATACTAATTTTCCGTTGATTCTCAAAGCCATCAGGCTATACGCGGACGACATACAATCAACAGACCCCGCCGCAGCCAAAGCGGAGCTAAAGAAAGGTTACCGACGAGCCAAATGGGCCAACCGCATTACCCTTGGTGGACCAGATCATGCCGCCACACTACGCGAATTGGCCATCTATCACGAGAAACGCGGCCACATTCGAAAAGCACTCAAAGTCTTGCAGCGTAGTTGCGAAGTCGCTGATCAGTATGAAATGAAAGCGGAAGCAATCGAATCCCGATGCCTGCACACAACCTTAAGTGCTCAATATGGTTTAGCAACACAGACTGAGGCCGACGAGGCCACTGAAGTCTTGTCGCAACTCCGCTCTCAGCTTGACGAATTGTTCAAGACACAACCCTACTTGCGTGATCTATCGGAAACCGATCGCGACTCAATCGCCAACTCATTTTGACCGGCATCAGTTAGAACGTGCTTCGCCTATGAGTAGTCTTTCTGCACAGGCATTTTCAAGAATCCCGGATCACTAAAACTAGATGGCAGTCTAGAACCTGCTTGCATTTTTTCAGTCATAACAAACCGACGTGTAATAACGCATTTGGTTGCCTGGCGACGGCTTTGAGAAGGACACGTCTCAAAACATAAACAACTTGTAGTCCGAAGTATTCGCCTATGGACAACCACGAACGACAAACTAGCTTTGAGCAAATCCAAACCATTTGTCGGGATTTCCGGCGAAAGCTCAAAAGCGGTCTGCCCAAGCGGATCGAGGATTATCTGGATCGAGTTTACGAACCATCACGTGAGATGCTGTTTCAAAATCTGTTGCACGTCGAAATTGAGTTTCGGCGACGACAGGGCGAGCAGCCGGAGTCTAACGAGTACGCAGCTAGGTTTCCTGATCTCACGCGACTGGTTCGTCAGGCCTTTTTTGAATCGACAATGATGTCGATGAGTCCAGAGGTGGAAACCCCCGCGGACGAAGCGACTATTCTTTACGGGATGCCCGCCGCACGGAAATTGGGTGACTATGAGTTGCTACGGGAACTGGGTCGCGGCGGTTTTGGTGTTGTGTACGAAGCCCGGCATTTGCAACGTGGCGAAATCGTTGCGATCAAGACATTGCCCATCCAATCCGACGGTCAAACACAATCGCTCGACGATGCCGAACGTCTGCATCGTTTTCGGCGAGAGTTTCGATCGCTCTCGGAGATCAACCACCCGAACTTAGTCGGTATGCAGTCGCTGGAGGTTGACGGACGGCAGTGGTTCTTCACGATGGACCTCGTCGACGGTGTCGATTTTCTGGAATACGTGCGGCCGCATGGTGCGCTCAACGAAACGCGGCTGCGGGAATCGCTGGGCCAACTTGTTGCCGGTATCCTCGCGTTACATCACCTAGAAATCGTGCATCGCGATCTCAAACCTAGTAACGTGTTCGTCTCTGCCGACGGTCTAGTGACGATCATGGACTTCGGACTTGTCGCGGAACTGCAGGTACGAACCGACCAGACGATTTCCATGTACTCGAAGCAGTTTGCCGGCACGCCACGCTACGCGGCGCCTGAACAAACTCTGGGGGTGCGTTCGACCGCGTCCGACTGGTACGCGATGGGCGTCATGCTTTACGAAGCTCTGACGGGCGAAGTTCCGTTTACTGGGTCGCACGTTGACGTGATTGTGCAGAAAAGGACCGAGGACGCTCCCAAACTCCGCGAACGCGACGACATCCCGGTGGACTTGGCGGAATTGGTCGATCACTTGTTGCAACGCGAGCCGGAGGACCGTCCTCACGACGACACCCTTGCCGACCAACTGGGCATCGTGCCGGAAGCTCAGTCACTGGACTCGATCGACAGTCATCTATCAAGTCTCTCCGGACACTCCGAAAGTCTCCTCGTCGGCCGAGAGTCTCAACTGCTGGAATTGGAACAAACGCGACAAGAACTTCTTCAAACGCGTCAATCACTTGTCGTCTTCATCAGTGGTCGCAGTGGCGAAGGCAAAACGTCGCTTGCGGAGAAGTTTCTTCAAAGTCCCCGGCTCGGCAACGAACTGCTTGTGCTTTCCGGGCGTTGCTACGATCGTGAGTCCGTTCCGTTCAAAGTGATTGACTGCCTCATTGATGCGTTGGTGGCCTATCTCCGAGTACAGCCGACGGACGAAGTGCATGCGTTGCTACCTGACGACGTTGCGATGTTGGCACAGTTGTTTCCTGTGTTGCGACGAGTCGAGGCGATTGCCACGCAATCCCCGTTCAATCTGACGGGGATCGATAGCCGACAGATTCGATTCCGTGCGTTCGCTGCACTCCGTGAGTTGTTGATCTCGATTGGCACGTCAACACCCCTGATTTTGTTCGTTGACGATCTGCAATGGGGTGATGCGGACAGTGCGTCGGCGATGGCGGAATTGCTTAAGCCACCTGGTGCTCCTGCTGTGATGCTACTAGGCACCTACCGCAGTGACGAAGCCGAATCGAGTCCGTTCATCATGGCATGGCGGGAGAACCGCCCGGAAGTGCGGGAGTTGACTATCGAAGTGGCACCGTTGTCGCAAGACGAATGCGCGGCACTGTTCGCTGCTCGCTTGGGAGTCACGGACGAATCACTGTGTCATGATGCGGCGAAACTGTACGAAGCGGCGCAAGGGAACCCTTACTTTCTGGAGCAACTTCTCGAAGGCTACGACCATGAAACAGGGCGTTTCCAGCCGATCCCTTTGCAGGACGTCATCACGCGTCGGCTCGAACGACTTCCCGATGACGCATTGCCGCTGCTGGAATCGATTGCCATTGCAGGACAAGCCGTGCGGCTGGACGAAGTCGCTCACGTCGCTGGTGACCTCGGTTCGGCTTTCGCAACGATCACGCATATGCGGAGCGAACGCTTGGTACGGTTGATCGGCTCCGAGAACCAGCAACTGGTCGACACATATCACGACAAGATCCGCGAAACGGTGTTGGCGGAGATGGATCCGCAGCGGCATCGTCGACTGCACTGGAAGTTTGGGGAATACTTAGAACAATCCGAAAACCTGACGGCAGCACAAGTCCTTGACTGCTTGAATGTCGATCCCGTCGATGACGAGACCGCCGAAGCCATCGCATCGGATCGCATTGTCGATCTTGCCTACCACTTCTACGCAGCCGGAGATTCACGAGCCTTTGCCTATCAATTCATGGCGGGGGAGTTGGCCTACCGTGCCTATTCGACGGAAGAAGCATTGACGTTTCTCAGAAGCGCGGAAACATTGCTGCCGAAGGATGCAACCGATGCACTGCGGTACCGCCTCCTCAACCGATTAGGCAATACTCTAATCCGACTGAAGTCCTTCACGGATGGGTTAGACCTATTGCATCAGACGATTGCACTAGCGCCTTCAAGCCTTTCGCGGACACACACGTTTTTCCAAATGGGTGTGGCTACGGCAACAATCGCCAGATATGACACGTCCCTTGAGTATTTCGACATGGCCCTTGCGGAGATCGGTTCCCGAAGGCGGCAGGCACTGGGGGCGTTGTTCACCATACCTTTCATGGCGGCTCGGGTGTTTCTGCTTCCACATCGTCGCTGGTCGGACTCACAACCGGACCTGCCGCAGAAACAAAGGGCATTGGAGCAACGGATTCACTATCAACTCGTCACTCTTCTGTTCGAAAAGTCGCCGATGGGGCAATACTACTCCATGTTTCGACTAGCACAGTTAGCCGCTGACTCAAGAAATCGAGATCTTTATGTCGAGGGCACGATCGAGCTTGCTGGGTTTCTCATACTTGCTGGACTTCCGAGACTTGGGAGGTGGCAAACCCAGAGAGTGGCGGACATTTCGTCTCCGGCTCAGAACTCTCCGGAAATTCGTGGAGAACTCGTCAAATTACGAGGCCTCTATTACAACGCGACTGGAGAATTGCAGCAGGCACGCCGCGACTGTGAAGAGTCGTTTGCGATTCTTTCGAAAGCCGGAGCTCACTGGCAAGCCTCGTTCGCGATCCACCTGGCTCGTCACGTGCTCCAAGTTGTCGGCAACTCGATGGAGGAAGCGGATGCCGCTCGCAAGGTCATCATCCTTGGCAAAACGACTGGCGACTTTCGCGCACAGTGTTGGGGTCAATACGATCTCGCCGGCGGCTTAGCCCGAGCTGGACAAATCGAAGCTGCGAAACAGCGGATTGAAAAGGCCCGAGTCCTCCTCGGCAAATGCGAGGCATCGGCGAGTACCGAGACGATTTTTCTGGCGACCGAGGCCTACGTCTTGCTGCAAGCTTCGGAATATGGGCTGGCCCGTGCGACTGCGGAGAGATCGTGGCGACTGACCAAGCGTTTGTTGCTCTTCATGGAATACAACTTGTTGAGCCTGCCAGTTTTGATCGCATGCATCACGGGGCCGAAATGGGTCTGGACGCCCGCCGCTGAAAAACGGATTCTAAAGCGACTCTTGCGGTCATCATGGATGGCGATGGGCATGCATCCCAATTTGAAGCCGCACGTCTATCGTGTCCATGGACGAGCATTTTGGACGCTCGGCAAACATCGCAAAGCCATTCGCAGTTTTCAAAAGGCGATCGAATGCGCTGAAAACATTGGTGCCGACTACGACCGTGCCCGCAGTTTGCTCGATCTCGCGGCCGTCCAGGTAGACGGGCGGGACGAAAGACGCCAAGCCGCGATTGAACTACTCAAGAAACAAGAGTCTGTTCTCCCCTGGGCCGAGCGTTGGCTGCTGGGAGATCAGTTTGACGAAAAGTGCGTCGCTCCACCATCGTGAATTCCACCGCTCCGGGTCCGTTTCATGTCCACAACTCTCGACGGGCATAATCCGATGCCGTTTCGATTCTGCACGCGAATGAAGAACAACGGTTTTGCACTTCCATCAAGACCTGGACGCTTGACTCGCATAGAAAACACCGGCTACGCTGGACCGTGTTGCGGAAGGAAGGGTTCCATCACCATCCGTAGCACAGGACGCCGAGATCGGTGGCAATCGGACATTCTCAAGACGCCTGGCCGAATGAATCATCGACATGCAACACGCCAATGTGGCAGAACTGATCGACCGTGTGCGGAGGGGCGACGAAGATGCACGGGAGCAATTGTTTGGGCTGTGTCGAATTCAGCTCAAGCAGTGGGCGACGACGGTCTTCGCCGGACAGTTGGGGCCGGTCTGGGACTTGTCCGACGCCGTTCAGGAATCGCTCGCCGAAGCCAACCGCGATTTTGCAGCGTATCGCGGTCGCAACGCAGACGAACTGTTTGCTTGGCTCAGACAAATTCTGAGTCACACAATCTTGGATCGACAGCGTCATCAAAGTCGCCAAAAACGCCACGGCGGTTCGCTCCAGTCACTCGATTTCAGCCATGCTTTCGGCACACCTCTCAAGGACTTGGTTCCCGATGCAGGCTCGTCCATTAGTCATCGCATGATTCGTGCCGAGCAAACCGAGACGCTCAGCCACATGATCGATCATCTCCCCGAGGATCAAGCCACGGTTGTCCGACTCCGACATTTGCAGGGGCTGTCCGTTGACGAGATTTCTCAGCAAATGAATCGTTCAGCCCCGTCGGTTGCCGGATTGTTGATTCGAGCGATGCGGCGATTGCGGGAATTGATGGCCCACAAGGACACTTAACCGATGTGCGATTCTGTTGCCCCCGACGACCGCTCGCAACGGCTGGAACAAGCGGTTCTCGAATGGTTGCAAGCCGAGGATCGCGGCGAACCGCTGGAACCGGCACAATTCCTCTCGACATATTCCGACATCGCTGACGAATTACGGGATTACTTAGCAACGCAGGAAGCCATCAGCAGTCCATATAACCGCTCGGCCCGAATTCCAACTTGCAACGTCGATGACATCACCGTTGACGACTCCCAGTGGCGAACGCAGGCGAACCGACCTGTTCCCCCTGCCGCGGAACTCTGGCTCTCACCGAATGAATTGGCTCCGACATTCGAATTGCTGGATGTGATCGCCTGCGGTGGAATGGGAGCGGTTTACAAGGCACGGCAGGTTTCGCTCGACCGCATCGTCGCATTGAAGGTCGTGTTGTTGGGAGACTGGGCCTCGGAAGAACACCGCAATCGATTTCAAATCGAGGCGCGAGCGCTGGCCAAGTTACGACATCCAGCAATCGTTACGGTCTACGGAGCAGGGCAGTTGAATGGGCGGCCTTATCTCGAAATGGAGTTTATTGAAGGTCGCACATTGCAAGAAGTCATTGACGACGGTCCGCTGGAGGCCCAACAAGCGGCGGACATCTTGGCCAAAGTCGCGGCGGGAATTCAAGCCGCTCACAACAATGATGTCCTGCATCGTGACCTGAAGCCGTCGAATGTTCTCCTGGACGAACGAGATCAGCCGCACGTTGCCGACTTTGGGCTGGCGAAAATCCTCGGCGGTCGCGATGATCTGACTCTCACTGGCCAAGTCATCGGCACGCCCAGCTATCTGTCGCCGGAACAAGCGAGCGGTGAACGTGAGGTGGGATCAGCGACCGACATCTACGGTTTAGGAGCGATTCTCTACGCCGTACTGACCGGTCGGCCGCCGTTTCGAACCGCAAGCACCGCCCAGACATTGCGGCTTGTCCACGAAACGGAACCACCGGATCCGCGATTGCTCAATCCGGCGGTGCCACGCGATCTGACCACCATCTGCCTGAAATGTCTTCGCAAGGAACCACGTGCTCGTTACGCATCAGCTGCTGATGTCGCCGAGGATTTGCGTCGGTTCCTCAACGGCAAACCGATCAAAGCCCGACCCGCCGGTCGACTCGAACGCATCGTGCGATGGGCGCACCGGAATCAATTGCTGGCCATGATTCTGGCTTTGCTAAGTCTTTGCGTGGTTGTCGGTGTCGCCGGACTTCTCATCCATGTGAACGCCATTGACGATCTCAATTCGCGATTGTCGAATCGTAATCTGGAACTTGAATCGGCACTTGCGACGGCTGAATCGTTGCGACAACGGGAGCAATCGACGGCCGATCGCATGCGACAATTAAGTTACGCGGCCGACATGCGGCTCGCGGTCGAAGCGCGGCAGCGAAACGATGTGCGGCAGGTCGCCGATCTACTTAAAAACCACATTCCGCAAAACGGAAGCCGTGACGTCCGGTGTTTCTTGTGGCGGTACCTTAGCCGCGTCACACCGCAGCCGTTACAAACCTTCGACCGATTGGATCGGCCTAACTATTTCGTCCAATGGTCGCCCGACGGCCGATGGTGTGCAGTCTGCGGGGCAGACGGTTTCGTGCGTTTTTATGACCCAGAAACGGGGAAGATCGTTAGCGAAACAGACAGTCGGCAGAAAGAAGTGAACTCCATCGCCTTCCACCCAAAGTTACCGATTTTGGCCACAGCCGGTGACGATGGAACAGTGCGGCTGTGGACACTGCCGGACTTCAACCTCGCCGGTTCGGATACGAAGTTAACCGAGGACGCCACGCTGAACGTGTTCGACGCGCGTCCCGTGTACGGCGTAGCGTTCACGCCGGATGGAAAATCGCTGGCGGCGTGCGGCGACGCCCCAGATGTTCAGATTTGGGATCCCCACACGCGGACAAGACGCAGCGTGCTTAGCGGACACCACAATCGACGGGTGGAAGCATTAGCGATTTCCCCCGACGGTCGCTGGCTCGTGACGGTCAGCCGGGACAATACCTTTGCCATATGGAACTTAGAAACGCACACAGTACAACTGACACGGGATTGCGGCCTCCTTCCTCTGACTTGCGTTGCGTTTCTAAGCGATGGCGAGCATTTTCTCATCGGTTCGATCGACGGAGTTGTTCGTCTATGTGACGTAACTTATGCTCGCAAACGGGCCCAATTTGACCGACCGGACGGAATCCAGCAGGTCGCCATGGTTGACCAAGATCACATGCTCATCAGTGACCGTGGCGGAACCGTTAGCCTGTTGAAATGCTCGACTGGGAACGAAGGGTACGGAATCGAAGTCGTCACCGCCTGGCAGGCGGACGGCGACCGCATCTACGGGCTAGCGGCAGAACCTAGCGGCAAAACGTTCGTCACGGCGTCTAGGTCCGGTCGCGTGGATCAATGGAACACTCATCATGTCGAACCGGATGTCATCCGTTTCGGTGGTCTGCCGAAAAAATACATAATCAGAATGTTTCCCAGCGTCTGCCTAGACAACGGAGAGATTCTGATCTGCTCATCGAACGAACTCGTTCGCCGAAATCTCACAACGCGGGTTTCCGAAAATGTCATCACGACGGATGGCGGTGTACCCGTCTCCTGCGATGCCCGGCCCGACGAAAGTTTGATCGTCGTCGTTGAAGATCCAAACCTGGTCCATGTGCTCGCACGGGGGCAAAAAGTCCGCACGATCGTAGCGGGTGACGCCAAGGACTATATTCGAGCGGTACGACTGATGCCGAATTCGGATACGGCTCTCATTCTTCGCCGACACGGTAAATTACAGACACTGGATTTGAACACCGGTGATTTGCAGGATCGCTTCTCACCTTGCGATGCTATTTCGTCCATGTCACGTGGCGATCGTTTGTGGCTTGCCGAAAAACAGACGAATTCGCTCGTTGCCGTCGATTGTCAAAATTGGAAGCCGATTCATCGCATCCGCGCTCACCGAGACACGATCCGCGCTGTTGCCGAATCCCCAGACGGAAGCCAAGTCGCTGTCACGGGAGCCGATCGCAGCCTCTCACTCTGGGACACCACAACTGGCGCGTTGGTCCACCGCTTTGAATCATTGCCGACAACGGCCACGGCATTGGCCTGGTCGCCGGATGGCTTGACGATCGCCACCTCCACTGAAGAAGGTGAGGTTTACTTGTTCCAGGCGGCAACGCTACGAGTCATGGGTCAGGTGTATCAAACAGACAGTCTTCCCGCGCAAGTGATATTCTCACCAGACAACCACTGGATGTCGATCATCGACGATCGACTGCAAATCCACATGTTGGAAGGGCAGCGTAACGAAAAAGCATCCGCACTCCCTCGATAAACATGACCGCACCGTCGGAACTGCTCAGACCAATGCCCGTAAAATGCACTTCGGATAATGGGCAATAGTTCGACAATCCGTTATGGAAAACCGAAGTTGGCTCACGAAACGCCGAGGGTTCATCGAAGAACTCGGGGCGTTGGAAACGTATTCACCCCCCAATTGATCGAGTCTCGACTTTAACTCGTAGATTCCAACTGGAATGCGTAGTGAGCCAAGAGATTCCTATCTTACTCAGTTTTCGACATCCGTCGTGACGGGACGACCGTCTGACTCGATAACCTCGCGTGGCAACAGCAAGGTTTCGACGCTTGTTGCCAAGTAGGGCGGAACGGTCATCAACATTCGACTGCCCCGCGAATCGTTGAACTTCCACAGTTTTCCGCTCTGCCCCTTAGGGACTGCGACTCGAAAGTATCCGGCTGCCTCCATCGAAGCAAAATCAAACACAACGTTTTGATCTCCATCGAGAAGAGTTCCCCTCGTTGAATCCGTATAACCGCCAACGACTTTCGTGCCATGCGGCACATAGAAATAAAGATCCCAACGTCCGCCGAGTCGCATGGGGTCTTCCAAGGTTGAGCGAATAGTGCGTGGCATCTCCTTCGCGAAGGTCACCTGGGTTTTGTCGCTTCCATCGGTCCATTCCAACCAATGAAGTCCGTCATAGGGGCTCTTCAATACGATGCGACGCTGCTGCCCATCTGGTGGCACACTGTCATCCTGGTCGACCGGATCGAGCGTGGCTTCCTTTTGCGAATAGAGCCAAAATTTCACGTGGCCCCGATCCCGATAGTGCTTGATCAAACCACCCGTCACATTGAGTTCTATCTGGCGATGGTCGTCGTCAAACCAGGTATAGAGTTGCTGTCGACCTCGACTTCGCTCGTCGAGTCGACCAGGCGTGACTGGCGGTAAATTCAGGCGTGAAGCCGGGACAAGATCCTGACTAAACTCCTTGGCTTCAAAATCGAGAACCGTCGGCTCGTTCGCTTCGATTCCTTTGGTGAGAATGACTGCGATCTCGTCACTTTCGAACGATTGATCATCTTTCCATGAACTCGGATCTAGGGGGACTTTGACGGTGCGATCACGAAAACGATCCCGATTACAAAGGGCCACCGTTGAAAGCATCATTCGATCCCGCATCCGCCAGGCGTGTCGCCAGACCTGCTCAAATCCCTGTTGTCTCTGCTGGCCTTCCGCATTGCGGTATTGGCCGTAAAGTTCCAGATATCGTGTATAGAGAATCAGATCATCCAGACGAGCGTGAACCCGCGAGTCATCCGTCAATTCGTACGCTTGTTCCAGGTGGCGATACATCCGCGCGACGACATCCTCATGCGACCGAATCGCCTTTTGATCTTGATTGACCAGCTCGTAAAACTTCCGCATGGGTTCTTTCGCTTTGCCAAATGCGTTGTCGAGGAAGTCCTCAATCAAAACATCCACTCGCTTCGCATTGTCGACATCCCAAAGGAGTTGCGGTGTGAGCCAGTAACCTAAACCGTTTGCCCCCCAGCTATCCATGTTTTCCGAATTCATAAAACGCGCACCGTGTTCATAGAACCACGGAATCGTGCGGGTCAGATATTCAAGATTGCCACCACGGGCTTTCCGTGGTCGATCGTGGCTCCAGGCGAAGACATCGTGATAATCTCGGATGCCGAGAATTGCATCCCGAGCTTGCCAACCCGATACAAGTTCCTCGACCGAATAGCCACCACGAATGAACGCCGTGGCGACACTGATGATGACATGCGGATCAGCCGAGATATTTGGTGGCGGACTATGATCATTATAGGCATACATGCCGACGTACTTTTCCCCCAGATCAAGCTTGTTGATCGCCACGGCGACATCATTGGCTAGCGTCAGTGCCCGATCGCTCACACTTCCCATCGCACGACATTGGTCACATTCACACCAGCCACCGCCGTCGGAGGGGTCCATCGAAAGACTGTCTTGATCGGGGCGGGTCTTCATTTCTCGGATGGCGTCATCAACGACAAGCTGTCGGAGTTCGGCGTTGCTAATACAGAATTTGGCGTTCGCTCCGGTGCGTCGCTCACCATCCACCAACGCGAAATACTCCGGATGTTCGGCGAACGTCTTTTTGTTCCGTCGAACGATCCCCCCGTAAGCGTGGCCGGTGTTGAGCGTGAATGACGAATTCATTCGGTTGCGAATGTGCCAACGTTTCCACAATTCCCGATCCGACCACGGAGCACCTCGCGGGGCTTGCCGAGTCACATAGTCCGGCTGCTCGACAACATTGAGGGCCACAGTTATTTCCGATCGATGTGGCACGACTTCCCAGGTGTCAGTCAGAAAGAACAGCCGATAGCCTTGACGATGCAAAAAGTCCCAGACGGCACACTGCACGGCCGCCGGTGTCGTGCCCAGTAAATAGAGACCGTTCGGCGTCGTTCGCATGAGATATTGATCGCGAGTAACTCCGTCCGTCTTCCATTTCACCGAGAACGGAAGGTCGGAAAAATGTGTGCTCAGACCGACATAAATTCCTTTGCGTTTTCGAGGAGGTTCCTCCGCAGCGTCGCGGTCCTCCATTCGAAATTTTGCGTCACCGATGCGGCTGAGATAGTCTGTTAACTCCTCCGCTGCTAGACGAACGTCTGATTGGGCATCGGGACTTACAACCACCGGCATCCGGGCTTGCCCGTTGGCCACCAATGAGATTCTCGGCGGGGACTCGGCCGATATCGCGTTTCCTGATAGCAGCAGGATCATGACCAAACTCAAGAACTTCCAAGCTCGACCAACTCGATGCATTAATTTTCTAACAGTCATGCGATTGGCTTTCGGTACGATTTCCTCGAGTGCTTTGCGATGCTCTTGGCCGAAACACCGTCACTGGATCTCGTCTCTCAGTTGGGATGGCCAACGGTATGAACGCGGAGAAACGGAATCGAAACGTGGCTTTCCATGCTACCTCGGAAACAACTCGATGTAACGTGAGCACGCGACTTTTCCTCAACCCAACCAAGCCCTCCTGATGCATCTGCGTCGATCCATCGCCGCACGTTGGGCTTCTTGGATTTCTCGCGACTTCCGTATCCCAGGAACGGGCGGCTGTCGTCGAGTTCTCGGCACACGTGTTTCGCATCTTGGGAATTCGGCAGTCGTGAAGAGTCCTCTCTTGATCAATGGATCAACGAATATTAATGTGAGAAATGCGTTTCAAGAAGTTCCGTGAAGGGCTCGCTATGAATTGCTGCGTTCGATTCACGTTGGTGGTCATTTTCCTTCAACTGGGCAATCCGCTCTTCGCCGAGGCGAAGGTTGATTACCTGCAGGAGATCAAACCGCTTTTCAAAGAGCACTGCTTCTCCTGCCATGGCGTCCTCAAGCAGAGCGGGGAACTTCGTTTAGATACCGCTGCGGCGATGGTTCGTGGCGGCGCGAGTGGCTCAGCCATTGTCCCCGGCAAAGCTGACGAGAGTTTCCTCGTGGATGTTTTGACCGGCGACGCCGGTTTTCAGATGCCTCCCGAGGGAGATGGTCACCCCCTGTCTGCGGAGGAACGGGACCTGATCATTCGCTGGATCAATGAGGGTGCAATCGCTCCTGAGAACGAACAGCCACAAGCGGACCCGGCGACGTATTGGTCGTATCAACCATTGAAGAAAGTGGCGATCCCGAAAGAGTCTCGCGGTGAGGGGTCGCATAATCCGATTGACGTCTTCGTCGATGCGAAACGCAAAGAACAAGGACTCACTCCTCAATCGCTGGCTCCGCCCGAGGTACTGCTCCGCCGAGTTTATTTGGATCTCGTGGGGTATCCGCCAACGCGAGAACAACTCGCTCGCTTCACTGCTGACCCTAGCGACAAGGCTTATGAAGCGGTTGTGGATGAGCTATTGGCTAGTCCTCAATATGGCGAACGCTGGGGACGCCATTGGATGGATGTCTGGCGATACAGCGATTGGTATGGGCGACGCCCCAGCAATGAGATCCGCTACGGTCAACGGCACATCTGGCGATGGCGGGATTGGATCATCAATTCCCTGAATGCCGACAAGGGTTACGACCAAATGCTGGTCGAAATGCTGGCCGGTGACGAAATCGCTCCGACGGATGTCGATGTGTTGGCTGCCACCGGGTTTTTGGGACGCAACTGGTACAAGTTCGACAAGAACGCTTGGCTGTTCGAAACGGTTGAGCAGACCGGGCGTGGATTTCTAGCCGCGACTCTACAGTGTTGCCGTTGCCACGATCACAAATATGACCCCTTCACCCAGAAAGAGTACTACGAGTATCGTGCGTTTTTCGAACCTCATGGGTTCCGCACCGATCCGATCGGGACCAATCGCAAGACCGAAATCGACGATGGAAAAGACGAGGTGCTCGCAGACGGTCTTTCACGGGCGTTCGACGAATCACCCGACAAACCCACTTATCTGTTCTTGCGAGGAGACGACCGAAACCCTGATAAGTCACAACCGCTCGTCCCGCAGGTGCCGATGTCTTTGGGCAGAGAAGGGCTTCTCATTCAGCCGATCAAGTTGCCCGCGGAAAGCTATCTCCCGCAGTTAAGCCAACAGGCACAGGAATTAGCGTACGAAGACGGTTCGAAAGCCATCGATCAGGCTCAGAAGAAACGCGACGAAACCGGCAAAGAACTCAATAGCCTCAACAACCAGCTGGCTCAGCTGGAAAAGAGCGATGTCGAATCCCAAATGACGCCCTTTCTTCAGGAAGATTTCTCAACACTTGATCTCAACAGATGGAAGGTCGTCAGTGGGCAATGGGCTGTACGTGATGGGAAACTCTTGCAATCTCAGGTGACCAGTTTTGCCACGCTCGTTTCCGCTCAGGATCATCCCCGCAATTTCGTCGCCAAAGTTCGTTATCGAAAATTGAAACCTGGAACCTACCGGTCCGTGGGTTGGAGTTTTGACTATCAGAATTCCGGCCGCGATTCGCAGGATGTTTACACGGCTCGTTCCGACAGCCAACCCGCCGGTAGTGTGCAGGCTTTTCATCGTCAGAACGGAAAACAAATTTATCCGCCCGAGGCCATCAAACCCGCTGAGATCCAAGTGAATGACTGGATCGACCTGGAATTTGAAGTTCGTGAGACGCAACTCACGATCAAGCTGAACGGCGAACTCAAACTGGAATATCGCCTGCCGTTGGAACGCAACCCTGGAAAGTTTGCGATCTGGGTTCACCAGGGTTCTGTGGAAATTGACAGCTTGGAGGTTTCGCCGGTCATTCCCTCGGCCGACGATTTGAAGTCAGCCATCGCGGCGGCAGAGCACCAATTGCGAATCGCAGACTTGTCGATTGATCTCGCCGAGGCCAAAGCCACTTTCCAGCAAAGTCAGATCGTTGCTGAACGGTTCCGACTCGGAGTCGACCAGGGGGATGCGTCCGCAGCGGCTCGGAAAGCTCATCGCGAGGAATTGCAGATATTGCTCATCGCTGCCCAGATCGAAGCCGCGAACGCACAACGTCAACAGTCGCTGGCCGGCACTGAAGCGAATCAACAGAAAACCCAAAATGCGAACACGAAACTCGAACAAGCCCAAACGAATTTTGAAAACGCCGATGGGGCTTACACTCAATTCCAGCCGAAATTTCCGCAAGAAAGTACGGGACGCCGGTTAGCTTTGGCTCGATGGTTAACCCGTCCCGATCATCCGCGGACGGCTCGCGTGGCGGTCAATCACATTTGGCTGCGGCATTTCGGCGAAGCCTTGGTTCCGAGCGTGGACAATTTCGGACTCTCGGGGAAAACGCCGTCTCATCCTCTCCTGCTGGACTGGTTGGCTAACCAACTCGTCGAGGGCGGCTGGAAAATGAAACCGCTGCACAAGTTGATTGTGCTGTCGCAGACTTATCGGCTTTCATCAGCCAAAGGCCGGAATAGCCTGAACCACGAGCGTGATCCCCAAAACAAATTTCTCTGGCGAGCGAATGCTCGTCGCATGGAAGCCGAAGTCGTTCGTGACAGTCTACTCGCGATCTCGGGCGAACTTGACGTCACGATGGGTGGCCCAGACATCGACGAAAACCAGGGACAGACGATGAAAAGGCGGAGCCTCTACTTCCGCACGACGCCCGACAACCAAATGCAAATGCTCTCACTATTCGATCAAGCCAATCCGGATGAATGTTACCGCCGACGAGAGAGCGTGATTCCCCAACAAGCCCTCGCGTTGATGAACGGGCCGCTTGCGATTGATCTCTCGCGAATTCTGGCGGGCAAAATTCGGGATGCTATCAACGAAGAGGAAAACCCACAGTTCGAGAGTCGATTCATCGAGTTGGCGTTCGAGACAATTCTTTCCAGAGCCCCCAAGCCAGAGGAAGTCACTGTCTGTTTGGCGTTTCTTGATGAGTCCTCGACACTGTTGCGAGATCGGAAAAAATTGACCGCGTTTCCAAAGGCAGCCGTCCAGGTAACTATCCCCGCGTCAAGCGATCCGAAGCAACGGGCCCGGGAAAGCCTCATTCATACGCTGTTCAATCACAACGAGTTTCTCACGATTCGTTAAAGAGAAGTGCCATGAGCCAATCGACGAATTTCGATTCCCTGTCATTGAACCACCTCGACCGCCGCGGGTTTCTCTCGCAATGTGGACTGGGGGTGACAGGATTGGCCCTATCATCTCTGCTCGCTCGTGAGGGACTAGCAAACTCGGATTCCCCCCAATCGTTAGGGGAACCGCATTTTCCGCCCAAGGTCAAACGCGTGATCTGGCTGTTCATGATTGGCGGAACCAGCCACATGGAAAGTTTTGATCCCAAGCCCGAACTCAACAAGCACGCCGGAAAGACCTTCGACGAGTCGCCCCATGGCAAGGCCATCACGGAAAGCCCGTTTTACCGTAAGAACGTGCGGGACTTCGCGGGGGTTCCGAGAGACTTGATGCCCAAAATATATCCGATGCAGGTCGGTTATCGAAAACGCGGCGAGAGCGGAATCGAAGTCAGCGATTGGTGGGAGCATCTGGGAGACTGCGTCGATGATCTTGCGATCGTTCGCTCGATGTGGACGACGGACAACGATCACGCGGCTCAGCTTCAGTTTCATACGGGCCGACATATTTTCGACGGACTTCGCCCTTCGATCGGCGCTTGGGTCCACCATGCTCTGGGAAGCCTCAACGATAACCTACCGCAATTCATCGCCCTCGGCCCGCCTCCCGGCGATTGTTGCGGAGGTGTCGGTTCTCACGGGGCCGATTACCTCGGACCGGAACACGCCGGAGTCAAGCTGCAAATCGACCCGAAAAATCCACTCCCATTTGGCACGCCCGGTTCAGACATTTATCTTGAAGAGCGTCGCCAACAACTCGATTTGCTCCGCAAATTAAACCGGCAGACCGCCCTTGAGCACCCGGAAGACTCGTCCCTTCGCGCTCGAGTCAAGTCCTACGAATTGGCCGCACGGATGCAATTGGCCGTGCCGGAAGTGATGAAACTTCAACAGGAAACTCAATCGACCGAGCGGCTCTACGGCATAGATCAACCGACCACCAAATCGTTCGGGCAAATGTGCCTGACTGCCAGACGATTGGTCGAACGGGGCGTACGGTTCGTGCAACTCTATCATGATGGCTGGGACGCCCACAGCAAATTGAAGTCGAACCATTCCACACGAATCAAGCAAGTCGATCGCCCCATCGCGGGCCTATTGCAGGATTTGAAGCAGCGGGGCCTTTTGGATGAGACGCTTGTGGTGTGGGGGACCGAATTCGGTCGCACACCAGGCGCGGAACGCTCTGACGGCCGAGATCATCATCCTTATGGTTTCTCGGTCTGGCTCGCGGGAGGTGGCATCAAGCGGGGAGTCGTCCATGGCAAAACCGACGAGTTGGGTTTTCATGCCACTGAGAATCGCCATTATGTTACGGACTTGCACGCAACCGTGCTTCACCAATTGGGCCTGGATTCCCGTCGGCTCGAAGTCCCCGGTCACAAACGTCTGGAGATCGACTACGGCAAACCGATTGACGAAATCATGAGCTAATCGGACAACAGCCAATGCGATGCCTCAACGACCACGAAATCGAACGGCAACACGCGACTGATCCACACGAGAAATGAGTGGCTACTCACTTTCGAGTAGCAGTCGGAATTTTGTGGTCGCATACCTGATCGTGCTGTTTCCTTGCGGCTGGGATTTATCGTAGGTTCCATCAATCCTTTTGATCTTCCCTGCCTTCAGCAATGTTGAATACGAGTCAGCGAATTTCACGGGAGCGCTGAGAATGAAAAACCCTGTATCGACACCACTGCCAAGTTTCTCGACATAAGTCACGTTTGCTTGGTTGGAATCATCGAAGTCTGGATAGAAGTGCATGGCAAGCCGCAACTTCCCAGAGGCTTCATAGACTAACATTCTGGTCGTGGGCGCTATCTTCAGTTTTCCCGGCTGCTCATCCGGATCAAAGCGGCGATCAATGGTATATCTTGAAACGAGGTAGCCTGCCGAACGAAGCTCTTCGCCAAACGAGTTACAAACCATCCCCACCAACAACAAGCCCACAATTGATAACCTTCGGAAAAGGTTGCCCATCTTTTTGACCTTTATCGCAACTCACGAACACAGCCGCAGAAACAAAAAATACTTTCAATCTTGTGTTTTCTCTTGCTTGCTTTCAAACAAGACTCGGAACTTGGTCGCAACGAAGTTTTTTGGGTTAGAACCTCGAGGCTTCGTCGCATCGTATGTGCCATCCACCCGCTTGATTTTGCCCGTGCTCAAGAGAGTTAGATATTGATCTGCATACTCAACGGGAGCATTGAAAAAGAAAAAGCTTGTGTCAATACCGTTGCTTCCTCTCCTCTCAAGATAGGTGATGCTCGGTTGCTTGTAGTCGCTGAAAGCCGGATTGAAATCCATGTTAATACGAACGATGTTGTCACTAGAGTACACTGCAATCTTTGTAACCGGGGCAAGGTTTGATTCGTGCGGTTCACCTCCGGTCGTAAACCTGCGTTCGATTGTGTAATGCGTGAGATCGTAGCCCGCTGTTCGCAGTTCTTCACCGAATGAGCTGCAAGTTCCCAACAAGAGAAACATTGCAGACGTTAACCATACTATCGAATGTGTCATAGCGATCTTGTGATTCATCAGTTTGCAATCATCAAACAAACAGACGGTGCCAATGAGTTTAGTATTTGGAATTAGTCGCCGAAGATCATCTACAAAACCTACTTGCCTTCGAGGAGCAATCGAAATTTTGTGGTCGCGAATGTGATTGTGCTACTGCCTTGCGGTCGAGACTTGTCGTAGGTTCCTTCGACTCGCTTCAATTTCCCGGTGCTCAATAGAGTGAGATATTGGTCGGCAAATGTCACTGGTGCACTGAGCACGAAGAAAGACGATTGAGGATGCGGCTTTTCGACATGCGTCGCCTTCGCTTCTCGGTAGTGATTGAAGGCCGGATGGAAACTCATGGTGAGCCGCATTTTCTGCTGCCCGGTGCCCTCGTAAACAACGACCCGGGTTGCCAGAACCAGCGTAGTTGCGTCTTGATCGTCCGGGATGAAGTATCGCTCGAGAGTGTAGTGAGTCAGCTCGTAGCTCACAGACCGAAGTTCTTCAGCTGCGACATCGGCCCCGAATGCCACTGACAGGACGAACATGAATGTAACGATCGATTTTGAACTTGTCATACCGAAGTAGTCTCGACTAATCTGTCAGATCCAACTCTACGAATCGAAGCTGAGTTTGGCGAACCGAGTTCAAATTGCTCGTCCGTTCTTGGGGTTACAACATGCACGGTTGACATCGTTCAACTGGAATTTCGGTAGTTGTCGTCTGCGTGTAATTAGTTCGGCGTGGGTTCGGTAAACACGAGGAAATTGTTTTCGTCTCGGAGTATGAGGCTACCATTCGGCAAGCATTCCACGCCAAGGATCCCCTTGCTTCTCCGAAGTAATACTCCTAACTGATGCCCAAGACCAACGTGCCAACCACGCAAGGTCCCGTCAAGGGAAACGGAGAACAACGTTTTCTCATCGGGCGAGAACACAAGTTCTTGGATCGCTCCTCGGTGCCCATGACAGGTGGCGTGCAACTTGAAACCGTTTTTCAAATTCCATAACTGGATTTCCCGTTCATTGTTGGTCGTGGCAAGCCACTTGCCCGTCTTGCTGATAGCCACTTTTCTAACAGATGGTCCCTGCGATACTTCGTGTGTCTCGACGGCAAAGGATGCCAGATCAAGGAAGTGAAGCCGACGCCCGACCCCGAAAATCATCGATGCCCCGTCCGAAGAAAAAACCATTTGAGTTTTGGGCTTCGCGATAGCGGAATAGATCAATTCACCATTGTCGACCTCGAAGACAAGTAACTGTGTCTTCTTTTTCGAGGGTTCTGCGTCATCACGACAGACTTGAACGACCGCGAGGTGACGTCCATCGGGGGAGAGCCGAATCTCACTGAACCGACATGGTTGTTGAGATCGGACTAAGACAGTCTCCGCCGAAGCAAGACGGTCCCAGACTCGGATCTCACTCAACCCTTCGCTGTCGCGACCTGCTGCTGCGATGTGGCGGCCGTGCTGCGTCACGTCGACAGATTCCCACGTTCTTGACTCGGTACTGTGTGTTTCAATGGGGAGCGTGGAATTGATGTCCTCCATCAAGACATGACTCTCCAGAGAATCCGAACCGGCTAAGACCAGCGTTCCATCCGCTGTGGATGCAAAGTCGTTGAGGTCAGGATTCGAGACGCTGGAGAGAAGTGGTCGATAGTGAAGCTCGCGTTCGAATCGGTCGATCTTCCATCGATGAATCTGCCCGTGACGATTGGCGGTGAAAACGTACCGCCCGTTCTCAGTGAACGTTCCACGGGCCTTTGAGTTCCCAATATACCAAACGTATTCCACACGATCGGGGGCCGGCTCATTCGCGGTCGATATGAATTTCCGGATCCGCGCGGTCCCAAAACTATCTAACAATAGAATTCGTGTTCCTTGAGGATTGAAACCCAGTTCACAGAATCCAGATTGGCTGTTTTGCTCAATCGCCCAAAGTCGCGAGGACAGGTTCCAGACTCGAAAACCAATGGGGCCTTCCAAGTACGCGATCGCCACGTTTCGGGAATCGCGTGAGAATGTCACAGATGAAATCTTCGCTTCGCCTTGATGTTCAAACCAAACGGTCCCCGTGCCGAGATTGTATATTCGGGTGAAACCGTCTTGACACCCTGCGGCTAGCCAATGACCGTCTGGTGAAATGGCAAGGTCTTCGACACCTCTTTTGTAGCCGCCGAATTCCTTCTGTTTAATGCCGGTCGCCGCATCCCATATCCGAACAAATCCATCAGTTCCGCATGAGACAACGAGACGGCCATCGGGCGTGACGGCAACTCCAAAGGCCAAGCCATCATGGGCACGAATCAAACGATCCAGATTTCGACTAGGGATGTCCCAAATCCGAATCGTTCCGTCGTCGCCCGAAGACACTAGGCGTTGTCCGTCGGCGAAGAAGGCGAGTCCGTTGACCTCGCCCTGTTGTGAATCAATCTCGAACAGGGGCCGACTCGTGAGTGTTTGATAGAACCGAATGATGCCATCTTCACCTGCTGTGACTAACTGTGATTCATCCGGCGAAAGCACGATGTGGTAGAGGGCCCGTCCGACATCGTCGATGAGCTCTCCACCCATTTTGGTTTTCTGATGCAGCATGAACCATTCTGGCCCGCGGATGTCAGCCAGACTGATGTGAGGCAGATGACGTTCCAAGATTCGCCGGGCTTCGCCGGGTTCTTCCTCTTCGAGAGCCTGTGCAGCAAGTCTCATATCCGAAGCGTAAAGCAACAGCTGAGCTCGTTCGCCATTCGCGACGGCCATTTTTCTTGCGAGTTCGGTCGCACTGGAGCTTTCGGTTAATCGGTGATTGAGTTTCGAAAGTTGTGCCGCATGGACACTCAGCCCCACAAGAATGGTGACGAGGGCCAAAAACGCGATCGCGAAGCTGATCCCGAAAATGGGATTCCTTCGCGCCCAGCGTGCGAATTTCGTCGTCACCGAGAGGGGGCGAACCTGTGTCGGTCGGTCCTCCAGAAAGCGGTGTAGGTCATCAGCCAATTCACTTGCCGATTGGTACCGCATCTCGGGCGATTTCTCGAGACAATGCAAACAAACCGCTTCGAGGTCGCGTGGTATCGATGGTTGGAGACGGCGGAGAGGAGTGGGAGTGACTGTTGTGAGACGACAAATGATTTCCGCGACCGTGTTGCCTTCAATCGGTCGGCGTCCGACCAGAAGTTCGTAGAGAATCACGCCGAGTGAGTAAACATCCGCCGCAGGCCCAACAGATTCCGATGCCCCGATTGCCTGCTCGGGCGCCATATAATTTGGTGTTCCGGCCAACTGGCTGCTTGCGGTTAGCGAGAGGTCGGCATTGACGACACGGGCAAGGCCGAAATCCGTCAGCATGGGAGTCCAAGCCAAATCGCCCGAGGCGTGTGACAAGTCGAGTAGCACATTGGCCGGCTTGATATCGCGATGAAGAATACCGGATTCGTGAGCGTGGTCCACAGCTTCGGCCAACCGCCGCACAATACTAGCTGCCAAAGTTGGTTCAACGGTCTTCGGCTGCTCCGCCATCCACTCCCTGAGTGTTGGTCCGGAACAGTAGGCGGATGCGATGTACGGAAAGCCCGCGTACTCGCCAGCTTCGAACACAGGAATGATATTGGGATGATGCAGAGAGGCGGTTGCCCGCGATTCGCTAATGAATCTCCGTTTTTGATCCGGATCAAGCACGGATGGCAAACGGGGAATTTTGAGCGCGACGACGCGATCAAGAAGCTCATCCTTCGCCAGCCAGACTACCCCAAAACCACCAGTGCCCAATTGCTTAATTAAGTGGAACCGTCCTAACTGGCCCGCCGACAGGTCATTGACTGAGTTCTGCTTTGCGTCCACTGCGTCTCGGGTATACTCTTGAAGAGACCGGGGGACTGCTAAACCATGCTTGGATAAGAGATCAATCGGAGCGGAAATCTGCGAACTGAAATTGGGTGCGACTTCTCTTTGACGCTCGTGATGTCGCTTGATTGGCAGTCGCGAAGGCTCATCGAGAGGACCGATCTGTTTCAGCTGTTCTATCAAGATCGGCAGCAGGCCGGAATTTGAGGTCTTGCTAGCCTTGTGATCGCGGGAGTTCCGAAGTTCTCGTTCCAGCGTTTCGTGGCCAGCCGCCGCATCCATCATGCGGCAACACGACTCACACTCGGCAAGATGACTAGCAATCCGATCCTCTTCCTCTTCCGAAACATCACCGGCCAGAAAACGCTCGATCACTGTGACTGTCAGGCAAACGCTCATATTCCGATATCCAACGGTCGTAGACCAGTTTACAGTCTTCTGTGTCCGTGATGGACGCTAAAAGCTAGTGTTCGGTGGTCCCCATTAGGCAGAACCCGTGACGACCAATAGTCAACTGCGTTAGCTGTCGAAGTGCGAAGATGTGTGACGTCGAAGCAATTCATAAATTCGATCGCATGCAGTCAACGCGCGCATGGGGATTCCGCAATTCAATTCCTCAATAGCAAGGCAAAATCCGAAGCCAACAACAAGGCTTCACATCTCCCAAAGCCGATGTGGATGCAACGATAACCGATGTACGTCCGCAACGTAATGAAAATCTGAAAAAAATTGGACTCGACCTTAGATCCTTGGAATGACCTCCCCCCAAGACCGCTAGAAACCAGCAGCCGTAATTCTTGCTTTCGCCTGAGAATCCCACCGGCACCGTGAGTTACCGTTCGCCATCGCCGGGGTGATGTTCCTAGTAACATCTGTAGAAGGCACGTCATATTTGTATGCCAGCTACATCCCGGTTCTGGTGGGGAGCCAATGAGACGTTTTTGAGCACGATCGTCGTTGAGAATTTGTTTGGAGGATTGTTCGATGTTCGTTGGCGTTCCTCATACCGTGGGACCACCGGGAACCGTATGATATCCTCGCAATTATGAACGACCTGCATTCTTAAACAACAATCGTTTGCCAACTCGGGATATCTTACGATGAAAACGCGAACACTGGGAAATAGCGGTTTGGAAGTTTCGGCTTTGGGGCTTGGCTGTATGGGGCTGAACTTTGGATACGGTCCACCTGTGGATGATGAAACCGGCATTAATCTCATCCGAGCGGCTGTTGATCTTGGGGTCACATTTTTCGATACGGCCGAAGTCTATGGGGCTTACATAAACGAAGAGTTGGTCGGCAAAGCCCTGGCTCCGGTTCGGGATCAAGTCGTGATCGCCACGAAGTTCGGATTTGAGATTGACGAGAACGGGACGCAGTCGGGACTCAACAGTCAGCCACAACACATCCGAGAGGTAACGGACGCCTCACTGCGACGACTACAGACGGACCACATTGATCTGTTGTACCAACATCGCGTCGATCCCAATGTTCCGATCGAGGATGTCGCAGGAGCCGTCCAAGAACTGATTGAAGCGGGAAAGGTGCGTTACTTCGGTCTTTCTGAAGCCGGTGTCGAAGTCATTCGGCGAGCCCATGCGGTTCAACCGGTCACCGCCCTACAGAGTGAATATTCGCTGTGGTGGCGTGAGCCGGAAGAACAAATCCTGCCTACCCTCAAGGAACTCGGCATTGGATTCGTGCCGTTCAGTCCACTGGGAAAAGGGTACTTGACCGGAAAAATGGACGAGACCACTCACTTCGACAGCACAGACTTCCGAAACAAAGTCCCACGACTCTCCGCCGAGAATCGCAAAGCAAATTTAGTCTTTGTCGAGTTGCTGAAGAAAATTGCAGATCGAAAACAAGCGACAACCGCTCAGGTGGCGTTGGCTTGGTTGTTGGCTCAGAATCCCTGGATCGTGCCAATTCCGGGAACCACAAAGCTGCATCGGTTGCAGGAGAATATCGCGGCGGCGGACGTCGAACTTTCCGCAGACGAACTCCGCGAAATTGAAGATGCGTTAGCCGAATTGACCGCCCACGGGGACCGCTATCCGGAAGCCGCCCAGAAAATGATCAATCGCTAACGCATTCGGGCGTTGTTCACAGTTCGCCAGTCGCATGCACTACCCATTCAAACGGTGTCACTTCTGCATAGCGGGAGCAAGTCGTTGTCGAAACTGGTGTTGTGGATCCGTATTGAATTGATCCAGACCAGGGGGATCTGTTTGAACTTGAATCGTCATGGTAGGTGTAGGCCTGGGTGACTAACACGGCACGACGGTCAGACTCTTAGGTGCCGCAGAAGGTCTTGTAGCAATCAGTAAACTCGCGTGGAGCCGGTTGGGCATAGCGTTCAAGTCCTGCTCGCTCCTCAAATGGATGCGTGATGACATCCAGTAGCCGTTCGAATGGAGCCAGATCGGCGTGATCCGAAGCGGCCACGAGTGCTTCCTCCACAAGATGGTTGCGAGGGATATAGATTGGGTTCGCCGCACGCATGGTGGTTGCGATTTCCGATGATTGCTGCAGATCGAGACGCTGCCGCCAACGCTCAAGCCACGAATCCACCGCATCCGGAGACGGGAACAGGGCTTTCAGTGACTCGGGACGCCCCTCAACAACATCAACCAATCGCCGCCAGCCGAGCGTGAAATCAACATGATGTTGTTCCAGGAGTTCGAGCCAATCCTGAGCGAGCGAGCGATCTTTCTCATCGTTACCCGCCATCGCTTCCAGACCAAGTTTGGCCCGAACCCCAGATAACCACCGCATCTCATAGATCGACGGAAAGTCATTGATGACCTCCATAGCTTTCGACTCGGCTCGATCCAGATCGTGCTCGTCAATGAGGGGCAATAAAGTTTCAGCCAAGCGAGCTAGGTTCCAACGGGCAATCGCCGGTTGATTTCCTAAGGCGTACCGTCCAACGGTATCAATCGAACTAAAGACGGCACTCGGACGATACGATTCCACGAACGCACACGGCCCATAATCGATTGTTTCCCCGGAGATCGCCATATTGTCCGTATTCATCACACCATGGATGAACCCGACAAGCATCCACTTGGCAATCAAAGTGGCCTGTCGCTCGGCCACTGATCGAAGCAACAACAGGTAACGTTCGCTGTCGTCGGCAAGATGCGGATCGTGACGTTCGATAACGTAATCGGCGAGCATACGAACTTGGTCAAACCTGCGACGCGCGGCAAAGAACTGAAAAGTCCCCACGCGGATGTGACTGGCCGCAACGCGTGTCAGCACCGCACCGGGGAGTGGCTGTTCGCGTCTGACAACTTCGCCAGTTCCGACCGCAGCCAGAGCGCGGGTCGTCGGAACTCCCAAGGCGTGCATCGCTTCCCCCATCGAATACTCTCGGAGCACCGGGCCTATGGCTGCATTGCCGTCGCCGCCACGAGCGAACGCCGTCGGTCCAGAGCCTTTGAGTGCGATGTCCCGTCTCTTCCCATGACGATCAACCACCTCACCCAACAGCAAAGCTCGCCCATCCCCCAATTGTGGAACGAAGTGACCGAACTGATGCCCCGCATAAGCCTGCGCCAACGGCTGGGTCCCGGCTGGCAGTTCGTTGCCTGAGAAAATACCCGCCAATCGTTCCGAATCGAGTTCCGTCGTATTCAGCCCGAGTTCGTCTGCAAGACCACGATTGAATTGGAGCAAGACCGGCGAGGAAGCCTCTGCTGGGGAGCCGGAAACGAAGAAACCGGGCAACCGATCCGCGTAGGTATTCTCGAAATCAATTATCTGCACAGCGAATTCCAACAGAGTTTCTGAAAAAGGCACAAGCGTGGTCCAAAGACCGCTGCCGTTCCGTCACGACGACATCGCCAAGAAGTCTACAGCCGTCTGCCTCTCCATTATGCGAGTTTTTCTGAGCGGCGATACCGTTGGATGAAAAGCGAACTTCATCGCCCAGTCGAATCAAACCCGTGGAAGCGGCAGCCGTTTCCTCCCCGACCAGGCAATCGAAGTTGAACTCGGACGGCGATCACCGAATACTCGATTCTCCACATCTCACGTCATTCGGAACGCTGCTCGATCGGAGGTCGGCCCACGCCATTCTGGAAACAACGCCCTTCGAGAGAATTCGCAACGGCATTACGACATAGAATAACGGCACCCGTACTAACCATTGTGACACTGGTCCTATCAGTTTGCTTGGGAAAAACCGGAGCGGCCGCGGAGGAACCGCCGCCGAACGTTGCGTTAGTCCTGGCGGACGATCAGTATGAGCGAACTGCTTGCGGCGAACCGAAAACGTCAACAAACTCGATCAGATCACGATTTCGCGGGTTCTCGAGAACCGGTTGTAATCCAGCAGAATTGGGGGAATATTGTCCAGATCAACTCCACGTTGCTACATTTTCGCGGCGCGTAACGCGTTTGCTGAATGCTTGATTCGAGTTCTGATCGGGGAGTTTTCGGACCGTTGCGCGGATCGAAACGTCCAAATGCCTTGTCAGCCAAAGGTTCTGGTCTGAGTTGGGAACACATCCTTTTCGCTGAGACGTCCAGATTCGATCTTCGCTGTGGAGCAACGACAACAGCTGGCTACGAGACGACCGCAGGAATGTGCCAGATCGTCTATTTTTGCAAGCATTCAAGAATCTTGCCTTCAAATTCGTTCCAGCCCGGGGTCTTGCGGTCTAGGATAATTTCGAGTCGACTGTCGCGTCGATAGGCCGATGGTGCATAACTGGTCAAGTCCTTCGCCCGATTGATTGTCCACCAGTCGTCCTGACAACGAAAGACACCTTTCAAACGGACAATCGGGTGGACATATCCCAGTAGATCAAGCAGCTCATCCCGGTCAAAAATGTCATCGACATGAAAGATCCATCCGCACGCGTCATAACGAGAGTCGTCATTTTGAAAGCGGAGGGGGCGGCCTGGCGCCGGTACCTGATGGTCATGTGCCGCGTGATCGTCGTCGGAGGTTGAATGTAGAACTGGAAGTTCCGTTGGAATGGGTTCCGGCAACTGATGGGCGTCGGCAAACATCGGGAAACGGATCGTATTAAACTTTCGATCCAGCAGATCGGGATCAATCACACCGAAGCTCGTTTCTACGACTAACTGTTTTGGTGGCCGAAAGCTCTCGACCCATTCGTGACAGCGGTCGATCAACGCACGATCACGTTGATCCATCCAGTTCAAAACAACGATATCTGCCAATTGCACTTGATCTTGAAAGACGGCCGAGTCCCGCCACCGCACGTCTTCAAAATCTTTAGGATCAATCAGGCAAATGATATTACGGAGTTCAATCGAATCAGCAAACTTCGGGCTGCGAAGGATGTCAACAACTTTGGCAGGATGACTTAAGCCCGAGGGTTCCAGGATGAGACGGGTAGGCTTCGTGCGACGAATGAACCGCGCGAGCAACGGTTCAAATACAAACGCTAACGTGCAGCACGCACAACCGCCTCCCAATTCCTCGACAGCGATTCCATCCCGACGGGAATCCACCATCGCTTGATCGATAGAAACCATCCCAAATTCGTTGATGAGAATCGACCATTTTTCTCCCTCCGGACGATGGTCGATCAACTTTTTGATAGCGGTTGTCTTCCCGGAACCGAGAAACCCCACAATCATATTGAGCGGAATTCGTGCTCCCTTGTTCCTAGTCATTTTCTATCAACCTCTCCTGCCAGTCACGCCACGTTACGTTTAAATCATGGCAAGAATCTCGGTTCTCAAACAGGTGGTGGCATGATCTCTAAAATCATACTTATTGACCGAAGTGCTTCTACGATATCGCAACCTCGTTCAATGTTTCAATGCGTATTGGCTTGATGTCGAAGTGCGGACATTGGCCAAGGAAGCGACATGGGTTGTTATCGCAAATTGGAAATCGAGATGAGGGTAGGTCAAAGATTCTCTGCCTGAGATTGGTGCGCATCAGCCCGCTGAACGTCCCAGCGCGGAAACGGATCGATGAACGAACCCCAGGCATAGGGGCCAAGTTGCATCTCGGCGTCGGTAAGCAAGCAGCGATCAAGTGAATCGCGTAGCTGCAACTCATCCATCTGAATGCCGATGAAGACGAGTTCCTGTCGACAATCGCCAGACTCCGGATGCCAAACTTTGGCGATTGACTCATGAACCGCTGGGCTGTCTGGCCATTCCTCGCGGGGAATGGCAGCCCACCAGAAGCCGCCGACATCCAGCCGCGCGACTCGTCCAGCCTGTGACCAAACGCCGACCTTGTCTAATCGAGTTGCAAGCCAGAAATAGCCTTTGGAGCGTAAGACACCCGTCCATTCTTGCGAGAGCCGATCGTAGAATCGTTGTGGGTGAAACGGACGTCTGGCTCGATAAACAAAGTTGCAAACGCCGAATTCGTCCGCCTCGCTTTCGGGCTCTTCTCGCAACGCGACCTGCCACCCTTTGGAGCCTTTGAAAATCTCGAAATCGAATCGACCTGTTGACAGGATTCGTGATGGCGGGATTTCCGAAAATGCTGATTTCAACTTCAGTGCATAGGGGTTGAGTTGCTCGATGAAGGCTTCTAACTCTTGGATTTCTTCTGCAGAGACCAAATCCGTTTTGTTGATGAGGATCACATTGGCACACTCGACTTGATCAATCAAAAGATCGGCAATGGTTCGGACATCATCCTCGGTCGCTGCCTGACCGGCGCTTTGCAAGTCTTTTCCGATTCGCAGGTCGGTCAAAAAGTTTGCGGCGTCGACGACGGTAACAAGCGTATCAAGTTCGGCAACGTCGGAAAGGAATTCATCGTCCCCGATTCCAAACGTGAATGTGTCCGCGACGGGAGCCGGCTCGGAGATGCCCGTCGACTCGACCAGCAGATAATCGAACCGCCCTTCACGGGCCAACGCAGCAACTTCACGCAACAGATCCTCTCGGAGCGTGCAGCAAATACAGCCGTTGGACATCTCAACGAGTTTCTCTTCCTCACGGCTAAGTTGAGCTTCACCATTCGCGACCAACTGAGCGTCGATGTTCACCTCGCTCATATCGTTGACAATCACAGCGACACGCAATCCCTCACGGTTTTGGAGCACATGATTGAGCAATGTTGTTTTCCCTGATCCGAGGAAACCCGACAGCACAGTCACAGGAAGTTTCTTCATCATGCCCTCAAAGACCGATATTGTTGGAATTCGTTGTTTCTGACAAAGCCGCCCTGGTGTCAACGCTTTCTGGCTGGGAATCACAAGCGACGACGCACGGTCGGTCGACGTCATGCGAGTCGACACCATAATTCCGGAAGCGAATCGTGTAGTGTTCTTCGAACCAGTCTTGAATGCCGGGGAGTGCCTCATCTTCGTAGCCGGGTTCGACGAACAGGGTTTCACCAAACACCTCGGTGCGAATGTCACCGTCTTCTGCCGCGATGACGCCCCCTTTAATGACCCAGCGTGGCCGTTCAAACATCCGCCGAATGTCGGAATCCGGAGCGTAAATCGTGACATCCGCATCCGCCCCGACGCCCAAGTGTCCCTTGTGTTTCAAGCCGAGGATTCTCGCCGGTGCGGCCCGTGTGATGATGGCAATCTCGAAGAGCGTGTACTCGCGATCGATGTCTTTCAGTACGGTGCGTTCGACTAATCCGTGTGGCAAGCGGGCCATCGTATCGCGACGGAGTTCACGGTCCATCAGCAAGGCGATAATCTCGGGGTAACGGTAAAACGCTCCACCATTGGGGTGGTCACTGGTCATCGCGCACTGCCACGGGTTCTCCATGAGCAGATACCACTCTAGCGCAATTGCCCATTGAACTGCGTGAATCAAACTTCTCTGCGGGCGGTACTCGATTGGAATCACTCCGCAACTGCTCTCCTGCTCGCAGTCCGCGGTAAACCATTTGTTGCCAGTGAGGCGATGCAGATGGTAACTGAACGGCGCGTCTCCGGTCATCGACAGTGTTCGCCCAGGATTGACGTGCCCCACATCAACGGTAATTTCCGGGTGAGCTTGCACGTAATCGACAAGCTGCGGGGTCGCTGAACGAAAGCTGAACGGGTCGTTCGGATCACCCGCATAAGAATGAAACTGCACATGAGCAAAATGCCCGCGATGTCCCTCCAAGCTTTGCATGGTGTGCAGCGTGGTCTCCCAGTTTCCTGGAATGCCAAGGTTGTTACAGTGAATATGCACCGAATGTGGTAGCCTCAAGCGATCACTGGTTGCAGCCAATTCTCGTACGATGGCGCGGGGAGTCACGCCGAAATGCGGCACCGGCTCGTCCAACTGCTGCATCGACATTCGGCTAATCTGCTTCCAGCTCTCAACACCGCCTGGGTTGACAATCTTGATGGTATACCCCTTCGCAGACTGCAGCATCCAACTACAATACGCATCAAGCTGTTCCGCTTCGCCCTCGCGGATTCGATCCATCACGTAGTGGTTGTTACCGAAGAGAACAAAGAAGCCTTTGTCGAGTTGCGGGGTATCGGCGAACTCCTCATGGGCGTGTCTCGCAAGCAGTCCGGGAATGGCGGCGTCAAATGCGGTTGTGTACCCCATTTGACTGTAGAGGTAGCCTGTGGCAAATGTACTCGGCACAGGCCCCATCGTTCCCGAGCGGGTGTTGGCGGTGCGTTTGATGACTGGAGCGGATCGTTTCATCTCCGGCGTCATTTTTCGACCGGAGTTCACTTTTGGCCCTGCGATATGCGAGTGCATGTCAATGCCGCCGGGCATGACCACATAGCCTCGCACATCCAGCTCGTGATCAGGACGAACGCCAATGCCCGGGGCCGCGACAAAGGAGCCATCTTCTATCCAGAGGTCGCGAACCTCCCCATTGATACCATTCATTGGATCGTAAACGGTTCCGCCATTGAGTTTGAACAACATTAGAGTCCTCCCAGGTTCCACGCGTTCAATTCGGCCAGTGTGGCACTCTGCAAACGCCACAAACTGGCCATCTCTTCAGCCTAAATCCCCATGTCCTTTTTGATTTCCAAGACTCTAGTGATTCACGGCGGTACTCAATCCCCCCAGCACCAGAACTGCTGATCGAGCAAGTCCGCTGCGCGAACTCTCGCCCACGTTGTCGACGGACTCTCACCAGGAATCCGAATCGTCATTGGCCTCGCACCGCTGTTCGGTTCGCCATAGACGTCGGCAGTGTTTTCCTCGAGCATAAGGTCGCCTCAAAGGATCACTGTAGCCACCGGCCTCCCCAAGCTAGGATCAGGGCAAACAGAGTCGCAAAACCTGCCTGACGTGCGAGGAGTGTTAGAGTCGATTTCCAGCTCGTCTCGCGACCGATCGTCATGGCTGTGACGAGACATGGCAACAGGACGCCGGCTAGGTAGACCGCCGTCAGTGTTTGTGTTGCTGTCAACGGGAACGCGAGACCGTCATCCGCCGCGAGCAAGAAGATTCCGTCCTTGCGAACGGACGCCAAAACAACAGGCAGAGCTGCTTGCGTAGGCAGGTCGAACAAAGCCACCGCCGGGCTGAGAATGCGAGACATCAGATCGAGCACACCGAGATGAGCCAATAGCGACGCAGCGATACAAATCGCCACAAAGATTGGCATCGCCTGCAATAGGAATTGCCGAATCGTCCCGGAGGCTTCCCGCCACAAGCTGGAGAACGTCGGCCATTGCATGAACGGTCGACTGGGCGTCATCAAGACGTTCAACGAACTGCGGGCCTGTGATCCCGAGGTGAATCGCAAGTAGATCAGAGTCGTGACGAGCAGATATCCGAGGAAGAACAGTGTCAGCAATGCAGCGTTCGTGGCCGTCGCGATGGCTGCCGCCGACAAGACCGCCAACGTCGCCGGGAGTTGATAACTGCATGCCGAGCCAAACGCGATGGCTGAAATGGCAGGGCCACGCGAGCACCCCGAACAGGAACGTGTGCTAATCACCGCCGGCACGTTGCAGCCGAATCCCATCATCACTCGCACCACATCCCGACCACTGAGGCCGAAGGGGCGAACAAGCGGATGGAGTGCCACATTGATTCGCTCGATCAGTCCACTGGCTTTATACGCTCCGAGAATCAAAGCGAACATCAACACCGTGGGCAAGGCCCAAACAAGTAGGAACGGTCCCATGTTCAACAGACCATAGCCGAACTCCCGCTGCTCGGCAGTGAGCACGACACGCAACCAGCTTGGCCAAGTTTCATTGACGACCTGAACGATTGGCTCAAGCCAACCGGCCACAATGGGGTGCAGCACGACTGCCGCGGCGTTCGCACCGTAGATTGTGGCCAACGCCGGTAAGACAAGAAGCAAGACGGCGAGGAATGGGCCGACGATGCGATGCTCCATCCACCCCGGTTTTGGTTCGATCCGCCATCCCGCTCGTGCTGTCAACGATACCCTCTGAAACGTCGCAGGATCGTGTAAGGCTTTTGCAATGAGTTCTCGATGACGGTCGGAGATTTGACGGGCATCGATCGGGATCAAGTCGACGCCCGCGTCCTCAGCCAGTCTTTCGAGGGCCTCTTGTGCGGCTTCGCCGGGCTGCACCTTGTCCCAGTATGTGACGACCACCGCGCCACGTTTCCCAACCACAAGCGGCAACATATCGCTCAAATCCTGATCCAGATTCGTCGCCTGGACCACGAGCAAAACCGTGTCGTCCCCGGTTAGCGCGTCGAGTGCCAATCGCGTCGTTTCGGTGTCGGAGTTGCGAAGAATACCTGGTGTGTCAATGTACTCAGTTTTGCCAGACCGATAACGTTCGACAACGACCGTCGATCCGCGAAAGTTTGTCTCACCGGCCGACCGTCCCGTCAAAGACGAAACCAATTGCGACTTACCGACGCTTTCCTTGCCGACCACCAAAACCGTTTGTACTGCCAACTTTGGATCGGAAATTTGTGTCATTCCATCGTCTCTCAAAAGGCTTCATCTCAGAAAGTGATTCGATCGATCAACAAGCACATTCTTCACCGCAGCAGGAGAGGTCATCGAGATACATCCCCCATTTGCGGTACTCTTCGAGTTCTTCCGCCGGCAGTCCCAGCGACGTCGCAATTGCCTTGGCGACAACGGCGAAACGCTGCCGGTATTTGTAGATGAAACAAAAGACATGGTTGTCATGCCGAACAGCAGGACCGCACAGAAACATTCCTGAAACCGTGGTTGACTCATCGTGTTCGCTCAGAAGTGGGAAGCCGTCGTCGCGTTTCGCAAATAAATCCGCAACGAGTTGGTGACTGCCCTCGAACCCACCTGCAAACAACGGCGGCACCTTCGTGTGAAACCGTCGTCCATCCACACTCGTGACCACATAATGATTCTTTTCGCGAGCAACAGTCTCGATCGGTGTGTTTGGATGTAACTCCACAAAGTCTTCGAACCACTCCTCGCCCATCCGTTCTAGGGAGTACGTCGAAAGCGCAATGCTAGGATCCGAACTCTTTTCTTCCCACGGACAGCCTCGATCAAATAGGCGAGACCGTTTGTCGAAATAGGCCAAATGGTAGGCGGCATCGATACCGCTCTCGTAGCCGCCAATGATGATGAAGTCGTCGCCGTCGAGATTCTCGTAGCTCGGGATTGTCGCCGTGTGCACGCAAAGTTCGCTGCCTGCAAAACCGTTCCGACGTGGGTACTGAAATTCGCCAGCGGCCCAAATCACATGTTTGGATCGCAACGGTCCATCAGCTGTGTCAACGCGGAACTCCTGGTCAACTTTGGCAATCCGTTCGACATTTGTGTTCTCACGAATCGGTAGCTTGAAATACTTGGCAACGCCCCGCAGGTGTCGTGCGTAATCGTGGCCGGTTGGGTGCTCCACTTGCAAACTAAACGCCGGTGAAACACCAACGGCGATCGAGTTCAAATCGAGCATACCAATGGAATTGGTCGCAAAAGACGGCGTGATGAATCGAGTCTCCGCCGGCCAACGAGCAAATGATGCTCCGACAGTATTTCGCTCAAGTACCACGAAGTTTTCAACCCCAGCGTGCATGAGCGTAATTCCAACTCCCACTCCCGCTGCACCACCCCCCACGACAATGACGTCGTAGACATTTGGATTCATTGCAGTCTTCATTCGGCGGTCTCCTCGATTTCGGGTTCGATGGGCGGAAACGGATCCTCCGAATCCCCCGGACGCGTGGCCTCTGAGCAAACCCCAAATCGGTTGCGTAACAACGATCCAGGACTCTCTCGACGGAATTGGTCGACTTCGTTCTCATGTGCAGGCAACACCATGAGCATGGTCCGTTCTCGAGAGCAGGCAACTGCCAAGACTGACAGATCGGCTCCAGCAAGATCTCCATTGACCCCAAAAGTGCATTTGCAATTTAAGTGCAACAAAGGTAGATTTGCAACACGTGGCGAGATTTTTTTTGCGAGCATTCAATTGCTCCCGATGAATCCACCTCATGGGCTATCCTGCAACCGTACTTGAGGCGAACAAACCGATGAATCAAGATGCGACTGCCTGCGATTGGGCTCGGCAATTGATTCAGGCCGCCGGTCTGCGAGCAACTCCAGCACGAATCGCAACTCTCCTAGTGCTTCGTGACTCACCAATTCCATTGTCACACGCCGAGGTGGCGGATTGCTTGCAAGACCGGGAGATTGTCAAAACGACGGTCTATCGGAATCTGAATGCGATGACGACGGCCAATCTGGTGCGTCGCTTAGAACTTGGCGATCACGTTTGGCGATTCGAATTCATTGCTGAGGCGGAGCCAGAACATGAGTCTCAATCACGATTTGTATGCGTGGATTGTGGGGCCGTCGCATTGCTCGAAGAAACCGGAATCACGAATTGGAGTCCGCCGGCAAATAGGAGTCTTGGGCAGATCACCGAGATCCTACTTCGAGGGGTCTGTCACGACTGCACAGGAATTCCAAGTCGGCAACATTACCGTGACAACCAACATCCGGGATCTCGTGAAATCCCGGAAACTCATACTATCGAGCCACTAGGTTACGACGGACGACATTCGCACGAACGTCTCCGCGAATGCGAAGAAGCCGACACGCCAACGGTCCTGCATCGACGATGATTCACGTCTAGCCAACTTGGATTGCCGTTCCGAGCTTAAACAGAATCATGCGACCAGTGCCAACCAGTTCTATCGATAGACAGCCGTACTGTTTTCAGTTCAGCAGCGAAGCGTTGCTGTATTAGGAAAGAGCCGCGATGACAGATGCCAGTCCATTTCCGCAGTCGTACCGTCAATGGCGCACTTATATTACCGAACGTTGTGGCATCCAGTTGACGCAAACGTTTGTTGATTCGCGATTGAGCGAACTGCGAGATGCCGCTCACCCGCGGACACGTCAGTTTCGTGAGAGGTATGGTGAGGGCTATCTTCACTCGATCATCGGCTGGTTCGAAACAGCACGTCAGGAAGTAGCATGATTGAGTTGACCAACCTCACGAAGGTGTACGACGGCGATGTTGTCGCAGTCGACCGTTGGGCACTTTCGGTAGCCGCTGGAGAGGTCTATGGACTGCTGGGACCGAACGGAGCGGGAAAAACGAGGACGCTGCGTATGATCCTCGGTCTATACGCACCCAGCAGTCATGAAGCGCCGATCCAGGGGTGTCATGTAACTACGGAACCGTTTTTGCATAAAGCTGCTCATTGGTTTGGTCCCGGCCAGTGCTGGGCTCTACCAATGATTAACTCCACGCGAAGTATTACACGACTTTGTTGATAGATTTGGCTTGCAGACTAGAGTTGTAACTGCACGGGTGCGTGAGCTGACGCAAGTTATGGGACTCACACGCAGTCGGGGCAACGGCTTTGGTCCTGGCTGAAGACATATGTCATTGTATTCCTAACCGGTGTGGTACTAGTTCACGATTCACGACAGAAAAATCTTGTTTCAGCGGAGCGTTGATCATGGAATCAAAAGAAGAAAAGACACCGAAATTCTCTCAAAGGACGAGTGTGGTCCAAGTGGAAGAAGGAATGGAGCTAGCCCCCAAGTTTGATGCGACAGGCTTGATTCCTTGTGTGACCACCGATTTTCACACAGGCGAACTATTGATGCACGCGTATATGAACGAGGAAGCATTGCGCGAAACGATGGAATCTGGTCAGGCGGTCTACTGGAGCCGGAGCCGCAAGCAACTCTGGCGCAAGGGAGCGACCAGCGGATTGGTTCAAAGCGTTCGGGAGATGCGGATCGACGATGACCAAGATTGTGTGTGGCTGCGTGTCGAAGTCGCCGGAGGAGCCAGCTGCCACGTCGGCTATCGCTCATGCTTTTATCGTCGTGTTCCAGTTGGGGAAAAACGCAGCATTGGCGATCAGTTAGAGTTTACTGAGGACGAAAAAGTTTTCGATCCCCAGCAAGTCTACGGTGATGCTCCAAACCCAACGCAACTATAGGGTCGTCTACAAAGAGCGCACGTCAATCAGGGAAGGGCGTTTTACGTATCGCAGGATCTAGCCAGGCAAGGTGTCGACGACTTGCGTAGTGAAGGCTGTCATCAGAGATAGACTGCCTAGTCCATATTGATGCGCGATCACTAGTACCATGAGTCCCAATCTCCTCGATGTTTCGACAGTTCACGCTAGTTTATTTCCAGGAAGATTGTTTTTCCGTGTCTGATCAAACCGGTGGAGTCACCCATGAACAGCCTTGAGTCGATACCGAATCAGTCTCGTTTGCCGGTGACGGTGCTAAGTGGTTTTCTCGGAGCTGGTAAGACGACGCTGCTCAACCATGTTCTCGCCAACCGAGAGGGAAAGCGGGTCGCGGTGATCATCAACGATATGTCCGAGGTGAACATCGATGCTGAAATCACCGCTCGAGATGGAGGGCTGTCCCGTACCGAAGAGACCTTGGTCGAAATGTCCAACGGCTGCATCTGTTGCACGCTACGTGACGACTTGCTCAAAGAGGTGGCTCGGTTGGCCAAGCAGGGCCGGTTTGATTACCTGCTGATCGAAAGCACGGGGATTAGCGAGCCAATCCCCGTTGCCCAGACATTCACGTTCGAAGCAGAGGATGGCACTAGCCTAGGACACGTCTCCCGACTGGACACGATGGTCACTGTGGTGGATGCCGCCAATTTTCTTGCCGACTTCACAGAAGCAGACGCCTTAGTCAAACGCGGCCTATCGTTGAGCGACGAGGACACGCGAACTGTCACCGATCTGCTTTGCGACCAAGTTGAATTCGCGGACGTGATTGTGCTCAACAAGACCAACCTCGTCTCTCGAGAGAATCTCTGTAAGGTCGAGGCCGCGCTGCGGAGCCTCAACCCTGTAGCGAAGATCGTCCGTGCCGAGCGAAGCCAAGTACCCTTGGATGAGGTCTTGAACACAGGCCTTTTCGATTACGAGAAGGCCGCCTCCTCCGCAGGTTGGATTCGGGAACTCAATAACGAGCACGTTCCAGAGACAGACGAATATGGAATCACAAACTTCGTGTTTCGGGAGCGGCGACCGTTCCACCCCCAACGGTTCTGGGATTTGCTATACGACAAAGACTTTTGGACCGACGTATTGCGAAGCAAAGGCTTTTTCTGGATTGCCAGCCAGGATCCGGTTGCCTTTGAATGGTCGCAGGCTGGTGGTGTCAGCAACCACCGTCCGGTCGGCATCTGGCAGGCGGCCTTGCCCGAAGATGCCCGCAACCCAGACCTTGTCAACAATCTGGAATGGCACCCTTACTTCGGTGATCGCCGTCAGGTATTGGTTTTCATCGGAACGGGTATGAATGAGGCAGCTCTCCGCAACCGGCTGCAAAGCTGCGTGATGACGTCGGCGGAACTGGCCGCAACCGTGGACGCTCCCGGTGGCCTCAATGACCCATTCCCGCCGGTCGACCTCCGTACCGCTCTTGCTGGTGCAACTCGCTAACACTGCGAGACGCAGGTAGCAATCGCATGAGGATAAATGTTGAATCAATTTTTGTTGATATTCACTCGAACCCAATACGTCCTTGGGCAAAGTTCGTTGAAGGGAAATGGATTAGGTATGGAACCTGAAACTTTCAAGCCAATCACTGCCTGGGACGCGGGTGTCGTCACGGAATTCATTGCTGGAGACTCCGACATCTTAGTTCAACCACGCCAATCGCTGAACTCCATCGCTCCAGCGATCCGGACGGCACGTGTCAGTGAATACTGGTCGATGGTTTGCCCCGAATCCATCGCCCGCGAGGTCCGATTTGGGCTCGGCGAGCTACAGATTCGGTCGCAAGTATTGGCCGGTGATATCGTCAGTCTAGCAACCGCATTCCTTGACCAATTTGGTCTGCCGCAGGCGAAACTACGAATCGAAGTGACGCGGTCGCAGTCTTGCCCAAAGTTCCACTGTGACTATTTAAACGTTCGCCTAGTCACGACGTACTTCGGCCCGACCACTCAGTACCAGTACGCGGGTGAAGACCCTGTGCATGAAGCCCCGCTGTATGGACTGGTTTTCCTTAAGGGTCACAAACACTCAACACACAGGAACACTGCTTTTCACCGCTCGCCAGAAGTTCCGATCGGTGAGAAACGGCTGTGTGTGGCGATCGACTACTGAGCAACACTGTCAACGACTCAACGCCATGTCCACTATGCTGCGAATGCTGTAACATGTGTCGGCGAGACGACGAATTTCCGACGAATGACTACCGTACTCAAGCGATTCGTCGTACTTTGCACGCCTGATGGAACCTGTGCCGGTAAGAATGGAAGTCGCCTCTTCGACGCCAACGAGATCAGCACAAAACGGCGGCTTCCGAAAATCTTCGAATCGTATGAAATCACAGTGAATCAAGGTTCAATCTTTGGCAGCATCGTACGTGACCTTGCTCACATCCACTCGAAGTTCCTCTAATCGCTTTGCAACGTCATCGGGTTTTTCTTCTTGATAGCGACCACCAATTTGCTCAGCAAGAAACGCTTCGATTTCGGCATACATCGCCATACGGTTGACTGGTTTGGCAAAGCCGTGCCCCTCATCATCCGCCAATAGGTAGCTGACTTTGTGTCCCTGATCTCGCAACGCGACCACAATCTGATCGGCTTCGGCCTGCTTGACTCTGGGATCATTAGCTCCTTGCACGATCAGCAATGGCTTGGATATCTTCGCGGCACTAAAAAGCGGACTCGCCTCGCGAATGCGTTGCTTCCCAGCTTCTGTCATTGGGTTGCCGACCATACCGTATAAGAACGCACGTCCTGATTCCCAATAGGGTGGGATTGAATCAAGCAGTGTGAAGATATTGCTTGGGCCAACAATATCAACACCGCAAGCGTACAGATTGGGTGTAAACGCCAAGCCCGCGAGTGTTGCATAGCCTCCGTAACTTCCCCCCATAATGGCCACGCGATTCTTGTCGGCAATGCCTTCTTTGATCAAGTACTTCACCCCCCAAGTGATATCATCTTGCATGAGCTTGCCCCATTGCAAATCACCAGCATTGAGGAACTTCTTCCCGTACCCGCCGCTAGCGCGAAAGTTAGGCTGCAAGACTGCATAGCCTCTGTTGGCCAGGAATTGAACCTGCGGATTGTAGCCCCATGAGTCCCGAGGCCCTTTGGGGCCACCGTGAACAAGAACCACAACTGGTAGATTCTTCGCTTCCATTCCGACGGGCACAGTCAAGTAAGCTGGAATCGATAGACCATCGCTGCTGGGGTAGCGAATTGAAGTCATCGACGCTAAATGGTCTTCAACATTCTTGAGTTCCGGACGGGGGGTGTATTGATGAATGAGTTCATGTTTCTGTGCGTCAAAACACCACGCCTCGGCCGCGTACTTGTCGCCATGGACCGCAACTAGGAACTTGCTGTAGTCATTCGTAGCGCTTTGAAACGCGATTTCTCGTCCTGGAAATTTCCCTTGCAAGAACTTGTAGTTCGATTCCCAGGTTTTGTCTCGCCAATAGTAGCGAGTTTTATCCTCTGTATAAGACGTGGCAATAATCTCCCGCGTATTCCGGTCCATCCGCAACCCGCCGAAATCGACTTGCTCCTGGGGATCGCTTTCCAGAAACATCAAGGTCTCCGACTTAGGATTCATCTTGTACAAAGTCATCAAATCGAGTTCACCTTTATTGGTGACCAGATAGATGTTTTCGTTCTTGGCATCCCATCCACTGACACGCGCATTCTCTGTCACTGACGTTTCATAGATGGGCACTAACTCATCGTCGTCTTTTCGCAACAGCGTTGTGTTTCCTGCTGCATCAGTTCGATTCAGCAAGCGGAGATTGTCGTCCCAATCGAACTCATATCCCGTGATGCGGTCTTCATTTTGGTATATCAGCGTTAGTTTGCCTGTCGAAATCTCGAGTCGATAGAGGTCATGCCATGCCTTGTCTCGGTCATTGAGACCAACCCACAACAAGTCTGGGTTGTTTTGACTGGCGTGCATGATTCGAGCAGTCACGTCTTTCAAAGGCGTCAGATTTCGTGCGGCTGGCGTTTCCTTGTCGGCTTCCGGCATCGCACTAGGGTCGACGGCGAACAGGTTGATGTTTTCGTCGCCATCTGAGTCCTTCACGAATAAAATGTACTTGCCGTCTTCCGTCCAAGTATAACCATACAGTGGCCGTTTACTGTCAGTTAGGGGACGAGCCTTGTCAAAAGGCTCTGCGAACTTCTTGACCCACACATTCATGATGCCTTGGTAGGGCTTCATGAAAGAGATGAACTTGCCATCGGGGCTCAATTTGCCGCTCGAAATCTGTGGGTTTCCGAAGAAGAGTTCTCGATCGAGCAACGGAGTATTTGGCATTGCTTCTGATTGATTCATCTGAGAGAAGGCCGAATGTGAGCATGTTCCGCCAATCAGTAGAATTAACGTGATTGCTAGTTTGATGGGATATCGTCTATTCATTGCAGAACCTGATGAGATTTGAAGAGTATGGCTTTGGTTTAACGATTAGTTCCATCAAAGGTGCCTGATGAACGACGAAGGCTCCCATCCGCATTCCGGTTTGCTCCATTGCAAGGCAGGTCTTCAGTCGCCGCACCGAATGTGCTGTTAGCAGTGTAAAACTCACGACGACTCACGATGGGTACCCCTTGACGCGTGTTGTTGTGCGGTCAGTACGGAATGTCGGTTGGATAAAACAGTGTTCAAAAGACTCTGCTATGCCAACCGAGCCGAGCAAGTCAACAGCTCGCAATGTCTGCTTCACATGTGTGCCACCGCCACACTTTAACGCAAAACAGACTCATTTGCAATTTTAGTGCATTTACATTAAGCAATCCGACGGATGTAACTCAAGTGCGAAATATGACAAGAGTTCACTGGGGATTCTGCACGATACAGACATAAGTCAATTGGTTTTGAACAGAATCGGAACGCCGAATTCGTTAGCATTTTATACACTTGTGAGCACCATCAATGAAGAGCGTCATTTCCTCTCGCAGTCGTCGTGTTGGGTTTACATTCGTTGAATTGATCACCGTGACCGCTGTCATCACGATTTTGATCGCGTTGTTGGTACCAGCAATTCTGCAGGCTCGCGAAACGACACGTCGGACAGAGTTTGGATACTATCACTGGCAGGTTGATGTGGCGACCCAAGTCTATCGTAGCAATCATTGCGTCTTGCCACTGCGAGCAAACTGGTCTGCCGGCGATCTCACATCCATCGAACACCTTGCAGTGGTGTGTCAGACAAGCGGATTGCAAGAGCCGACAACCCGTGCGACTCGAAATGGCTATCAGTTTCGCTCAGGACGCTGGTGGCATTTCTCTGTGAGACCAATGCGTCTGCCTCCAAATCCAGGTTCGGTCGGCAGTGTTGAAACGCCGCATGACGACCGCAGTTTAAACTTAACCGCCAGCAGTTCGTGTTTCGACGAGATCACACTTTGCAATGGTGCCGTTCGTATGGTCAACGCGGTCCACAAACCAAGTTCCGAACTTCAGTGACTTCGTCGTTGTCAGGGCGAGGTTCGTTTTTGTTTGGTCCAAAGCCGTGGATGAAACAAAAAGCCGGGACAAGCGTTCGCTCGTCCCGGCAATCTTAGTTTGGTTGATATCGTCAACAGAATCCTAGTTTTTGCTGACTCTAGGATTGCACGAAACCAGTTCGGTTGCGGCCTGTTGTTGGGTTCCAGAAGAACAACTCGTCGGAATTCGGATCACTAAATACGTCTTCGGTGAGTCTAGCAATGAGTTCATAGTCGCCGTTGATTCCCTGGAAACCAATTGCGTCGTCAATGGCAACTGGTGGAGTTTCCAGGTTGAGACTGGTGGATGCGAGTCGATTGGGGCCGGTGTTGCTGTTCCAGGCGAATACGTCATCCAGTCCGTCGCCATTCAGGTCTGCAACTTCGACGCGATCGAATTCGTTACCGTTGAAGAGCGTTGTCGGGAAGTAGTTTGTGACAACATCTTCAAACGCCGTGGTTGTGTCGGCATCCTCAGTCGACAGCGAAACGATGCGGTTTTGACCGCTTCCCATATCAATAAAGAGCAGTTCATCGAGACCACCAACCGCGAATTGACCGACTTTCACGGTGGAATAGTCGCCATTGATGAGCGTTGTCGGGATGACGTCAGTTTGATGATTGTTGAAGTCGGTATCAGAACCGGGGGTGACGACTTCCAAGTGCACAAAGCGGTTTCGACCGGTGGTTGGATCCCAGAAGAAGAGATCGTCCACTTCGCCACCGTCAAAGTCGCCGACCACAAGTTGAGCAAAGTCATTGCCGTTGACGGATGTTGCAGGCACCACGTTCGATTCCACTGTGCCAGCGATATTTCCCGTCTCGCCGTTGACATGAATCAAGCGGTTGCTGCCAGTGGACGGGTGCCAGAAGAGCAAGTCGGTTCCGCCGCCGCCATCGAAATCACCAGTGACGACCTGTGTGAAATCGCTGCCATTGATCATGGTTGTTGCGAACGGATTGTCTTGCACCGTGCCGTCGCCAAAGACGATGCGGTGTTCCCCGCTAACGGGATCCCAGAACAACAAGTCATCACCTTCGGCTCCCGCACCGGTGGGCATGGCATCGAAGTTGCCACTCACGACGTGCTGGTAATTGCCGTTGATCATTTCGTTGTCCACACCTTCATCAACAACGGTCGCCATTTGCGGCATCAATGGTGACGGTGCGTCGGCGGCGATCGTGTGTGGCTGTGGTCCATTCGGTGGGTCGATGCTGAAGTACAGTGTTGTAATGCCGCTTTCGCTGTACGGGTCGATGCCTTCGTCGAATGTGCCGTTGCCGTTGGCGTCCAGGAATCCGCTGGCGAAGACGTCGATCTCATAAACGCCTGGCTTCGTGAACGCCCAGTTGTAGTGACCATGGCTGCTCGCCGGCGTGAACAAGCTATCCGAATCGTCGATTCCATCGCTGCTGGCCATCCAAACCGTTGGTTCGTCCAGACTGCTGTTGTACAGGCTGAACTGGCCACCCTCGGGACCTCGCATTCCAAGCAACTGCATTTCGATCCATGCCGCATCTGAATCGACGCGAGGATCCATGTTCGTGTAGGTGGCAAACGCATTCCGCGGGCTAGTGCTTGTTGAGATGCCAAGATCGGGCACCATCGGCGGAGCGCCGCTTTGAGGTAGCAAATAAATGTGGCTTCCGGGCTCAGCGCCCAAGAAGGCGAACTCGTTACTGCTTGGTGCAGGAACCATACTGTCAGGACCACCGACGATCAACACTTCGCTGACATCCAAATCGGAACCCGGTGCTTCGAACGTCCAGAGATTTTCACGGTACTCCATCGTGATGTCAGCATGGCCACCGGTGAAGAATTCGGTGATCTGACGCGCTGGTCTGCGCTGCAACGTGTAAACCTCGCCACCAAGAACTGGTGTTGCTAGCGGGTTGCCTTCCAAGTCAACGATACCCGCCACTCCGTTAGTCAAACCCAACGCACCGCTGCCAGTGCCGGTGTCGACCGTTACAACGTACTCGGTTCCATCGCCGCTGACATCGGTGACCGCAGCCCCCGTCAAGCTACCCCCGAAGTTCGCGGCGAAGGTTTCTGTGGTTATGCCAGTGACCGGCTCGTTAAAGGTGACAGCAAATCGAACGGACTGAGCAGCGGTTGCGGCCGGACCCAGTCGCGTGATGCTGGCAACCCGCGGAGCCGACCCGTTGATCACCACACCGCTCAGATCGGCCATCGGCAAAGTGCGGTCCACATCATCGCCAACCGGATCGGTCATCGCTGCTCCGGTTGGCAGGGACACCATCATGGAAGCCAGTGCGATGCCATTCAGGTCGGAATCGTCGCCCTGGACCGAGTAACGAAATGTCAGGGTGGGTGTGCCGGTCCCTGACAGGTATTCCGCTGTCACCGTCTGATCACCAATCTGCAATTCGATCGCGGGCGTGCCAGTCACGTCGACAGGAACACCGAAGTGAACGTGCAAATCGATCGCCGCATCCTGGAGGTAAATGCCGTCCTCCGGGACGATCATTTGGTTGGCGAAAAAGCTGAGCTGATTCTCGTGAACCACGATCGCGAACGGATTATCGACGTCACCCGCAATCACGTCCATTTGTCCGTCGCCGTTGAAGTCAGCCAGTGACGCGTCAAACATCGAAAACTTTGGCGAACCGTCTATTGCAATGATCTGGCGGTCGCCAAACGATCCCGTCCCATCATTGGCGTACCACGAAACCGAGGTGTCGTCGAAACCGGCCGCCACCAGGTCCAGATCGCCGTCGCCATCGATGTCGCCGACGTCACCACCGAAAACGCCGGACTCGTCGACGGCCACCACCCGCTTTTCAAACGTGTTGTTGCCTAAGTTTCGGTAATACGCCAACTCGCTCGCGAAATACGATGTCGAAACGATGTCGATCAATCCGTCCCCGTCGAGGTCACCGCTATAGAGGTTGCGAACATCGATATCGCTATCAGCCAGAACCGAACTACTGAACCCGCCGGTACCATCGTTGACGAACAACGTGATTTGCTCAACGTCATTGGAGCCGACCACCAAGTCGATATCTCCATCGACGTCCGCATCAAAGGCGATCATTGCGTTTCCGCCAGTCAGGCCGGTCGCGATCTCCTCGGCAATATAGGTTCCGTTCAAATTGCGGAACAACCGAACCACTCCGTCGTTGCTGACTGAGGCAAAATCGACGTCTCCGTCACCGTCCAGGTCGCCTCCAACCGCGTCCCGGTGGCCACCCGCACCGGCAATTGGCACCGGGGCTCCGAAGTTCCCGTTGCCGTCGTTGGGGTGGTAGTGGAAGGTGGTGCCCCCAACGATGACAACGTCTAAGTCACCATCTTGGTCAGCATCGACCGAAAAAACGTTGCCAATAAAATCGGACGTCCCTGGCAAGATCGTTTGCCGCTCACCAAACGTCCCATCCCCTAAATTCGGTGCCCAAACAACCTCGGTCAGGAAGGTCACATCAGCAAAACCATTGACCAAAGCATCCGGCAGCCCGTCACCGTTCAGGTCGGTACCGATGGTGTTATACGCATACCCGGGTTCAGGCATGACGACCTCCGGCAATGCGAACGGAACCGCAACCGGAGGCAGCGGGTCGGCTGGCAGCGTCACGGGAGTGGGTTCGCCTGATTCGTTGATCTGGAAATACAACGTCGTCACGGCACTTTCACTGTAGGGATCGACGCCCGGATCGAGCGTGCCGTTTCCGTTGGCATCGAGGAAGCCCGACGCAACCACGTCAACCTCGTAGATACCGGGCTCGGTGAATGCCATGATGGTGTGATCATGGCTGCCTTCACGCAGCCAGTACGCGTCGTCCATATCAATCCCATCGGACGATGCCATCCACACCCGTGGGCCTTCGATTCCAATCGAGTACATTGAGAACTCGCCCCCAGCCGGACCGCGGACGTCCGCCAAATCGAGACGAATCCAGCGGCTGGTCGTGTTCACACGCGGGTCGGCTTCCAAATAGGCGGCGAATGTTCCCGGTGTTGTTTCCTCGGCTCCTAAGCCCAAGAACGGTAGGTCTGGGGTCGGCGATCCAGGCAGAACGTACACGGTGTCGTCAGTCTCACCCAAGAACGCCCATTCCGCGCCGCTGGGGGTCGTCTCGGCTGAACTCGGCCCGCCCACGGTCAGCACTTCGTCCGGTGCAAAATCGCCCGCGGGATTGTCGATGTGGAAACTCAGATCCCAGTTGCCATCGACGAAGTTTACACCCAAGTCCGCATGCCCTGAGGTGTAGAAATTCGAGATGGTCCGCACCGGACGTCGATTCAGCGTATACACCTCACCGCCAATGAATCCGGTCCCAAGCGAACTTCCGCCGACATTCGTGATCGTGGCTGCGTCCAGCACGTCTAGTCGGATCGTCCCGATACCGGTTCCGGTCCCCACGGTGACCATGTACGAAGACCCGTTGCCTTGAACTTCGGTCACGACCGCACCGGTCACGCCATCAGCAATGACTTCAAAGTCAGCTACATCCACACCACTGACGGACTGGTCGAATTCAACATGGAATTGGACAAACCTCTCGGCGGTCGGGTTGTCATCGGTGCGAGTGATCGCCGACACCAGCGGGGCGATTCCGTCAATCAAGACGTCTGAAAGATCCGTCGCTGGGACATCTAATCCGTTTCCGGTGATTTCGTCACCGACGACATCAAGAAGGGAACCGCCATTCGGATTGATCGCGGCTCCGAGTTCCACTCCGTCCATGTCATCCGCGCCAGCCAGGACAACATACCGGAACGTTAAGGTGTTTGTTCCTGAACCACCGACGTAGGCGAACTCCACCGGGCTACCGTCCACCGTGCCCGGAATGATTGGCGTCCCCGTCACGGTCACAGGAGACCCGAAGTACACACCGACATCGACAAACTGACCAGTCCGGTAGGTCCCGGCTGCCGGTTTCAAAATAGCCGTGGCCGACTCGCCAGTCAGGTTCTCGCTTCTAAACACCGCTGTGGCATACGCGGCGGCCAACACATCTTTGTCCCCGTCGCCATCCAAATCGACCACGGGGGTTGCCATGATGGCAGTCCCGCCGGTTGATGCGATCGTCCGCGGTGCGTCAAAATCTCCTGCCCCATCACCTGGCAACCAGACAACTTCGCCATTGGCACCGCTGCCAACCAGCAAATCAACGTTGCCGTTGCCGTCCAAATCCTCAGCACTCAACCGATAGGGGGTGAGCACGGCACTGGTCAGGACTTGCTGTGAACCGAAGTTGCCACTGCCATCGTTCTCGTACCAAGCCACCTTATTGTCGTAGGATGCCGAGACAAGATCCTTGTCGGCATCTCCATCCAAATCGACAGCGAGAACGCTAAACGGCCCTGACAAATCAGAGGTGACAGTTTGAGGCATCCCAAAGTTGCCACTTCCATCGTTGGCTGCCCAAAGTACTTGGTTCAATGGGAAATTAGCCGCAGCGACATCAAGGTCACCGTCTCCATCCAGATCGTCGAACGCCAGTCCAAATGTGTAGGGGACGTTGAACGGAAGCGTTCCACCCGTGCTGAAGTTGCCATCACCGTCGTTGCCGTACCAAGTGATTTCGCCGACTTCCTGATTGTTGGCCACGGCATCGAGATCACCGTCTCCGTCGATGTCAGCCAATGACACGCCGAGAGTCCCTTGAGACACTCCTGGAAGATCGACAATCGCCTGTCGAGCACCGAACGTGCCGGAACCGTCGTTGGAATACCAAGCCAACCCAACACCGGTCTCGGCCACGATCACATCTTGACTTCCATCTCCGTCCAAGTCACCCGCGAGTGCGGCATCGGCTCCGACCGCCGCCACCGGAATCGCATCGCCGAAGCTTCCGCCATCCAATGGCAACCAAGAGACGGAGCTAAACGATGGGACGAGCAGGTCCGTATCGCCATCGGCATCGAAGTCTGCGACATCCGCACCGACCGGCCCTTCCGGGGCTGTCGAAACCACCTCCGGCATGGCAAACGGGACCACCGCCGAAGTCAGAAGCGTCTTGGTCTCAAGGGCCTCGACGGCGGAGCCATACTGAGCGCGACGCCGATTCCGACCTTTCAGCCGGCTTGGTCGACGAATCGTTGGAACGCGCCGCAGGTCACGCAGGAACTCACGGAAACCGTTCAGCATTTTCAGGGCCCTCATTGTGTTTCGTCAGTGCAAAATAAGACTTCACAACAGCCAAGCCGTCCACCGGCTGGCCTTGGCATACATTCGGTCAACAGTGGTTTGCAGGACATCGTTTGGAGGCGTAAGGACCTTCCGCCAAACCGCCATAGACTCAGGCGTGCGGTCAGACTCCCATGTGCGTGATGCCTGCAACGTGCATGGAGTCACTGTCTTAACGTCCTCTTGCCACGATGTTTTCTCGGCGAGATCAGCCTCTCCATTGGGGTTGGCGACACTGAATGTCGCACACCAAGAACTAATGCAACAAACATCCTAGATGATACAAATCGCATTTACACATAATATGCAAATAAGGAGAGTAGGTATACTGGGGCTACCGGTCAAGCAGGTGATGATAAAATCATCTGTGAAGATTCCTCACATGGTTGCCCTGCAGGTTTGCAATCGGACCGTTCCAATTGACAGGCGGCAGAACTTACTCCGGTCGTTGCCGCGAAAGAATCATCACTCAGAATCCCAAAGCGTTGCGTCTAGTCGTCGAATGACGAACGTGGTCACGAGACTAAGTTGATAGCCCGTTGGTCAAGCAGATCCGTAAGATTATCGCCGCTTCTTCGCTTTCAGTCCCATTCGCCTTTTCCCTCCCGACCATGCGATCGAAGTTGAACTCGGACGGCGATCACCGGATACTCGATTCTCCACATCTCACGTCATTCGGAACGCTGCTCGATCGGAGGTCGGCCCATGCCATCCTGGACACAATGCCCCTGGAAAGAATTCGCGACGGGACTACGACATAGAACAACGGCACTCGTACTAACCATGGTGACACTGGTCCTGTCAGTTTGCTCGGAGAAAACCAGAGCGGCCGCGGAGGAACCGCCGCCGAACGTCGTATTAGTCCTGGCAGACGATCTGGGTTATGGCGACTTGGGATGTTATGGGGCTACGAAAGTTCAGACGCCCAACATCGATCGGCTTGCAGCCGAAGGGCGTCGGTTTACGGATGCTCATTCGGTATCGGCGGTCTGTACACCGTCGCGTTATGCACTGCTCACGGGCCAGTTCCCCGTGCGGGCGAACGATGGCCGAGGCGTATGGGGACCAGCCCCAGTGACTTCGCCGCTGATCGTCGACACCGATCAAACGACCATTGCGGATGTCTTCAAGAGTGGTGGCTACGACACGGCAGTCATCGGGAAATGGCATCTTGGCTTCGGCAATGGAAGAAACACATGGCAGGAGCCGCTTCGACCTGGACCACAGGATCTTGGCTTTGATTACTACTTTGGGATGCCGGTTGTGAACAGCGCGCCTCCCTATGTTTATGTGGAAAACGATCGCATCGTCGGTAGCGATCCTGACGACCCGCTAATCTATCTCGGTCGAAATGCCAAGAACGCGACACCGATCACGCCCATTCCTCCAGAAGCCGCAAACCGTGTTCGCAATGCATTTGGTGGGGCGAAGAAAGCCCATCAATTGTTCAACGACTATCGAGTTGGAACAACGTTCGCGAAGAAGTCTGTCGAATGGATTAACGACCGGAAAGACAAACCATTTTTTCTCTATTTGGCGACGACTAACATTCATCATCCCTTTACTCCAGCCAAACGGTTTCAGGGGACTAGTCAGTGCGGGTTATATGGCGACTTCATCCATGAACTCGACTGGATTGTGGGTGAGATTCTTACATGCCTCGAAGATAATGGACTCACTGACAATACGCTTGTGATCTTCACGAGTGACAACGGTGGAATGTTCAATATCGGTGGGCAGGCCGCCTTCAAAGCAGGACATCGTCAGAACGGCGACCTTCTTGGTTTTAAGTTCGGCGCGTGGGAAGGCGGGCACCGCGTGCCTATGATCGTCCGGTGGCCGGGCAAGGTGAAAGCGGGCACGACTTCGGACCAATTGATCGGCAATGTCGACATGCTAGCAACATTCGCAGCGCTCACGGGACAGAAGCTGAACGAAGTTCAAGAGACTGATAGCGTCAATATGCTTCCTGCGTTCGTCGCCGACCCGGAACAGCAGATTCGCGATCATTTAATATTAGCGCCGCATAAGAATACGCATCTATCGGTTCGCAAAGGAAGGTGGATGTACATCCCGCGGAAAGGAAGTGGCGGATTCGGTGGAAGCACTCCCGGGGGCCACACGTTCGCCGGACCCGCGGCAGCGAGTTTCGTCGGTTCAGTCAACAGTGATATTGAAGATGGAAAGATCAAGAAAGACGCACCGCCCGCGCAGCTCTACGACCTCAACGCGGATGTCAGTGAGACGAAGAACCTCCACGACGAATTTCCGGAAGTCATCAAGGAATTAGATTCTTTGTTGGCCAGATACAAACCAAACCCGTCTCCCAAGAAGCCGACTCCGCGTGGCAAAAACAAGCCCGCAAAGAAGACACCTGCGACACCAAGTCAGCGAAGCACATCGTTTGACTTCGAATCGGGTCGACTCAAACCCTGGAAGATCGTTGAAGGCCAATTCGGCCACATCATTGGAAGCCGAGAGCAATTCTTTCACAACAAAGGGGAATACAACAAACAAGGCAAATACTATCTTACAACACTCGAATCCTCGCCAATGGCAGAGAAAGGCAAGGATGCTCAAACCGGTGTTGTTGTCTCGCCAATGTTTGTTCCTAAGGCGGGAACGATGACGTTTCGTGTGGGTGGAGGCGACGGCCCAAACGTCTATGTGGCTCTCTGCACCGCTGACGGGAAAGAAGTTCTGCACGCACGCGGCATTCGAAATCAAGTCATGCAGGAACGCTCTTGGGATCTGACTGCATACGTTGGCAAGAAGATGTTCATCAAGGTTGTCGATCGCTCAACAGGCGGGTGGGGGCATATCACGGTTGATGACTTCCAGTTCGACGCCAAAGTGCTGGAAGACGAATAACTACGAAAAGAATGAGCAGAACCGTAACAAAATAGACGAGACCGCCGCCGTTGGTTATTGAGTGCAACATCGAATGACCATCCTACGCACTCATAGCCCATGCCTGGCCGAATAATGTGACTCTTTGATCACGCTAGCAATTACACTAGCGTGATCAACGAGATCGAATCGAGCTTGTATCTCAGTCCACCAAAGCGTGACCACACACAAAACTAGTGAAGAGTCGACACGCCGTCCCAATCAAAGCCCTAGCGAGGTACGATGTCGACTATCCTGGCTTTACAGTTGGATCGCCAGCTTCGACAGTAAATGACGCTCGTTTCGTGACCTCGCCGCCTTGGGTTTCGACATCATCGACAACCATGTAGTCGCTGATCCAACTTTCCGGTGTCACCGTACACCGCACATATCCTCGCTCTCGGTTATAGAACTTGAGGCTCGGATTGTTCGCCAACATTTGGTCGTGATCTTTCGGCTTGTTTTGACCATTGCCTCCGCTGGAAATCGAGGTTCCCACGAATTCGGTGGCGACGACCGGTTCATCGGCCAACCGATCATCCAGCCGAAGTTCGTTGACCCAGTTCGAGTGGATATCTCCGGTCAACACGACGGGGTTCGGAACTCTCCGGTCGGCCAAGAACTTCAATAGCTGCCGCCGCTCCGCCGCGTATCCGGGCCATTGATCCATCGAGTAAGCCGGCGAAACCCCATTTCGATCGAACCCGACCAATCCCATCATGACTTGCTGAGCAAGCACGTTCCACTGACCACGCGAGGTGATCAGCGACCGTTGCAACCAACCGCGTTGTTTGCTTCCCAGAAGCGTATTGCTTTTACCCAAAGCCGCTTCGTTGAGGGGAGAATGTCGATCGTTGTTGGGCTGATCACTCCGATACTGCCGAGTATCTAGCACCATTAGTTCCGCCAGCCGTCCGAATGAGGCTTTGCGGTACAGTTTCATATCCGGTCCTTGTGGAAGCGACCGTCGACGGAGCGGCATCATTTCATAATAGGCCTGGTAGGCATTGGCCCGCCGAACCAGATATTCCACAGGATCGACATCAAGCTCTTCGGAAATCGCACCCGCGCAGTTGTTATCAAACTCGTGATCATCCCAGGTGACAAACCATGGGCATTGCGCGTGCATGTGACTCAGCAGTGGATCAGTCCGATATTGACAGTGACGAACCCGATAGTCTCCTAGCGACTCGATCTCTTTGCCAAGGTGCGTACGGATTTTGCCGTTTCGCCCCGATTCATACTCGTAGATATAGTCACCGAGATGGAAGACGAGATCAACATCGTCTTTAGCCATCTGCTCGTACGCGGTAAAGTAACCCTGCTCGTAGTTTTGACATGATGCGAAGGCAAACTTAAGTTGTGCGGGCATCACGTTCGGGCCGGGCAAGGTGCGAGTTCGACCGACCGGGCTAGCTGCGTCTCCGGAACGGAACTGGTACCAGTACCAGCGATCCGGTTTGAGGTTATTTAGTTCCACATGCACGGAATGCCCCAATTGTGGCATTGCTGTCGATGCCCCTTTGGCAACCACAGTTTTCAGGGTTTCGTCCTCGGCAACAACCCATTCAACCTCAACCGGAGTCGCAGGCATGCCGCCGTAGGGTTCAAGTGGTTTAGGAGCCAGTCGCGTCCACAAGACAAAGCCCCTGCTGTCTGGATCTCCCGAAGCAACACCGAGAGTAAACGGATCATCGCTGAACTTCGGTTTCGTGCCAGCGAGTGTCGACTGCGTCGTGTAAGGAATCGACGACAGTGCGGCACCGTACGCAAGAAAGAGTCGGCGGCTCACGCCACCTTCATAACGCACCGCATCTGCCAATCGAGAGAGATCAAGCATTGTTAAAACTTCCTGTCACAGACACGGGAGTTCACCTCACGCGTCGAAATACATAGTTAGCCGAAGACTTCCACACGTGAATTCTTGCGAACAAAGTCGTCGACCTCAAGCAAGGCAAAGATGTATTTCCGATGAAGTTCCCGCGAAGGCCCCTCCATAAACTTGGAAAAGAAGAATTGGAGTCGCCTTAACGATGCGACAATTCTCGTGTGACACGAACACTTGAGTTCGTCAGGGACGTAGGAAACAGAAAGAGTTGCTAGTCGCGGACGATCATATCCCGCCGGTCAACGCACTTTCAGAATTTAGCCAACTGGCTAGGAATTTGAACACCAATTCTCTAGGCCCATTGAATCTGGTGAAGACACCCCGAGTTCCACGAGTAACGACTCATGCTAGCAGCCTGCATGGTCTTGTCGAGATCGACCGATTGCTTAACTTCGTTCGCACGCTCTATTCAGCGTCAGCTTCGCATGCGACTGTTACCAATCATTTGAACTCGATTCGCAAACGGTTGCAACAACTCTTAAGAGTCTCGCAAGCACGAGGCAACCTCAATTTCAGATAGGTTACTCATCGACGGTGTTCAGTTCGCGGGGTTTGGGGGCGACGTCCGCTAGCATGACGTTGTTGAGGTATTCCAGTTGCACCCGCTCAGCTTCCGCAAGCACACCTTTGAGCTTGCAAAACGACTGAATGGCACAGACGTTCTCAGTGTCGATGCAGTCGAGCAAGTGGAGATTTCCCTCAAACCGCTCCACGACTTCACCCAGCCGAATTTCCGTCGGTCGCTTCGCTAACTCAATACCGCCACCCAACCCACGAACACTTCGGATGTAACCATAACGCGAAAGTTGATTGACGACTTTCGCGACGTGATGCGTCGAGATACCGAACAACTCCGCCACGTCGGCAACTTTAGCACGCCCCGTCCGCGACGCGAGGTACATCAGTGTTCGCAAGGCGTAATCTGTTTGTGTGGTGAGTTGCATGGTGACATGGACAGAGTGGTGGTGATTGATGCCGGAAACCAAAACATCTATTTCTCGTGCATCTTTCACCTAAATATCGACATTCTCATCCAATTTGTCAAGGCATCCGTGAGACTGCCGCAATGTGCAAGCCGACTATGAGACTCGCACTCTCTGAACCTATTCAAACGCGAGTTAAATACAGAATCCCGGTTTGCCAAGACATCAAAGCAGGGTCTGTCTCATGCCAACCGGGAACCAAAGGCGTATTCGTATCCATCGCGGAAATAAAAGACCACAGTTCTGAGGTGCTATTGTTTGGCACGATGCCGACGAAGGAACGAAATTTTAGGTTTACATCCCAGCGGCAAGCGCTTCGAGATGTCGGCTAAAGTGATCGGCTAGCACTTCGGTGTAAGTGTCCGGATGCGATTCCAAGACCGACCGGACGGCGGGTCCCAGTTCAGGGTCTGTCAACGTCGATCCAAACGTGCAGTGGAGAATCTGTCGACCAGGTTCGGTGAAGCCGACACCTTGTGGCACATCAGCCCAGCACTCAAGATAAACTTGTTCCAGCTTTTTGGCGTCTAGGCCATCAGCAGTAGGAACGGCGTCGTTCGTTGCGGACACATGATAGGTCGCTTTGTCGATGTCGTAGCGATCGCGGCCGAATTGTACGATGCGGCGGAACAGGGCCTCATCGTGTCGAGCCACAACCCGAAGGGCTTCGAGGTAACTAGTGCCGGCGGTCTTCACATGGAACCGACCCTTCGTCGCCCGTGCGAGAGCGGCATACATCGAAAGTTTGTCTGAGCCCGAATGCAGACTCAGCTTGTAGGGGCCAAGCATTTCGGCAATTGCGGCATGATCGTTCAACGATGCTTCCAGGGCAGCAACATCGCCTTTGTAATCCACACCCTTTTCCAGTTCGCCAATAAACCGTGGAGCCAAACTAACGAGTTTCATTCCACCTTGAAGACACTGATCGGCAATGATGTAGTGCTCGGCTAGTGTTGTCGGCTGATCAGTCTCATCGACAGAGAGCTCGATTTCATAGTCGCCATTTTTCGCTTCGTGAACCGATTTGATATGGTCTCCTAAATGGAGCGCCCGCTGAATTGCAGAGCCATATTTGACTGCCGCTCGCATGCAGGCTTGCTCGTCTAACTCCACTTTCGAACCGGAGGGCAGGTCGATCGACTTGCCTAAATAACTCTCGTACCAAGGAGCCGACTCGCGGGCAGACTCGAACTTCTCACGGAGTGTGGCCTCATCATAGTCATCGGCCTTCTGGTCGACATCGTCCGACGGGTCAATCGTAAAGAAGGTGAATCCGACCGCTGCGGTGACATCAACATCCTCTGGGGTCTTCAAGTGATCCGCATCCGCCCCAATGCGCCCCTCCCAACCCGCGGATTTTGCACCGTTGAGGGCATCGTCCATTACCTGTTGCGGTGTCCGTTGAGTGCGTGTCATTTCGCGAATGGATTGCTGCGGAAAGATCGGCTCGATCCCATTCGCCGACCGTTGCATCGCCACGACATGACCAGGCGTTGCGAGTCCGATCCGATCACCGAATCCAAAACTCGGAGCCAATCCTAGTGTCACACATTGCGGTTGTTCACTCATTGTTATTGATCTTTCTATACCTAAGATTCAATTGTTTTCGAAGGAGAATACCTGTCCATAGATGCTAAACATCATCGATATGTTTGATACGCGATCCAATGGTTCTGCTTGGTCGTTTACTTTCAACGGCGTTAGACAACTTCGATCACTGCTTTGATCACGCCAGATTCGGGGCGAGTGAACGATTCAAAATCAGAAATGACATCACTGAACGACGTCCGGTGGGTGATCCAAGGTTTCGTGTTGATTGTGCCATCTTCGATTAGACCGATGATGCGACCGAAGTCGCGAGGAAGAGCATTTCGTGAACCTTTGATCGTCATCTCCGGCTTATGAAGAGCCGGATGTGGAAAGGAGACTTCCGCCGTGGTAATACCAACGTAAACGAGCGAACCGGTATGGGCGACATAGTTCAAAGCGTTCGACATCGACCCGTTGTGGCCCGTTGCATCCGTCACGACCGCGTATTTATCTCCACCGGTAATTTCTTGGATCTGTTCAACTTCACTGCCATCACCTTTGAACTGAATCGTGTGCGGCACGCCATAGTTTTCGCGGCAGAACTCCAAACGAGACTCAACCATATCCATCACAGTAATCGTGGCACCGGTCAATCGGGTGAACTCCAGGGTCGCTAATCCAATTGGTCCCGCGCCGATGATTAGCACATGGTCACCCTCCTGCGGGGCACCTCGGTCGCAGGCGTGGCAACCGATGGCCAACGTCTCAACCAATGCAAGTTGCTCGTACGAAATCTTTGCAGACGGATGCAATTTGTCTGCACGAATTAAGAATTGCTCGCAAAGTCCACCATCGACCATTACGCCAATCACATTCAACGACTCGCAGCAGTTCCCGTTGCCTTTCCGGCAAGCAAAACACTTGCCGCAATTCATGTAAGGTTCGACACTGCATCGGTCTCCGACTTTGATATCCGTGACGCCATCCCCGACTTCTAACACTTCCACGCCGAGTTCGTGTCCGGGAATCCTTGGATAACTGAAGAACGGCATCTTGCCAAGATAGCCACTGTAGTCCGTTCCGCAGATGCCCATACGATGGGTCCGCACTAGAGCTTGGCCCGGTCCGGGAGCACCCGGTTCGGCGATTTCAATGTGTTCAAAGCGTTTCGGTTCTTGAAGCTGGATGGCTTTCATTGGTTATCCACTGTTGAGCAGTTATTGAAATTGTGGTTTGAGACTCTGTGACCAAAACGTGAAGACTTCACGTGAACATCAGATGAGAACGGGATCGACGAAGATACGATCACGGGATCTAAGCATCGACTGTGGGCTCATCATTGTTTTCCGGACGACCTTCAATATAGAACCAGTTGTGGATCGGTTTAAGAATCTCTAGCACTTCCGCGAGCAAAGTTTCATCGAGCGGTTCTTCAGTCCAATCGACCCATTGAGAAATTCGCTTAGGGTTTGCCGACCCCGTAACGCAAGTTGTGAAGTCAGGATTTGCTAGGGAAAATTGCAACGCCAGTTTCGCAATATCCACATCACGACTTGCACAGTGATCCGCGGCTTGCTTGACGATCTCGCGGACTTTAGGTGTCGCTTTATGCCACGTCGGCAACGGAGCGTTCGTTAGCAATCGTGCCGAGAATGGAGCAGCATTCATCAGACCGACTCCCTGTTCGTGACAAATCGGTACAAGTTCCAAAGCCATATCGTTCTGCAACGTATAGTGATTGTAGGTCAGCAGCACATCAATCTTGGCGTTATTCAGGATGTACTTAAACATCTTCATGGGATAGCCACTCACCCCAATGAACCGCACCTTGCCTTTCTCCACCTGCTTTCGAAGAGCGGGAAGCGTCTCTTCGACGATCTGCGACATCTCGACGAACTCCAAGTCGTGACACAACACAATATCCAGGTGATCGACCTTCATCCGCTCCAACGAGATGTCGACGCTCTCTTCGACTCGTCGGGCACTGAAGTCGAAATGTTGTCCCGCGTAACGTCCTAATTTGGTTCCAAGATAGTAACTGTCCCGAGGAATTTCCGGCAGCACGCGTCCCAGCAGCATTTCACTCATCCCACGACCGTAGAACGGTGACGTGTCGATGAAATTCATCCCGCGGTCAATGGCCGTATGCACGCTTTGGCAGGCTTCGTTCAGATCAATATTGCGAAACTCCGCTCCCAACGAGGACGCCCCGAAGGAAAGCGTTGTGAATTCCAATCCCGTTTTTCCAAGTGGTCTCTTTTCCATGTTCAATCGACTCCCGTGGAAGATTTCTATTCTTGCGCACTCGCAAAATCACAGAATGCAGAGGGACGCAGTTCATCGGACCCGAGAACCGCGAAGTTGTGTTATTCTGGTAGTATCGTGAGAATTATGTCTGAGAACAGCGACAAACCAAATAGCCAGACTTATCATTTGCATGTCAATTTTTAACCGAAACCCATGAGCCAGAATACACCCTCCGAATCGCTCCCGCCGTTTGTTTCTCGGCAGGTGACTGAAGCCCGGCGATTCTTTTTGAATCTGGACCCGAGCCGGCAGGCCGCGCTGGAAGTTGTGTGCGGCGGGGTGGAACGGATGCGTGCCGAGTACGTCATCGACCGCAAAGATTTCCCCTATTTCGCCGTTGAGCTTGTCGCTGAAGGCGAGGGCGTTCTTGCCATTAGCGGCGAGAAGTATGCGTTGTCGGCGGGCTCTTTATTTGCTTACGGGCCCCGCGTTCCCCACACGATTCGCAACCGAGCCGACAATCCCATGCGGAAATACTATCTTGATTTCGTGGGAACGCGAGCCGCCAAACTGCTTCAATCCGCCGGGCTGCGAACAGGCGCTAAACGTTACTCCGCCATCGCGGTTGGCGGGTTGCACGAACTGACGGATATCTTCGAGATGCTAATTCGGGAAGCGAGTGAGACGGGTCCCATCGCTTCGTCCATCTCTGAATCGTTGACTCAGTTGTTGTTTCTGAAGATCCAGCAACTAAGACTTCCGAAAGGCAGTTCAATGCCCAGAGCCTATACAACCTACGAACGCGTCCGCCGCTACATCGAGGAGAACTATCTCGTTCTCGACACCGCTCAGGATGTCGCCGACCAATGTGAGATTACGTCGGTCTACCTTTCCCGCTTGTTTAGCCGATTCGCCGATTGCGGTGCCTATCAGTTTCTGCTCCAACGCAAGATGAACTACGCAGCCGGGCTTTTGATGAACGAAGGTTTGTTAGTTAAAGATGTCGCGATGAAACTAGGCTTTGCAGATCCGTTTCAGTTCTCTCGAAGCTTCAAACGTGTCTATGGGATTCCTCCCACTCGATTAGTCAGCACGGGCCAGTGACTATCAAGACAACAGGGGCCGCTAGTTTTGAGAGTCGATCGGCTCGGGACAATTATTGTGTCGCAAGTCTCGCTTCGGGTTTGGTGGATTCAATCCGTATGGGCACACGTTGGTTGACGTTACCCGGTTTGCATTTCAATGAAACTTGACAACTTTCACGCTTGCACGAGACAACTTGACCGCGAGGAGTGTGCAGGTCGCGAGTGGTATTGTCACAGCGTCGTCAACGGAATGACAATTTCATTGTGAATGTTATGGTGCCGTTGTGGGGGCCGCGATGAGATCAATCGAAAGTTGACGCCCAGCGTGCCCAACTCCTGTGACCATAGCTTTGGAAGCAGCTGGTGGTCGCTTCGGGTCATAGTATTGAGGCCGCAGTTGATTGAGTTTTTGGCTGGCTTCGTCGTCGGAGACGTAATACGTCGCTTTCGCTAAATGAGTGAGATCCGACCCGGACATCTTCAAGGTCTTGATGATCTGCTCGAAAATCGCCTCCGTTTGCTGTTGGCCACTTCCAGGGTTCGGCGAGACAAACCCCGACAAGTAGATCCGATTGTCACCATGAATGCGGGCGACCCGACTGTAGACTGGCGATGCCTTCATTTCCGGTGGTGTGAAGTACGTCACGCTGGATTCGGCTGTCGTGCTGGGAGCGGTTGCGATCATTTCGATCTCGATCGGTCGCGTCCCGCTTGCTGTCCACTCAACATAGGAGACCACCGGCATGTCGACGCCTTGGAATAGTTGTTTCACCTCGCGTTCAACTGTGGCTGCTTCGGTCATTGGATTCAGAAAGCACTTCAACGAGACGACGTGGTCTCGCTTCAACTTGAAATAGCCAATCGTTCTGATTAAGGATTTCAACGTCGCGCGAGTCGCGTTCTGAAGGTCCCCCGGTTCGGCTTGACCGGAAACATAAACCGCATCTCCGGGACGCAAACTTCGCACATGAACGGTCTCCTGCGTCGACCCGTTCTTTGGACTTTCACCCGCAATCACCGCGTCGAGCCCGATCTGATCGTGCTTGTTCGGGAGTCGCGTTTGAACAAATGAGACAGCCGGTCGCGCGTCCCCGTCGTACCAAGCAAGGAGTTGCTTGCTACACACCTCGCGGTTCTGTTCGTCGCTGAGGTAGATATTCAATTTGACCAAATCGGATGTCGACAGCTCACACGCATCAAGGAGTTGTCGTAACTTTTGCAGGACGGAATTGGTTTGCTGCTCGAACGAAGTCTTGGCGTCGGCATTTGGCACAATCTGGTCGGTATGAAGCAGTGTGGCTCCGCGAACCTTGACCGCATCACTGGCCGCCCGATCCGCAGCGTTGCCGTACCGAGTCAACTGGGTTTCATCGGCTGCAAGCTCCGCAACTCCACAACCAAGGAGCAAGACCATCATGGTCCCATAGGAAAAACAACGCATTCAATTCGCCTTATCGCCAACGATGTGTGTCCAATGCCCAAACAATCACTTCGGTTTCTGAATCTCACGCGATGCTGCACGCCGCAATCGCCTTGAAACCGTCTTACGAAGCGCCCCTATGTTACCAACTCATTGCGACAGAAGATATCGCCAACCGCTGATGTGTTGCAAATTCATGGCAAAGTGTGATTCACTAAACTCTTCTTTACGAACGTGCAAACCCGCAACAACCCGCGAACCACAGGATAAGAGTCAACACTAGAATTGACGTTCAACAGACTCGACCGGATCTTGTCTAGTTGGACTTCAATCCGGCGGTGTTCTCTGTGACGACCTGATAGTCTTTCGCATCGAGGGACTTGGAAAGATCAACAGAATATTGCATCTTCGCTAGTGGTTGGAGTGGGGTGTCACTGTATTGAAGCCCTTGGAAGAGTGGGCGACCGAATCGGTTTTTGGGATCGCTGGGCAGTGTCGCAATTTGTTGTCCTTGACGCAGAATGATAAACCGATGGATTCCACTTTCGAGGTCGGCTTTGGCATCCCATTTCAGCACACCACTTTCCACCCGGATGTTCGTCGGTGCGGGTGGTGGAGTGGTATCGGCGACCTGCGTGTTCTTGACATACTGCATCCAAGCCTTCGCGATTCGCTCACTAGGCAACCAGATAGCTTTGAGTTTGTCTCCCGTGAACTTCTCCATTGGAACAGCATCGTTCTGTTCCACCTCGGCCAACCATGCCGTCTGTTTTGGCATCGGCCGAAGTGGTTCCCCGGAAGCATTGGGCAACCGCCGTTGCAAACATTCATCGAACCACGGAATCGCCAAGTACCGTTGGTTGCCACATTCGTGACTCGTTAACGGATCGACTGAAATCCCAATCAAACATCCATTCTCTCGCAAAGGGCGAAAGAACTGTAACACGATCGGCCAGACCCCAGTGAACCGTCCCTCTTTGACGGTCACACCTTCCTTGGTTCCAAGATTCATCATGATGGGAACCTCGAGAGATTCCTCAGGGATTTCGACAATTTTGGCGGACGGACGATCGGGACGCGGCTCGACGAGTGGGGCACCGGACCGTAACCAAGCCGCTGCCACACGATTGGGATGCAGGATCGTCATAATTCCCGCCCAAGTCGCACCGCCACTGTGTCCCCACAACGCCCATGGCACGGTGCTCAGTTCGGGATGACCACTCATCTTGCCAAGATCAACGAGTGATTGTTGAAACGCCGCATCCGAGCCTTTCCGTGGATCACACCAGCGTTGACAATCGGCATCTTGAGGCTGCTCATAGGACGGAGAGAGCAGGGCACAGTTGTGTTTCGCTGCCAACGCTTGCCAATGCAAATCGTAAGCACCAGTCTGACCAGATTTACAGGAACCTTCGCCGCATCCGTGTTGATGGACAATCACGCCACGCAACGTTTTGACGTTTTCAGGAATCCAAACGGTGTACTTGACTGCAATGTCCAGCTTGCCTTCCACCGTGGATGCTTCATACCGCACTCGATAGTACGGCGGCTTGACTTCGGGAACGACATCATACGGCGGACTTTGAGCCACTACGGGGGCCGCATAACTCAGTGCGAGGACGATTACAGTCAAAACAAATGTTTTAGTCATTAGTGGGAAGCCGAGAGTACAGGATGGATTTTCTGACTGATCGTACGATGAATTTGCAGCGAATCGCAAGCACGTCGGACTCGTAACGCCGTCTCATGGTGAAGTAACAGTCTCGAACAGACGCACTATGACCCAACAAACATTCCCACCAACACGACTCGGATAGCATGTCCAACTCGTGAAGGAACATTCACCTGTTCAGATCACTCCCTGCGTATGCATCGCTTTCATTCACTTTGGTCGATATGTTTTGATAAGGTCCATCGACATTGATGGTCCAAAATCTCGTGTATTGACCACCGGTTCTCAATCGTTCGCCCATTGACGAAGATTCGATTCCCCAATGAATAGACCACACAAATCAACCGCGACTCGCAGACAGTTCCTCACGCAATCCGGATTGGCAGCGGCTGCGTGTTGGTACCCCTCGATTTTCTCCGCATCGAATTCAAGTCGATTGTGGGCCGCCGGTGGCGAAAGTGAACGTGCGGATGTGTTGATTGTGGGCGGTGGGCTCGGCGGTTGTGCGGCAGCTCTCGCCGCGACACGCCAGGGATTGCGAGTCATCATGACCGAACCCACGGATTGGATTGGCGGCCAATTGACACAACAACTAGTGCCGCCCGATGAACACCGGTGGATTGAGTCGTTCGGAGCCCCCGCGAGTTATCGACGGTTGCGTGATCGGATCCGAAACTACTATCGAACGAAACGTCCGCTCAAGCCCGCTGCAAAGTCGAGACCCAACCTTGATCCGGGCGATGGAGTGGTATCGCGACTCTGTCATGAACCCCGCGTTGCGTTGGCCGTGTTGGATGAGTTGTTGGCACCGGCTGTGAAGCAAGGACTACTAAAGATTCGACTCAACACGCAGCCGATCGGAGCCGATGTCGATGGCGACCAAGTCCGAGCAATTCAATTCAAAAGCCGCGACCATGCCCAGCCAATCCACATCGAGGCCGACTATTTTATCGATGCCTCGGAAGAAGGGGATGTGCTTCCCCTGACTGGAACGGAGTATGTCACTGGTTCGGAGTCACAGAAAGAAACCGGGGAACCGAGTGCCGGTGATGAGGCGAGACCCGACAATATGCAGTCGATCACATGGTGCTATGCAATCGACTATCTGCCGGATGAAGACCATACAATCGACAAGCCAGCGATGTATGACTTCTGGCAGAAACACGTACCGGCTCTCACACCACCATGGCCCGGTCGACTACTAGCATTGCACTATTCCAACCCTTGGACGAACGAACCTAAAGTCCTCGGTTTTGCACCTCGGGCGGCCGGCAGAAAGACTCCGAAAGTTCAGGGGCTGAATCTTTGGCTCTACCGACGCATCATTAACGAAGACAACTTCGAAAAGGGCACTTACGCAAGTGACATCTCCGTCGTCAATTGGCCTCAGAACGACTATATGTTGGGCAACATCATTGATGTGAGCCCTGAGGAACGAAACAAACATCTGGAAGGTGCGCGACAGTTGAGTTTGTCGTTGCTCTATTGGCTACAAACCGAAGCACCGCGTCCTGATGGACAAACGGGTTGGAAAGGTCTGCGATTGCGACCAGACGTCGTGGGCACAAAAGACGGTCTCGCCAAGTATCCGTATATTCGGGAGTCGCGTCGAATCAAGGCGGAATTCACGGTTCTTGAGCAGCACCTCGACATTCAAGGAGAGGAACGTCGCAAACTCGGCGAGCACTGGGTGGCTCCGTCTTTTCCGGATTCTGTCGGAGTCGGACACTATTCGATGGATCTCCACCCCTCAACAGGTGGTGACAATTATCATCACACAAGTTCTCTACCGTATCAAATTCCTTTGGGAACACTCATTCCTCAACGAATGAGAAACTTGATCGCGGCCTGTAAGAATATCGGTACCACACACTTCACGAATGGAGCCTATCGTTTGCATCCTACAGAATGGGGGATTGGCGAAGCAGCAGGCGCACTTGTTGCCTATTGCCGTGCGAACAATCTCACGGCCCATATGGTTCGCAATCAAGACAAGCATCTCAAGGATTTTCAAGATCAACTTGTCAAGTCTGGCGTGGAACTCGATTGGACAAAACTAGCCTAATCGATGTTTTCTCGATTAAAGAGACACAGCAAGTGACACTAACACCAACGTGTTTGTATTGAGCGATTGGTGAAACCGTTTTTTGGACGCTCTAGTTTTTGTGACTTTTTCTAAATGATTGGTCAATACATACCATGCCTCAAGAGACTTCTGGCAATTGGAGTTTTCTTCATGTGAATGATAGTCATATGGGGTCTCCACGTTCGTATCGGTTCCGACCGGCTGTCAACAAACGATGGGCAGCGATCAAACATCAAATGTCGCAAACGAATGCGGACTTACTCTTACATGGTGGCGACTTGACTCGCGATGGCGATACCCATGAGTTTGAATATCGCCAAGCCGCTGAAGATTTGGAGACCCTCCCGTTCCCGGTTTTCGTAATTCCCGGCAACATGGATGTCGGCAACAAACACACGACCGTGAACGGGACAAAACTCCGCTGGAAGGGTTTAGAGTGGAATGATCCAGACTGGAACATGACCGAGCGAAGACTCGATCTCTTTTCGAGTTATTTCGGCCCGATCCATTGGACTTTTATGCATCGGGATGTGCGTTTTACCGGGTTTTATGCGGCGGTCGCCGGCACGGGATTCCCGCATGAAGAGCGATTGTGGAGTCTTCTGGAACGCCTCCCGGAGTTACCTCCCGCAAAGCATCATGTGGCCGTTATGCACTATTGGCCGTTCATGGAGAGCCTCGACGAACCCGATTGGGATTTGACGAACGGTGATGAGTACGACAATTGGTATTTTTCGATCAACCCTCCACACCGCCAACGATTGTGGGAACTCCTCAAGGCGGCCAAGGTCGAAATTCTGTTTTGCGGGCATGTGCATACGGGTCGCCCTGTGCAAATCGTGGACGGCATTCGTATCTATCGGACGCAACCGGCTGGGAACACTGGGCAGCTCGTGGAGCGTTGGCCCGACGCGGACACACGGTTTGGATTTCAACGATGCGATGTAACTGCTGAGGGGATCGAAGTCACATTTGTGCCGGGCAATGATCAATGTGACGAGTTCGGAACGTTCGGTCCGCTTGGTCACCCGACTGTCAACGAACGAGACTACTCCGTGGCTCAAGAGCTTCCGCCACTCCAGCCCGATGCCGACGCACTCAGTTGATTCCCGCAGACATACCATTGCCACTGTTCCGGCAATCCGACTCGATCTGGTCTCGCGGAGATCAAAACTTGGTTGCTCTAGTCTTCGGCTTCGGATGACTCAGTGATCCACTGTTTTGCCTCCGCCAAATTAGCGTAGGGGAAGTGTTTGATTTCTGCAGCAACGAAGTGGTTTACCATTGTGTCGGCAATGTCTCCTAATGGGGAATTCGTCACAATGGCGACGCGTTTGACTTCCTGATGATGATCGCGGACAAACCGAAAATGATTCGTCATTGCGGAGAATGAATCCCAACCAGGAAAATTTTCCGTGTGGATCACCAAGCCCATCAATTGGCCCGCCTGTTCAACCAATGGGTCAATCTGTTTCGCGGCTGCGGCGAAATCCTCTTTGGACAATGGCCCCGAAGGCGTTAACACTGCGATGAGTTTCTCATGATCGATTTCCACATTCAGCATGGTCATGCCTTTCACTACAAAACTGCAAGACGTTGACTCGACAAGATACTGTCAGCAGTATTTTGACTCATGCTGTCATCATTCGCGAACGTCAAGCGGAAGCACGATGACGGCTTCAAAGAATTGGCGTTTGCATGTCGCAATTTGTCTTGGGTATACTTGAGACGCATCAAAGTTCTTTGAAGAGTCGTTGCATTCAATGGACTCTAACCCATGTCTCGGGTTTTCACTGACGAGTTCACTGCGTTTCCGGATTGTGCTCACTATGCTTCCATCATATCGTGTTCTTGTCTTTGGTCTATGTTGCCTATCGCAAAGTTGCTTCGTGAGCCCAGTTCGGGCCGATGACGAGGCGGAGCAACGGTACCCTGACCCCATTAACTTGGATGTTCCGCACATCTCCACGGACCCTACGGTGCAGTACGATTACCCAATCGTCTATGTCCGTGTGCCACGCGAGGGTGATGATGTCGTCTCGAAGTGGCCTGAAATTGCCCACCCGGTGGAACTAGACGCCGGTGGCGATTTGATGCTGTTGATGCCGAACGGTCAGGAAGAAGTCTTGGTCAGAGGCGGCGACGGCTCGGTAACCGATCCTGTGGTTTCTCTGGATGGGGAGTGGGTGTTCTATTCGCACATTCATGACATGACCGTCAACTGGGCGGGCAAGTTCCCACGTGGCGGTGCGGACATCTACAAGATCCATCTGAAAACTCGAAAGATTGTCCGTCTGACGCATCAAAAGTTTACGCCCAACACCGGGGCGGCGGATTGGTCGAGCGATTTCGTCAGCAAAGAAGACGGCAAAACCTACTTCGACTATGGCGTATTCAACATGGGGCCTTATCCACTTCCGGGCGGGCGAATTGTGTTTACGAGCAACCGCGACGGTTTTCGGCCACCCAAGCACAATGGCCCCACGCTGCAACTTTTCACGATGGACACAGACGGCCAAAACGTCGAGTGCATCGGTCATTTGAACGTCGGTATGGCGTTGCACCCGGTAGTGCTGAACGATGGGCGAATCATCTTTAGTTCGATGGAATCGCAGGGACTCCGCAGCGGTCTTTTGTGGGGACTGTGGACAATCAATCCCGATGGCACAGGATGGGCTCCGGTGATTAGTGCGTTCGATACCGGCAGCGCTCCCAATGCGTTTCACTTCCAGACGCAACTTTCGGATGGTTCGATCATTGCTGAGGAATACTATAATCAGAACAACAGTGGGTTTGGTGCGTATGTTAAACTGCCACCGAGTGTCGAGGCGGGTTACTCCGCGTTCGGTCCAGGCGACTTGCGGGATGAGCGAAACTCACCGCTTCGGTTCGGTCGGTTCTACAATTCCAAACCGAAACTGTATCGCTTGCCGTTTAGTCCTTTCGGTATCGAATCGTTCACTCGCTTTGCCAATAACGGTGAAGGTCCTGCGGACTATTCGCAGTTGGAAGATCGCAAATCTCCCGCCGTCGGAAAGTTCACTCATCCCTCAGCCGCACCGAACAATCATCTGCTCACGGTCTACACGCCTGGTCCGGCGAATCATCAGAATGGATTGAAGAAACCGGCCATCGATGGGGGAATCTATCTGATCAAAGACGGCATACCGATTGATGAACCTGCCGAGATGCGACTCATCAAAAATGATCCGCGGTACAACGAACAATTCCCGCGGGCCGTGGTTCCGTATCAACGGATCTATGGAATCAAAGAACCGGCGACGATAGAACCGCTAGCGAATGATGGTTTGCTTTCGCCGCACTTGCCAGAGGGTACGCCGTTCGGTCTGGTCGGCAGTTCGAGTCTCTACAAACGCGAAAGCTATCCTGGAGGAACCGTTCCGGAAGGAAGTGTGACAGCCACGTTCGCAGGCGGACGCGACGCCAACGGTTACACAGCACTCGATCCGTTTAACACGTCCCAAAATGGAGCCTCGCTGAATTGGTTTAATCAAGGCAGTGATGCGGGCGTTTATGATAACGAGGACATTCACGCAATTCGGATTCTGGCAATGGAGCCGACGACCGATCGTCATCGTGGACCCAATAGCGGACGCCGGTTTCGCAGCCATGCCATGGAACGGCTACGAATTTTAGGAGAGATTCCGGTCCGCAAATTCGATGAAAACGGCAAACAACCAGTCGATCCCGACGGCCACCCCGACACTAGTTTTCTGACAAAGATTCCCGCCGACACCGCGTTCACATTTCAAACGCTCGACGAACAGGGAATGGTGCTCAACATGGCTCAGACTTGGCATCAAGTTCGTCCCGGTGAAGTTCGGCACGATTGTGGTGGCTGCCATGCTCATAGTCAGGAACCGACCGAGTTCTCTCTAACCGCAGCCGCAAAGGCAGACTATCAAGTCTTCGATCTCACGGAGTCCACACCGCTGCTCACTAGTCAACAGAACGATGAATCCGGCCGGCAATGGGATGCAGACAATTCCACCGGTTTGGCGAATGTGCCAAGGGGAGTTGTGAACGTGGAGTACTTCCGTGATGTGCAACCGATCCTACAACGCAGTTGTGCCGCCTGTCACACTTCCCAAGATGGCAAATCACCGGCGGGCAACCTTGATCTCGCTGCGGATGCGGAACGCGTTAACATACCGCACAAAGGGCAATTTCCAGGCACTTACTACCGGCTCGCGATGGATCAGCAAGCCAAGTTCGGCCATAAGCCCGTCATCCACAACGGCACCTGGCGACAAACGAATGCTTCCCGGTACGTCCGTAAGTTCCAATCCCGGCGAAGCCTTCTAGTATGGAAAATCTTCGGCGAGCGATTAGATGGCTGGACCAATAACGACCTCCCCACAGCTCGTATGCCGGGCGATCCCGATACGTTGGAGCAAGCCGGACAACCTGTGCCGAACACGCAAACCAATCGTGACAAAAGCGACTTGGACTATCGTGGTTCCATCATGCCACCGCCCGATGCGGTGAAGTCGGGAAAGGTCAAACCGCTTTCCGAAGACGATCGCCTCACACTGATCCGCTGGATCGACTTGGGTTGCCCGATCGACTTGGACTACGACCCAGAAAATCCCGAGCGAATCGGATTCGGCTGGATGTGTGACGACAAACGTCCCACCCTCACTCTCGCTGAACCCAAGCTCGATCAATCAAAACCTCTCGATCGGATCCTAATCGGTGCATTCGACTACGGCTCCGGTCTTGATCCCGCGAGTCTGAACGTCGTGGCCGACTTCCCGATTGACGACAGGGCCGCGGGAACGAATCTTGCAGATCGTTTTCGTGAGAAAACTCCTGGTGTGTGGGAGTATCAGCTTTCGAAGCCGATTTCAGTCCCCACAGGCACACTTCAAATCGCAATCGAAGATCAGCAAGGCAATAAAACTCAGATCGTCCGAACGCTCTCGAAGAACACTGAATAACAGATGTTTGGTTCGGGATGTTGCCTAGATTTTCGTTGTGAAGCCGTGGGTGGCCTACCGATTAATAGACCGGATTTGCTCGTGGGGTCGACGAATGGCGACCAATCTGAAGTTGCACCGGCAATTCTAGCGTGAGATGCTGTTCCCATTGATCAACGGGCACGTCCCAAGCTCGATGCCGGTATGGCTCCGTTAATGGCAGGATCCATTCCGAAAACCTCCAAGTCCTAGGCTCAGCTGCAAGATTGACCGAAGGATCAACCATCATCTGAGGTCTGCGGCCGTTCAAAGAAACTAGTGCTAGCACACGTACTTCCAAGTCACCATAACCACGTGCCAACAAATCATTGTGGATGTGCTGACACATCTGATGAATCATCCGCGGATCCCGTGTGGCCACTGCATACTGCTTTCCATTCATGCCATGGTGTGCCGGGTTCGCACATTGAGTGATTCCGGTCTGAGGATCAGTGACGTAGATTCGCAATGCCGAGATTTTGCCTCGGACGAGCATATGCCAGGAAAAGTGATGTGCGTACTCGTTCCAACTTGGGTTTCCAGGAAGCACATAGTGCCGAAATGGCATTAGCACATGAAACAGCACAAAAGCCCCTAGGAAGCTAATGAGCATACGCTGTTGCCAACGCGGTGGAACATTCGTCGGTAATAGAGTCATCGGGCGATATCGTTGGAGACGAAACATCGCCCACAATCGGCGTGGCCAATCCGGTTCAAAGAAGACCGTCGTCGCCAACATCATCAACCAAGGGAAGATGCCGATCGGCCAGACCAGTGCATTCGTCAAATGAAATCCAATCGCTGTGATGAACGCGATTTTTCGCGTCGGCTTCCACAATAGGGCCGGGACGATCGCCAAGTCGAAGATGAGTCCGCCCCAAACGAAGCATTGCACAAACCATTCTTCGGTGAACCATGGTCCGCCCACAAAAGGCGTATCGGCCTTGTTCGCCAATGCATAACGCATGGGCTGACCACGAAGCCAATCGCCGTTGAGTTTTGATATTCCGCCGAAGACATAGGGCAGGGCAATCACAAACCGCATGAGCCAAAGCGTCCAAACGGCCGTCTGCGGTGAGCGAATCTCGCGATGCAATAACGCATCGCAAGAAAACGCCTGGTTCGCCGGAAGCAGCGGAAGCAACAGGCTTAAAATCGTCACTAGGTAATAGTGATTCTGATAGTAAGTCTTATCGATAAGGAACACATAGGTAAATGCGAGAGCATACAGAAACGCTGCAAGTCGATAACGCAGCCCAATTGTGATCAATATCGACAGCAAAGCCAACACATAGAAATGGATATGCATTCCATGGAGGATGAACCCATCGAAATCAATCTTGACCGGCCAGGGTTTAATCCAGTCAAACCCATAGTACGTGAAGTGAAATGCCGGCAAGATATATTGGTAGTCAACGATCTGAAGAACAATATACTTGACGGCAAACCACGTCATAATGACGCCAAACGAAATGCGATAGACAATCAACCAATCGTTCGGCACCGGTTGATAAAGCCGTTCCGTAAACGAACTCGCGAAACGAGTCCGCAAGCTATCACGGTCAGAAGCATTCGCAATGGATTCTGTATCACTCATAATATCGACTTCAAGCATGAGAATCCGAAGTCACTGCAACTGTTTGTTGACAGACTGATCGCCCGATCAAAGTCCACGATCCGCCCAAGGCCCTGTAATCGCAAAGGTAATCCCTGGACTTTGCATGTTGACAAAGAGCCATTTTCCATCGGGGCTGAACGTGGCACCGGCCCATTCACTTCCGCGATAGTCACCCTTGATTCCGTTTCGCTCGCCATTCAAAACCGCATTGTTGGCTGCGAATGAGAACAACTGCCCATCTGGAGTTAGACCATGTAAGCGTTGAGGAACCAAATCACCATCTTCGCAAAGTACCATCCCACCACGAGGACTAACTGCAATGTTGTCCGGACTATCAAGCACTTCTGTTGCCGGTGATTCAAACACCAATGCCAATTGATCTTCCTGAGGGTTATAAGACCAAATCTGACCGCTCCCGGTACGTCCGCCACTCGTCGAAACAAAATAGATCAAGCCGTTCCCATACCAACAGCCTTCGAGTCGTGCGAACCGCGTGCCCCCCTTTTGACGTCCTTGATTGAAGACCCCTAAAGCGTCCTCAGTGCCTGGCGTGTGAGCGCGTCGGGGATCATCAATTTTGACCCATTCGCAATCGAACGTTGCTCCGCGATTCACGCCGCCGCCCAAGTCTGCCTGCTTCGGCACTTTGAGCATTTCGAGTGTACCACCGGCCGACAACTTCCCCGGTGTCTTGGGGATGAACCGATAGAAGCCGGCCGTTCCTCGGTCTTCGGTTTCATAGACAATTCCCGAATCCGGATCGACAGCAACCGCCTCGTGCACAAACCGCCCCATATCGTGTAGCGGTTCTGCCACGGCGTTTCCGCTTGCGGGAACCTCAAATATCCAGCCATGGGTTTCTTGATAAGCCAGTTTCTTGCCGTCATCAATACTACCCGGCCCAAGCACAGTTTCTTCGCAGGATAGCCACGTTCCCCACGGTGTTGGCCCTCCTGCACAGTTCCGGACCGTGCCGCCCAAACTCGGCTGAGCAGATCGCCATTCACCGACGCGGGTATCGAACTGCAAATTCATGCAACCCCCACCAGCTCGATGATCATAGACAATCGTCTCTTCCCCGAAGGCACCATTATCCGAACTTCGTTCGTGGTTGCGACAGAGCGTCACCACGCCCTCGTCATCCATCGAGATCACAGCCATTCCGTCGTGAGCCGAAGGCGTCCGCGTGCCGTCGTCAATTTGATCGTGAGTCCAACCAAACGTGCGATAGCGGAAACCCTCTGGCAACTGAATGAGTTTCAATCCAGTTGACTCGTCCTTGACTGGCCGAAGCGGACCATAGCCGATTGTCCGGGCATCATTCTTGGCCGCGCGAGCTGTTAACGCATCAAACGCCCCGACAACGGATGCCGATCCAATCGCAGCACTACTGACACGCAGAAAATCTCGTCGAGAAAACGGCTCTTGGTGATCCATGAGAAAGTCCTTGTTGTGATTACCAACGGAGAAGGTGTCATCATGACAGCGATGTGCCAAACACATGCACTAGGTTTTCATTCTTCGAGTCGTTTCTCAAGCCCAGAGTGTCTTGAAACTCAAAACTCATCGAATGTTTTCACAACCCTCATATTTCAGCAACTATTAAGGGATGACGTGTTTGTTGAAAATGCGATGAACTTGCGAAATCTGACGTTGTATATCCAAAGCCTGCCGATAGCATCGCCGGAAACACACCAGCGCTACCCTGCCATTTTCTAATTGTTGATGACTCGATAGTCCCGAGTTCAGTTCTGACTGCTAACGTTGTGGATAACGAGACACAATGGCGGCACCTCTTACCAACTTGCGTATTGAGGCTTGTGAAGAACGGAACCAACAACGTCTTTTTGAACATCATGTCGGTGTTCGTGTTCGACCGTCGTATTAACAGGAGATTTGAAGGATGAATCTGCGTCGTCTTGGTTTTACTCTCATTGAACTACTAGTCGTGATAGCAATCATTGCGATTCTCATTGCTCTACTTTTGCCGGCTGTACAACAGGCTCGGGAGGCTGCCCGTCGAACCCAATGCAAGAATAACCTGAAGCAGATTGGACTCGGGCTACACAACTACCATGATACGTTCCAACGCTTTCCTTGGGGGATTGCAACCGACGTTGACGACAGCGCAGGATTTGATGACGACGGATATAGTTTCTTCGCTCATATCCTTCCATTCATCGAGCAGAAAGCGTTGTTCGAACAAGTAAATCCGCAGTGCACCGCTGGGGTCTTAAGAACCTATTACGACAATAACGGCGGAACTCCTGGCACGACTATTCCAGGTGGTGATATCGTGATCCCAGCGTACAAGTGCCCCTCGTCAACACTACCTGAAATCGTTCCCGAAACTTGGGCTATTCCTGGTGGTCCCAGTGGGTCGATGCGAGCTTTGTCCGTTGGTTATGCCACAACTGACTACAAAGGTGCGGGCGGAAGCTGTAACGGCGACAACGGAATGCTACACAAGCGAGCGGAAGTTCTCCAAGGACGTCGAATTGCCGACGTGACCGATGGAACGAGCAACACAGTCTTCGTTGGTGAATCCGCCTATGTCTCCGATGGCCAGGACTGGCCAACTTGGATTGGCGCCACGGGCAGTGATGAGTCAAACCGATTCAACGGACGGACATCCGCTCCCATTAATGCCGGAGTCAACCCGAACAATATGTACAACGCGGTCAGTGATGACAGTGCTTTTAGCTTCCATACAGGCGGTGCCCAGTTCCTATTCGTTGACGGATCGGTCAAGTTCATTACAGAGAACATCGACAACACTCATAACGGATCGTGGTGTGCGCTCAACGGCATCAACGATGGTATCGTCATCGGCGAGTACTAGAGCAAGGCTCGTTTTCGTGTTGCGTCGAATGCGGTGTATTCTTCGGAAAACGCCGGCTATCGAACGCCACACACGAACAAAATAAGTCTAGCAGCCGTTGTGCATTTTTCTATGACCACTAGCCCTGATGGGATTCTCAATGTCTAGAAGGTATTACTCATTCCTAGTTGGCTTAACAGCCCTGTGCGGGCTAGGCTGTGGCGGCGGAACGGACGAGTTCCCTGTTGCCGAAGCCACCGGCCAAGTTCTTTGTGAGGGGAAACCGGTCGCGAACGTTCGTGTTTGGTTCAGCCCCAAAGCCACCGGAAACTCAGCAAATTCCGGAAAACAAGGTAACGCTGTCACCGACACCGAAGGTCGTTTTGTGGTCTCGACATATGAAACAGAGGACGGTGCCGTCATTGGTTCGCATGAGATCACAGTGTCTCGTACCGGCGAAACGACTGATTGCCCCTGTGCACTCGACATGGCTCAACCTGTCAAGGTCGTCGAGGTCGCGGACGGTGAAGACAATGACTTTACGATTGAGCTTCCAAAAGCGCGACCGGGTCGCCGAGGGCAATCGGCAGTCCAGGAAGATGAAGACGATTAGAGATTCATCTTCGGAACGTTGGCGGCCAACAGGTCGTTCTTTACAAACTCGCCTGTCGATCCATCTACCGACGAGAGGGGCTGTCGATCTCTATGTTGGTTGCTCAATACTAGTCAGTGCTGCTCACAATTTGATATACTCTGATCTCATAGTCACAGTTCAGCGAATGCGTTTCTACCCTTGATGCGTGTCACCCCCTGAACCTTGGCTGCATGGGCTAAAACTTTTTTGAGGTTCAATGATGCTTTGTCTGTCGAAACGACAATGTTCGATTTTTACCGCTCTTTGTTTCTTGCATATGGCCAGTGCTGCAAGCTACTCGCAAGAACGGGAGCCAAAACCACAGGAGGGGTATCAGGGGATGGTGGTCGAGCCGACTCTACCGGTGGCTACCGACGTCCCCGATCGGATTCTTGTCTCTTGGAGTCGTAACCCTGCGACATCGTTTTCCGTCACTTGGAGAAGCAAAGCTGGTGCCGATGCCGTTGCGGAAATCGCCGAGGCGACCAAAGGACCACAATTCTTGAAGAACGTCGAACGAGCCAAAGGTGAAACTTCCAAGTTGAAGACAAACCTTGGCGTGGTTCATATGCACGCTGCCACGTTCGATGGACTCAAGCCGGATACGTTATATACCTATCGTGTCGGCTCGAAACGAACGCGACCACTTGCGAAAGAATTCGCCGGTTCTCAGCACGCCGACTCTGTTGATTACGCCTGGAGCGAATGGTTTCAGGTTCGCACGGCGAAAAAGTTCGACAAGAAGGTTTCACCCGCTCGCTTCGTCTATGTGGGCGACGCCCAGAATGACGTTAAGAGTCTATGGTCGCGGTTGATTCGAGAGTCATTCCGCGATGCTCCACGCATGACTTTCATGTTGCACGCCGGCGATCTCATCAATCGTGGTAACAATGATCAGGAGTGGGGGGAGTGGTTTCACTCCGGTGATTTCATTTTCGCCACTGTCCCGCAGATCGCCATCCCTGGCAACCATGAATACGATCGTGATCCGTTCCACCCGAATTACGAGAAGAACCCTGGTGAACGCTACTTGACCCGTCGTTGGGCGCAACGATTTGAATTCCCGAAAAACGGCCCGAAAGGAATGACCGAGAACGTCTACTACATTGATGTTCAAGGAATTCGAATTATCGGCCTCGATTCCCGTAGCAATGAAGTGGAACTCCAGGCGAAGTGGTTGGAGGGAGTTTTGAAAAACAACCCCAACCGATGGACCATCGTCACTCATCACCATCCCGTTTACTCGACAAGCCGCGGACGCGACAACCCTCAACTCCGCAAGTATTGGCAGCCTTTGTACGAGAAGTACGGCGTTGACCTTGTCCTGCAAGGGCATGACCACAGTTACGGTCGGTCCGCTCCGCTCGCCGTCCACGATCATGATCACGAGCACGGTCACAACCATGACCATGCGGGAGAATCCAACGTCGCCACTGGCTTACGTGTCGCCGATTCCAAAGGCCCGGTTTACGTCGTTTCCGTGAGCGGACCTAAAATGTATTCGCTCAAAGATTACTCGAAAGGCGAAAACCCGTTCGAGAAACACATTGCCAACACGCAACTGTATCAGGTGATCGATATCAACCACGATGCGTTGAGCTATGCGGCCAAGACTCCGACTGGCGAAACCGTCGATCATTTCCACATCGTCAAAGACGCTAAGGGAGATTCGACGTTTATGGATCACCACGATCACTAACGGTGGACCAACACGAAGTCTCTGAGTGAAGAGCTTTGTATGGCGAACCATCGAAATCGCTCCCGGTATTCGGGGGCGATTTTTTATGTGACCCGGAATAGTGAACCGGCGTACGCACCGTTTCGTTGATATACCGGTCGGATTCAATTACAAAATTGGAACAGGCAATAGAGTCGGAGCTTCAAAAACGAGGATTCCTGGGAATTTCAATTTTTGAAGCCCCAAACCGCTGGCGTTCTTTTTACAATGAGTAATTCGCCAGATTGCCAAACGACCCCACCATCCAATGGAGACCATTCCCAATGACTCCCGTCAATCGATCATTGAATCGCCGCCACTTTCTTCAGACAGGACTCGCCGCCGGGGCATGGCTTGGTGTGGCATCGAGCCGGACATTTGCCGCCAGTCCGAACAACGAAATTCGTCTCGGGTTTATTGGGTGCGGTGGTCGCGGAGGGCAGTTAATCAACCTCTTCAAGGAGTTGGACGAGGTTAAAATCGCTGGGCTTTACGATCCGGATCCACGACGAGCAGCCGGGGCCAAGAACGGTTCCCGCACAAATCCGACGATCTTCTCGAGTCTCGAGGACTTGCTCGAAAGTGATGACATCGATGCCGTTGTGATCGCAGCTTGTAACCACTGGCATTGCTTGGCAGCCATCATGGCGATGGAAGCGGGCAAAGATGTCTATGTGGAAAAACCGCTCTCGCATACGCAGTGGGAAGGTCAGCAAGTTGTGGCGGCGGCTCGCAAGTACAACCGCATCTGCCAAGTCGGAACCCAGCAACGATCCGACCCTATGCAGGCGGAAATTAAGAAGTTTCTCCACGAGGAAAAAGCACTCGGCGAAATTCAGTCAGCCCGCGTCAATCGGTACGGACAACGGGGACCGATCGGTAAACGATCGACGCCGCTGAAGATCGACTCCAACGTGGACTACAACATGTGGCTCGGGCCGGCACAGGATGAGCCGATTTATCGCAACAACCTGCACTACGATTGGCACTGGGATTGGAACACAGGGTCTGGGGAAATGGGCAACTGGGGCGTCCACGTGCTCGACGATCTTCGCAACAATGTTTTCCGGGACCAAGTCTCATTGCCGAAACGAATCTTCGGTGGCGGCGGACGTGTTGCCTGGAACGATGCTGGTGACACGCCGAACGTTCATTTCGTGTACTTCGACACCGGCTCCATTCCGGTCGTTATTGGTCTGAGCAATCTCAAGGAAATCGGATCGGCGAAGCATCCCGGCCCTGGCAGCGGGTACATCGCATACTGCGAAGGTGGACGGTTCGAAGGCCAACGAGGTCGCGCGGTTGCGTACGACAGCGATGGCAAGAAAATCAAATCCTTCAAAGGCACCGGCGGCAACACGCTGCATCAGCAGAACTTCATTGATGCCGTCCGATCCCGCAATTCGTCAATCTTGAACACCGATGTTCTCGTGGGACATCACTCCACCGGTTGGTGCAACCTTGCGAACATCGCGTTCCAATCAGGCAGCACGTTCAGCCATGAGGCGGCCAAGGAAATCGATGGCGGAGAAGGTGTTTGGAGCAGTCTGCTCGAAGAAACTGAAAAGCACTTGGCTTCTCACAACATCAAGATGGAAAGCTCGGAGATCAAACTCAGTCCGCTGCTGACCGTCGACGCCGAAAAGGAAAAGTTCGTTGGTGAGCATTCTGAGCAAGCCAACAACCTCCTCAAGCGGCAATACCGCAAAGGCTTCGAAGTCCCGGAAATTGCGTAACGGCCGTTTCAGCCGAGTGTAAGTTTGGTGTCAGCGTCTGATGGCCGGGTTTTTGTGAATCCCCAGTCATCGGACGCGACGCTCATCATACGCTTTGGTTTAGTTCCGCGCGATGGCTTCGTGGATGAACCGCAGGAATCCCTTGGCAAGATGGCGATCGGCGGTAAACTGACGACGAGCCGCGCTGAGAGACTCGACGCTGCGTTCAAGCCAGTAAGCGTTGTCGGTGGCGAGCCGATTCAACTCGTGAACGAGTTCGTCGGTATCGTCGCAAACGATGATGCCGGAAACATCATCGAGGAATGTTCGCTCGCAGGTCAGCCGATCCACAACGACGGGTGTGCCCATCGCCATGGATCGCAATACGCAAAAACAACGAATCCCGTTATCCTTGATGTGGACGGTCGCCCTGGATTTCGCCATGGTTGGCAAATCATGCACGAGCCCATCTGGGTTACCGTTGCCAAAGACTTTGACTCGCTGATTCGCCAGTCCCTTGTTGACACGCTCCAGCCGTGCCCAGGAGTCTGGCCACGATTGCCGGTATTTGTGGATGTAGGATGCCAATCCCGATCGCTTGTTCGGGTCGAGCGAAACTGGCGGTAGATTCTCCCAATCCAAAAGTTTTCGAGTGTGAAACGTGTTGCATGACGACATGATTTCCAACGCTCTGCGGCTGGGACCCATGAAGTGCTTGATGTTGAGTTTCTTAAGCGCCTCAAAGATGTTATTGCCATGCCGCACAATTAACGGCACATGCGGATTGTACCCTCGCAGATGTCTCTCGAACTGCTGCACTTGGGCATCTGTAGTGACAATGACCGCTCCATACACACTTTGTCGCAGACGTTGAATGATGGCTTCATCGTCAGGCGAACCAACGCCGAGTTTTCCAAGCCGGTTTCGCTCCGAGTCGCTCATGGTTGTTCTGACGAGCCGACTCTTTGGAGGGCCGATGTCGAGAGGAACGCCGGAAGCACGACACAGCTCGGCAATCTCCACGGACGAATCGCCGTGCATCGAAAAGAACAAGACCGACGGGGTCGGACGGGAATCAACCGTCGTGGCGAAAGCTCGTTTCTTGATGTGATAGCCGCGGTTGAGAAGTCGGTGTAAAGCAACACGGTCCTCGTGTGTGAAGATGGCGTTGTACTGTTCTTTGTGACCATCATCGGGATTTCGAATCGGCTCCAGAGCTTGGCCGTTGAGCGTCCAACCCTGATACCCCAACTCATCCATAAGTGCGAAGAGTTCCTGTGTGTTGCTGCCCATCTCGCGAAGAAATCGGTCTGTCACTTCGAGAACAATAGTCGGACGCCATCGTCGCAATGTCCGACGCATCCCATGCAGAGCCTGCACCTCGGCCCCTTCGATATCCAGTTTGATCACATGCACCGGTCGGTCACTCGGGATTTCATCCCATTGTCGTAACTCGACCGGGTAATTGGTCGCAGATTGAGAGATTGGACGAAGTGACGAGATGCCAGTATGGTTTTGCGGACCTTCGTAGAACCGTGCGGTTCCATGGCCGTCCGAGAGTGCATACGGCAACACATTCACGCACTGCCGATGCGGAAGAAGTTGGACATTCTCCTGTAGAAGTTTCCGGACCGACCGTGCCGGCTCGAACGCGGTCACGGTTCCCGATGGTCCAACGCATTCGGCCGCCAAGAGCGTGAAGTATCCGATGTTCGCGCCAGCATCGACAAAGTGGTTCCCCGGTTTAAGCAGGTTTGTGATCAGCCGACTCACCGCCCCCTCGAATTCACCACACTGAGCAATAATTTGGCTACAACGATCGTGCTGATACGCTTTGATCACGAACCCAAAATTCGTTTGAGCCAAAATGTACGGCTCAGAGGTTGCCTGGGCCACGTTATCCACTCCGTTCATGTGATGGGCGAGTACAGAACCAGTTGGCTGGGATTGAGAAACTGCCGAGTCAAACCGGCTTGATGAAGTCGGTTGTGGAAGACGACATGTTCGCAATCGCTTCCTCCGTATTCCGCCGCGAACATGCAAGCGGTCCGGTAAATCCCCATGCCACCAAAACAGGATTGAACAGGCAAAAGCGGCCCGCCCTTGGACAAATGAAGTTCGTTATGGTTGGTCAGTTGGCTGGCAAAAGTGCCGGGCGTTGGACGAAATGCCCAGGTATCGAAGTGAATGTATGGTGGCCGGTCAGACGTTTGATCCAGTCGGCGTTCCAGACCGTAGGAACCGACGCAGTCCCAGTCGTCTTCACCGAACGTGTGTGCAACACCGTCGTAACTCCATCCGCCGGCGAGATCGGTATCCACGACGATTACATAATCGAACTCGGCGTAACGTTGTTGAATCTCCTTCCGATATTGATTCCGACAGTGAGCCAACCACTCAGCCCGTGCGAGACTTCGCGATCGCTGGAACTTTGGTCGTCCCGCGGTTGCCGTGAGAAACTCCACCCGTGCATTCCGAGATCGCCAGTCGAAAAGGAATTCCAACGTGGCATCTTTTGAGTCGTTCTCGAACAACATCACACGGTAGTCGGCGAACATCTCTCCTAATCGTTCGATTCTGGCAGCCGTTCGCGGGAGATACAGTCGAACGTCACGGCACAATCCACACACGACCACCGAGTGTTGTTTCATCCGCTCCCGACCTCGGGCGACTCGCTCCGAATAAGACGATTGATCGGCCTTCTCGACGGCGAAAAAATCCTCCGGGAAGTCGGCCAGCGATTCGCCCTCACCATATTCCGACTCGACGGCACCGGCAAACCAGGCGGCTCGCCGTCCCGCGATAACGGGCGCATCCATCCAAATCGTACTGGTATTACCAATGTGTTGCGCCAGACTTGGCGACATCGACCACATCTCAACGGCATTCGAGTGCACCCATGCCGATAGCATCTCGGGCACGGGAACGTGAGTCCCACCAGCCGCGGCCAACCATGTTCGTGATAGATCCGGATCGCAAAGCAGTGCCCGTGCAACGCCAGCAGAGAGCACCAATGCCTGGGCACTAAAATGCCAGGCACCATCCGCATTGAACCAACCGCCCTCGGTCCGATTCCCCGTATAAAACAGCGAGACGATTCCCGGTCGTTTCCCCGGCCACAGGACCGTTTCGAGATACTCTCGAAGGGAGTGCCGATCAAACAGAACGGTATCATCCTGAAGAAGTAAATACGCATCCGCATTCGGTTGGTGCAAAATTAATTCGGCGAGTGCCATATACCATGAGGGCCACGCCCCAACACTGTCCTCCCGCCAAGTGACCGGGAGATGTGCGTAGCGTTCCGGTATGGCAACCGTCCCGTCGAGAAACAATCGCGGTTCCTTCCAACCGGCTCGCGTGAGTGAGTCGAGTGTGAATTCAAGCGTCGGTTGGCGGCGTGGTGACGTTGTGACGGCCACTCCCCATTCCCGAACGGCGGAGCCACATCGTTCCGAAGGCGGCGGAATCAGTTCTTCCATCGACAGTAATCGGGAAACCGTGGGGTGTCGCGTCCAGTCTCGACACATCCGACAGTGTGTGTGGTCTGCTTGGTGATGAGTCGGGTGGGTACACGCATAGACTGTCTCCGCAGTTTCCGACGCCGAAGAAGTTTCGGAGATCGGCTTCGTCGAGGGCGTCTTTTCCAACCAGCAGCAATCTTGACGCAACCTTGCGGGCGTGAGACGAAACGGAGCAGGGTGCACGATATTGAGCGAGCGTTCCGCATGTTGCCGAACCTGCTTCGCGACCTCGAGACGACACTCGGACGTGCCACCGACAGTCTCGATGGTCTCGGCTTTGCGGTACAGCAGACTGGCGACGACGGGGTTCAGTTGTCGTTCGGAAGGCGGAAACGAATCGCAACATGACCGACAAATCTGGTCGGACACACATGATTCCGCAGGACCGAGAAACGCCCCCAGAAGTCCGCATCGCGTTGTGTCTCCTTCCACGGAACGCCATCGGCACCGTTCGGGTGTGGGGAGCAACAGGGCGGCTTTTCGGGGCATCGGGTGGCTTTCTCAAAGACGGCACTTTCGCGAGACCAGGTCGGGGGAATGACGGTGTCTATTCGATATCGACTGGCGTTGCGATTGCTCGCCGAATCTGTTGGTGAATTTGAGCCTTGCGAATCTTCCAACTGTGTTCACGCTGCACGAACCTCCGTGCTCGACGACTGGCCATGGTGATTCGACGACCGGAAAACGAACGAAGTACCGCCGCGAGTTGCGACGGATCGATACGGGCCGCCGGAATCCAAAAATTCTGGCCGATCTGCATGGCTTCCGTCTTCGCCGGGATTGTACCCAGTGGTTGGTGCTCGTTCATCGGGGCGACATCGGTTGTGACGAGAGGCATGCCCGCCGCTTGGCACTCGAGCAGCGGCAGCCCCAACCCTTCCCAATGACTTGGTTGCACGCAAACATCGCCATCGCAGTAGAGCAATTGATTGTCGTCCGGCGGCGGTCGCAATTCCACGTTCGTCGGGAACCGCGGTGCGTCGTGAGAAGTCGCGTAGATGATGAGACGGATCTCCGGAGCAAGTTCAGCGGCGGCTCGTAGAATCTCCAGACCTTTGCGGCGAACGGAAGTTTCCGGATCGCCGCACCAAACTCCGCGAGCCCCTCCCGATCCGTGGACGTACACAAACTGTCGGCAGATTCGACGGCGACGGAAGCGAATTCGGCTAGTGTCGATCGGCCAGGGAACACACGCGATCTCCCATTCGAAGCGGTAACAGTGCTTCCACTCGGTGAGCATTCCCGCGGTATGCCGTGTCGGGCAGAGCATCAGATCGACATCGGCCAGCCAAGCCGCACTCGGTGAAAGCCACTCCCAATTCGGCACACAGATGACCCGCACCCCCATCCGACGAGCCGCCGGAACAACCGTGGGAAAGTCCGGGCGTTCGACAAACAACACCACATCCAAACCGTCAAGCCACGCTTCCGCTTCAGAGAAGGAGAGGTCGCGGTCGATCCACTCTTGCCGACATGGTCCGTCGGACCGTTCCATCGGATCACCGGGAATCAACCAACGGTCAATGGGGAGATGACACGCAATGTCGCGACACTGATGCGCCAGACCGAACCCACGATCCGGACCCATCAAACCAATTCGCGGCGACGTAATTCGGTCATGAGAACGTGGCCGAGATTGCCACCGCGATGACCTATGTTTCGTCTCCGCATCTTCACTTGGGAATGAAACTGCTGCGTTTGGATGCTCATGAGACGACCTGAGCCAACGTTCGGCAAAACGGCGGGCGTGGTGTAGATGGGCTTGGGTCGGCGTTTCGGCTACCAATTGACGCTGGGCTTCCTCGACGGCTGAAAACGCCAACGCTGCGACAACAGGGTTCAAACGCGGACCGCTCGGAAGCGGATGGCAACAACATGACCGACAAACGACGTCATCAACACGAGTTCGAGCGACATCCGCCCCGGCAACGATTTCGCAAACCCGGCGACATTGCCAATTGCTCTCAGGACGACTCGGTTCACGTTGACGGAATGGGCAGTGTTCGGGCTGACGAACAAGCTGTGTCATTGTTGAACCGGCACCACCCATGTCTTTGCGACGTCGCCTGGGAACGCACCGGGAAAGGGCGGCGGTGGACCGGGTTCCATATCGCCCGGCAACTCACACGGTTCCCATTTTTCCTCTCGCCATTCCCAAACCAAAAAGCAGCCGGCGACAGCTTGGCTGAGAAAACCGTGCGGGTTTGGAAACGGGTCGCCATGTCTCAAGCGCATCGGACGGACCGACTGTGATCTCAGTGATGCAGTCCGTAGGAGAACCGCCCGAATGTCGGGTAACAGTTCCTCACGTATCGCGCGAACGTCGTGACTAAGTCGAATCACATGACCCAGCAGAGCGATGAGAACAATCAGCACCAAGATCAGCAGAGTTGTCATAGACCTCTCCATTGGAAATATGAAAAGAGGAACATAGGTTTAAATCATTATTCGTTCACTCCCATGAATTGCAACGATGGTGGACGTTCAACCTGAACCGTAACAAAAAACAGCGACTAGAAACCGTCATCGGCGAACGAATTCGCCGGCTCAAGTCCCACTGTTCTTGCGATCCGGAATCCCGTGAAGCTGTAGCCCGTGACCGACTGTGTGTAACGCCGAGCGGAGCGAAGATTGGCGGCGGGGTACTTAAAATGACCGCCCCGGAGCACGTGATCCTTATGCGGCGTACACGAATGACACCACTCGGCAATGTTTCCGGCCATGTCGAACAGCCCCCATTGGTTTGGCATCAGTTCGCCGACCGGTCGTAGTTGCCCATCGGAGTTAAATGCGTACCAAGCGAATTTCCGCAGATGCTGCTCGTCGGTCCCAAAGAACCAGGGTGCGTGCGAACCAGCCCGGCATGCGCATTCCCACTCCTCTTCGGTCAAAAGGCGGTACCCCGGCTTCGAGAGCTGTTCATCAGATAGAATGACATCGGCGACTTCGATGTCATCGACAGGGGGGTAGCACATTTGGTCTTCCAAAAGCCCTTCCTGTTCGCTCAACCATCGACAGTACTGCATCGCCTCGATCAAAGAGACTTTGTTAGCCGGACAATCCCGGCTTTTCGCAACATCACTGGCATACTTCACGTCGGGCCGAAAACGTTGGAATTGTTTAATCGTCACCTCGTGAGCACTCACCGCAAACGAGTGATCAATCGTGATCTGCCGTAGTTTTTCATTCTCGCTGGGTTCGGATTCCTCGGCTCCAATCATGACTTCGATTGGTCCTGGTATCACGGACATCACATGCCCAGCCGAGTTGACCCACCAACCGTAACGATCGAGATGACCGGTGCTTGGCATGGTCGGCTGCGACAGGTCCGCAAGAATCTGGTGAAGATCACCGCCACGGCTCCGCAACAACCATTCGGCCGCGCTGCGTTCCCCGGGACTCTCGGCATTGTGCACAGCGGTGGATAGAAGGTCTCTGAGTCGCTCCTCGTTTCGCTGCGAAATCTTCCAACCTTGATAGCGATCGAGTCCAAGAAGCAACGCTTGCCGCGTGACGGGATCGTCGGTTTGGTCAATCACGTCGAACAAGGTTTCGGGCGGCACACCGAACTCGTGCAGATCAAGAATGAGATGCGTACGTGCGGTGGGATCGGGTAGGGCTGAGAGTACAGTTTTCAAGTCCTGACTTTGCTGCAACTGCAATAACGCAACCGCCGCGTTTTCCAGCCGTCGCGAGCGTGTGGCCGGATCGTGTTCCTCGACCACCGCGTTTTGAAAAATTCGAGCCGCCTTCTCCGAATGCCGAGAGACACCCGCGAAAAGCACTGGGAACTCACTCGGTTCCGCCATTAGGATCAGTTCACAGAGAAGTTTCGTGTCGGCCGTCCGAGCCAGTGCGCGGGCGGCGTTGGCATGTTCAATCGACGTGATCGACGACTGCTGATATCGCTCGCGAAGTGTCGGTGTCAACACGTCTGCGACTGGCGTGAGAAGTTGCACGCATTCGTCGATGTTCAGAACGCTCTCGGCCAACAACGCGTCAACGACCAACGGCGACTGTGCCTGCCATTGCGACGAAGATGGATCGGCAATCGCCAGAAGAATCGCCGCCCGCAGTCGCATTGCCCGATCGGCGTCTTCCAGTCGCAGCGATTTCCACAGCGTCTCCGTCAGCGATTCCGCGAAGGGGGCAATCCGTTCTCGAACAAGAGCAAGTGTCGCCAGGTCCGCGTGCAGGGCATGCTCGACCAATTGCTCCGCACGATCGCCGGGACCATTTGCCAAAACGTAGGTCGCCCGCAACCGATCCGACTTCACATGCGTGGGATCGTCGGCAATCAATTGCAATTTCGGTGTACTGAACTGTGGCTGTTGTTCGATTTCGGTCGCAATTTCGGGAAGTTCCGAAAGGTCCGCCGTCATCAGTTGCTCAATCAATCCATTCGCTCGAAGACGCTGCTGCGAAGCCTGGAATTGCTGACGGACAGTCACGGTCCCGAACAACGTGACGAGCACAATGGAGCAAAGCGCCAAAGCCCGGAGTCGATGCCGCTTCGACGCCACCGTCATCATCCGACGTTCCGCGTCGGTCCAATTACGACGGGAGGTCAACGTGACAACTCGCAGATACTCCCAACCGGAAGGAAGTTGTCTCATCTCGGGTTTTCGATTCCATGTCGCCGCCCGTTCTTCCAGAAGGATTTCCGCACGGCCACGGCGGGTTTCTCGTTGTTTCCGCGTTAGCCATTCCCGCAAAGCCGGCACGAGATAATCGTGGGTGAGCTGATAAAATCGTTCCGGTTGTTGGTTCTCCGTCGAACCACTTTTGCGAGAACTGACCGACTGAGGAACGTCCGCGTTTTCGTCCACCACGGTCGAAGTTCCCTCGGCGTCACTCGGTGTGATCAGCCGAAGCTCACCGTCCAGAATTCGGATCAGATCGTCAAAGTCGTCGCGTCGATTTTCATAGCCGGAAACCTCCAAAAGCTCTTGATAAGATTTTCGTTGCCCCTTGATGGCCTGACCCGCCACCGGCAACAGATGCTTCAACACCGCCCGTGCTGCATTGTAGTGGTACCGATGTTGCGGGGGTGCGAGCGACGAACCGAGCGTTTGCTCAAGAAACGCAACGCCGACTCCCTCGGCACCACCGATATCTCGCAGGGTTTCGGGGGTCCACGGCTGATGTTTCACCATCTCGGCGAAAAGTGCCAGCCGCACACACATCACCTTCCCGTCTTCAGCGAGTGTGTTCGCCGCCTGCCGGATGAACTCGTGATGAGCCGGCGTCATTTCGGTGACGTTCTCGGGAAGTTTCTGAAACGCGCGACCGAACGCGGCTAAAACTCGGCAGGTGTGATCGATGTCAAAGAGATCAGCCAAGGCAACGTTATGCCCGTCCACAAGCCGAACTTCCAATTCCCAGAGGAAACGGCTGACTGCGAGCCAAAAATCGTCGCGAATAAGCAGAAGACATTGCAACTGCCCGCCATCGCACTGCCTTAACGCTTGCACGAGTTCGTCCGTCGAGGTCGGATTTCGACCGTGAAGCCATTGCTCGAATTGATCGATGACGATCAGGAGTTTTTCGCCTTCAGGGGCCACGTGCGTCCGCCGTAGCAGGGCCATCGTCTCTTTCAAGTCGAGACTGGAATCCATGTCGGGATAACACTTCCGCAACGCGAGCAACAATTTGGACTGCGTTCCCTCGGCGGTCGCATCGACGCAAACATAGCGGATTCCAGGTTTCAAACGAGGTAAAAGCCCCGCCCGAACCAACGACGATTTCCCACAGCCAGACGGACCGTAAATCAAACCGACTGAGAATGTGCGATCGGCATCAGGGTCTTCAATCCGCGTTTTCCAGAATCGAAGACTTTCGGGCAAACCGTCTCGGTCACGGGGGCCGGGGAGTAGTTCCAAAAAGAAGTCGGCATCGTGCTCTTCAAAAGAACGGAGCCCCTTCGGAACAACGCGAGTCGGCGGGTGAAGAGCCGATGGCGTGGAGTCCGGCTCGCTCATCGGTCTGGCACTGATCGCCATGGCGGATACGAACTCTCGTAGTTCGTCGGCCAACTCCTTGCCTGTGGGATAGCGTTGCGAGGCCCGTAAAGAGAGCGCTCGCATACAAATTCGCTCCAACTCTTTTGGAATGGTCTTGTTGATTTCTCGGAGTGGTCTTGGAACTCGTTCGGCGATGCACTTCAGAAGGGCATAATCTGTTTCATTGGGAAACGTGCGTTGTCCGGCCAGAATTTCATAAAAGACCGCCCCCAAGCTGTAGATATCACTGCGACGGTCAACACGGTGTCCTTCGCCGCGTGCCTGTTCGGGCGACATGTAGGCCGGTGTTCCCGCGTGACTTGCGTTGGATGTGAGTTCCTCCTCACGGAGTGCCAAACCGAAATCAGCCACGTAAGGGCGTGCGTTCTGATCGAGCAGAATGTTGGCCGGTTTGACATCCCGGTGTACGATGCCATGTTCATGGGCGTGGTGAAGCGCATCGGCGAGCGTTGCGATCAGTTCGACGACTTCGGGAATGTCGATCGGAACTTGTCCGATCTTCTCGGAAAGATCACTGCCCTTGATGTACTTGGATACCACAAAACACGGAAACGGCCCGGTACTTCCGAAGTCGTAAACGGGCACAATGTTCGGGTGATCCAACTTTGCGACCGTGCGAGCTTCCGCCAAATACAGGTCGGCCGTCCGATAGTCTAAGTTCCAACGCGAATGCGGAATTTTGATGGCCACCAGTCGATCCAACGGAAGATCTTCCGCAAGATAAACAACACCGAACCCACCGCGACCCAGCACTTCTTTGACCGGGTAACGTCCGATTCGCGACGGTGGCAGGGCGTTTTCGTCGGGGTCGAAAGGTTCAAACGGAGTTCGATCATTGAGGTCTTTTCCAAAGTGACGAGTTGCGCCAAACGGATCGAATTCGGTCATGACTCTTGCCCAATCCAGCGAGTCGGCATCGGCGACACGGAAGCCTGTCATCCGATCTTAACAAATTCGAACCACTTCATACGACGGTTCCGCCCATCAGTGGAGTCGGCTTCTTTGTCGAAATGGTCGGCCGCGAGAAAATCCTTTTGGGGACTTACGACAATCCTGGTTTCGATCGGTACCATGATATCACTGGACTGGTCGTTGCAATGTTCCCGCAGTGAAAGAACCCGATGACATTCTTCCGATTTCTTGTTGTCACGCTGATGCTTGGTTCGATCGCCAACGGTGCCGAGCGTCCGAACATTGTATTGATTATGGTCGACGACATGGGTTGGTCGGACCTGGGATGCTACGGTGGCGAGATCGACACACCGCACATCGATTCGCTCGCTGCGGACGGGCTCCGGTGGACCCGCTTCTACAATAACGCCGTCTGCGGTGCCACTCGGGCTTCGCTACTGACCGGGCTGTACTGCCAACAAACCGGCCATCGCGGCGACCGCTGGAACGAGCCCAAAAACTACAATCGCTGCGTCCTCATTTCTGAAGTCATGCAGGCCGCCGGATACCACACCGCGATGGTCGGCAAATGGCAAGGACGCGACCTGGCTGTTCGCCGGGGCTTCGACCGATTCTTTGGACCGAATTGCCAAGGGAAGATCAGCTATTGGAACGCGGTCCAAGCCAACGATTTCTACCTGAATGATCAGCCGTGGACGTTCCCGGACACGGGCTTTTTCATGACCGATGCATTCAATGATTACGCCATCGAGTTCCTCGAAGAAGCGACAGCCGGTGAGAAGCCGTTCTTTCTTTATGCCGCTTATCTAGCTCCGCATTGGCCACTTCATGCCCGTGAAGAAACCATTGCCAAGTACCGCGAACGGTACCGCAGGAAAGGTTGGGCCGATTGGCGAGACACCCGCATCGAACGGCAACAGGAAATGGGGCTGCTCCCCGAGAACGCGACACCAGCACCATTGTCGAGATCCATTCCGGATTGGTCGAAAGATCGTCGAAAAGACTGGCAAGCCGAACGCATGGCGGTTTATGCGGCTCAGATTTCCAATGTCGATCGTGGGGTGGGACGGATGCTCGAAGTGCTCCGCAAATCGGGTGCTGACAAGAACACGCTGGTTCTTTTCCTCTCCGACAACGGTGCTGCACCGAACGGCGGACTCAAGCCGACCAAGAGTGGTTTCGGTTTCGCGCCGGGTGCGAACAATCGTCGTTGGAGAAAAGACGGCGTCGCTATCAAACCAGGTAGCGGTCCGGATTTGATGCCGGGGCCGCACGACACCTTCGCCGGTTACGGCATCGCCTGGGCAAGCACCAGCAACACGCCGCTCCGTGACCACAAACAATCCGCATACGAAGGCGGCATTCGCACGCCGCTCATTGCCCGCTGGCCCGAAGTCATCAAGCAAGGCGGGCAATTGACACGGCAAGCTGGACACATCATCGACATCATGGCCACTTGCCTCGACGTTGCTGGAATTGAGTATCCCACGGAGTTCCAAGGTCGGCGGCCATTACCCATGGAAGGCAAAAGTCTGGTGCCGATCTTTCATGGCAAACAGCGAACGCCTCATGAGTTGTTAGCGTGGAAGTGCGGACGCGGCCGAGCGATTCAGATGGGAGATTGGAAACTCGTGCGACCTCGCGACAACCAACCGTGGGAACTTTACAATCTGGGAAATGACATCGGCGAAACAACCAATCTTGCGACGAAGTTTCCGGATCGAGTTCAGTCGATGTCCGCGAAATATGAATCTTGGCGTAAACACGTCGGCGCTCGATAACCCTCATGGGACACCACTCCACTAGGGTGATGTTAACCCGATAACCGGAAAGTATTCCGATGAAGACTGATCTCTCCTTCACACGACGCGACTTCCTCAGCACTGCCGTCGCCAGCGGTCTTTTGATGACTGGCATCGACGGCATGTTAGCCGCTCCCGAAACCGCCGGACCCACCGAAGGCGAAACCGATCATTTCTGGTATCGCCTCGCGCCCGAGGGACCGTACATCGACTCACAGCGGGACAACAAAGCCTTCGGGTTCGGTGACGGCCAGATTTTCTTGTCAGAAGACAACGGAAAGACGTGGCCTCATACCGCACAGTTTCCGAATGCCGACAACATCACATTCAGCTGCATTTTCGAGAACGGCAACATTCTGTTCGCCACACGGACAAAACTCTATCTCAGTACTGACAACCTGAAGACTCACAAAGCGATCATCGTCAAAGATCAAGACGGCAAGGATTACTTGCCGCACACCCCCAAGAACCCGAATCGGCCGGGGTGGTATTTTCATCCGCTCAATGGCGTTCACACTTGGAACGTGGGCGGGAACGAAATGCTCGTTTGGGGCAACTACTGCAACGTGCTTGGTGGCCCGGTACCGATCAACATTTATTACTCGACCGATCAAGGTCAGACGGTCAAGATTGCCTATGCGTTCGGGTACAACCCCAACTTTCACGACTTGGACGCGAAAACCGGTCAACCACTTGGAAACCTTAAAAACTCGGTGATTTGTCGCCACATCCACACGGTGATGTATAACCCCACGGAAAACGCCTTCTACGCCTGCACCGGCGACCATGATCGCAAAGACCGACACGAATGCCATTGGCTGCGAGGCACCTACGATGCCAAAAAAGACACCTGGGATTGGCAGGTGCTCGTTTCGGTCAATTCCAACTCGCGGTACAAATCCGGCGGCATCAACTTCGTCGATGGGCAACTCTATTGGGCCTCGGACGCCAATGGAAACAACGGCAAACTACCGCACGACCGTGGCATCTTTCGTTGTCATCCCGATGATTTAACGAACCCCGCGAAACATACAATGCTGTTCAATCCGGAGTATGAATCGGCCAACATGATCATCGAAGACGGCGTGATCTTGTCGGCTCATTACGCTCCGGCATCGCCGTATCACACAGGGTTCATCATCTCACCCGACATGGGCCAAACATGGGCTCAATACGATCTCAAGCAGTTCGGCCGTCGCTCGCCGGTTCGATTCCACAACAAGAACAGCGACGGTTGGTTCCGCGTCGATCTGCGAAAAGGTTGGATCGAACGCGGCGAAGTTCTCTTCATCAAACCGAAACCGTAACGTCTCAATCAAGAGCATCCACATGAGCTGCTTCGTGAAGCGTCTTCATTTCGGCATCGGACAGGGCCCGGTCGAAAACGGCTAAGCCTCCGAACTTGCCAATGGTTGCTTCACGAAGAAAACTCCCGACTGCATAGCGAGCCCCCACGGTGAAATCCGAACCGCCGATCTTCGTGTCCGCGTGTTTGACGGGATCAAGTTTGAAGATGCCCCGTCCGTGGTAATACGGGTTCATGCCCCGGTCCCCACCGTCGGGACCTTCTTGTGTGAAGTACCGATCGGTGCGGCGGTGCTTCTTGGGGTCGAGTTTCAGTTCGTCCAGACGCCCATTGATGTAGGCGCGGATGTATTCGCCATCGTACGTGAAACCGAGCGTGCACCATTCCTCAGTTGGCACTGGCGATGCGGTGACGGCATAGTCGCAACACCATGGAAATCGACTCCCATCGGCACGGCGGGTCACACCGCCTTCACTGGAAATGTGCGGCACAAGTTTATTCGGGCCGCCGTACGTCGGCATGTTCATCAACAAGGCGTACTGACGTGTGCCCGAGTCGTCGTTGCTGCCTTTGCCTTCGCTCCACATCCCCGCAATTGTCCGGCTTTGCCTGAGATTCACAATCCGCACGACAGCGAACATCGAAACTTGAGCCTCAGGTCCAGAGATGTTCAGCTTCCCGGTTTCTGCGTAGGGAATTTTGAAATACTGTTTTCCGTTCAAGTCCGCTGCATATCCGGAAAACGGTCCGCCTTTGACCCGCCGAATCGGGCCGCCCACTTCTTGTAACGGGAACGCATCGTCCGTGCCAACCGATTCCCGTGGCTGACCAGCTTCCTCACCAAACGTCCAAAACGCGACCAACCCCTCGGTATTGGTGATGGTCTTGATGGATTGATCGTCAGCGAAGCCCGAACCGCAAATTCCCCAGATCAGGACAGCGGAACAAATCGTGGATTTTCTGAACGCATTCGAGATAAACAATGCAATCACTCCTAGAGAAGTTGACTCTTGATCGTCGGGAATTCTGTCCGTTAGGGACCAGGACACAGAAGACCGCAATATGGTCTCAGGTGAGGCGAACTGTTGTTACTTCAGTTCGCCGATCAACATCAACGCCGCCGGGTACCAAGTGTGACCTTGATACTTCTCCGGTTTGGACTCCAGATCACCGCGGTTTCGTTCGAAGAGAATCGCCCGCTTGTCGAGGGTGTTCGGCGTGAGTGTGATCGTAACGGTATGAACTCCCGGTTTCAGTTCCGAGCCGACGTTAAGTTTCGCCATCCGATGATACGTGCAATAGCCATCAATGCGATTTCGCATCACGGGTTTGGCATCATCCAGTTGCACACTCAGTTGGCCGCCGTCTGGTCCGAGAACGTCGAACACGGCCACTGCAGTTCCCTCAAACTGAAACGACAACGTCGCATCGGGTTCGACCGCCTGAAACAGTTCCGGCATATTTCGGCGGAATCGTTTCGCAAGACGATGATCCGCCGGCAGCTTGGTCCAATCTCCACTCAGCATCTCTGGCTGGATCGACACCATTTTCGCCTCTTCCCAATTGTCCCGTCGCAATGGTTCGACGATCTCGTGCGGTTCGGCCTTTCCACTCGCTGCCGTGATTTTCGGCCACGATCGAGCGATAGCTTCCACATACAACCGATGCCCTGTTTGCACATGAGGATGCACGCCATCGGTGGAGAAAACCATCGGCTTCGTGGCGGCATCTTTCGGCTTGGGAGCTTGGAAGACTAAATCGCCCGCGGCTTCCAATTTGGCAACTTCGACACCGAAATGAATCGACGGAATCCCGTAGTGATCAGCCAGTTCTTCCATGGCACTCGCGGCGCGTGGCATTTTGCCCGCTTGCAAATCACCCAGCATTTTAATCGTCAATGTGTAGACGAAACAGATGTCCGTGTTCGCGTCGGCTTTCCACGTTTGGCGGATGATTCCTTCCATCGCCTTGTGAATGCGTTCCGGCGATGCACCGCCGTCGTTGACGGCGAATTCCACGAACAGCAAATCCGGTTGGTGCTGCAGAACATCACGTTGGAGACGGAACACGCCCAGATCAGAACCCGTGCCGCCGATCGCCGCATGAATTTCTTCAAACTTCGCCTCAGGATACGTCTTCTGCAACCACTCCCGCGATTGAACACGCCAACCTGGAGCCGCCGTGATACTCCCACCCAAGTAGGCAACCTTCACGGTCTCGCCAGCTGCAACCTTCTGCAAGAAGTTCGGCAAACCGCCACGCGGATGACATTCCACCGCATCACGCAGCGGGTAATCGGATTGTGCAGACGCATGAGTTGCCAAGAGCAACAGCACAGGAATCACGAACGAAACGGCTCGGGTATGGGCGATCATGGGAGACTTGTCACTTTGAATGAAACGACGCTAGGCAACAACCGCGTCACGCCCTCCTCACAGACGCAACGCGGTGGAACCAGAGTTTTTTAATCAGTGTGACTACCACGAGCAAGAGGCACAACCATCGGGAACGCCGATCCCAATGGTTGTTATTCAATCAAGACAGTTCCAGTTCTCACGCATCAATTGACTGGAACCGGACTTCGTTCGGTTTCGGTTTCGATTGAAGTCGGTGGGGTTGCAGTGGTGCTTTTCTGCGACTGTTTCTTTCGAGACCGTCCGCGTCGCCACCACAGAATGAACCCGGTCACATAGAGAATCGCTGGCGTGAAACCGGAGATAAAAACAATCCAACGCCCGACCATGCCAAAGGCTTCCCCACTATGCAATGGGAATTGCCACGCGAGAAAAACGTCCGCTGCGGTAAAGTCATCCGGGTTTCGGAGTGCGAGGACTTCACCACTGTACTGATCTAAGAAGACTTGGCTTCGACCGAAAGTCTGTTGGACTTCGTGCGGTTGACGGAAGGCAACTTCATAAGTTCCGTCCGCTCCTCGTGGTGGGTGAAGGTGGTCGAAAGCGGCATTTGGAAAATGCTGTCGTGCGATTCTCAAAGCGTCATCAGCCGAGATGGCTTGCTTCGATTCCGACTCCTTCGATTTGAGTCTTCTTGGTTCCTGGGTTTCCTCAGAAAACATCGTCACGATTGGCTTGACGAGGAAAGGAAACTCCATATACACACCCGTGAAAACAAGGGCGAATAAAAATACAAAACTTCCAATCCCTAGTGTCTTGTGAAGATCATAGTTGAATCTCGATCCGCCTCGAATCATGAAAGCCGCCCGCCAACTATGTTTCCATAACGGCCACCACAAATAGACTCCAGAGATTAGAGAGACCATCACAAGAAGTCCGGCGACACCGACAATAACCACACCGGTTTGACCGGCTACGAGTTGGTAATGGAGTCGGTAAATCCAACCCAATAGATCCTCTCCCCAAGTTCGTTGGCCGGTCACCTTTGAGTTCGTCGGATCAACATAGACTGCGACAAACTTTCGGCCATCCTTGGTTTTCTTCGAGAACCAAACGGTCCAAACCCCGTTTTCCACTCGCGGTTTTGTGACCGACATTGCTTTGCCATCATAGGATGTCTCAGCCGCATTGATGATTTCCGCAATCGGAGCTTGGTCGCCGGTCTGTGCCGTCAGAAGTAGGTTGGGATTCAACCATTCATCAATCGCGTGGTCGAACACGAGAATGCTGCCCGTTAGTCCGATCAGGACAAACAGGAGGCCAACCGTAAGACCGATCCAACGGTGAGCCACCAACCAAAGTTTGCGGAACCGTGTCTTTTTATCGCTGTCGCGTTTCGCGGGGGTTGTCGGTACATCGGTCATGACGTTTTAATTTCCCATTCCCGGACCAGGTGGTCGCCTTCGCCCAACCACTTGGTCGGCACTCATAACTTTGGCTCCGGTAATCTCGATGGGGGGAAGCTCGTTCTCATCCGCGTCGATCGTCACTTTCCATTCGGATTGTTCCGGGTTGTTATAGGCATTGTTCAATCGATCCACTAAAGACGGCGTATTCACATTCGGAGACCATCGGATCGTAATGGCGTACTCGCCGATCGGGGCACCATCGCCCATTTCATACGTCGAAAGCGTATAAGTTCCATCGTCTTGAACGAGTCCCCAAGGCAGTGATTCGCGTTTGTCGGTTGCTTCACCAGTTGGGTGAAGTTGCACCAAGGCACCGACCGGCGGTTCACCATTGATTGTGATTGTTCCTTCTGCGGGATACGTGTCGGCCTGCCAGTCTTCACCGCATCCGGCACACATCACGCTTGTGGTCAGTGCCAATGCGAAAACGCGGACAGAAGATAAACGCACGCCGCTCGATCTTGGAGAGTCTTGCCACCAACTCATGCCTAGTACTCCCCGACCACTTCGCCACCGTCGATGGACGTCAAAGCACTGAGCGTGTTCAAGTCGATCGTTTCACTGATGAACCGAGCCGATCCGTCTGCCAAGCAGACTTGGACCCCACCTGGATGGAACGAGTACGCCGCTCCATACAGATTGCTGACATTGATCACTTCATTGCCAACATAGTAGTTGACCGTTGGCTCTCCGCCGGAGGAATCGGGAGTCACCTGGAAGTTGTAAAGCCAGCCGGAGCTGAAGCCCGCGGTCCAACTTCGATACTCGCCGGTCCAACCCGATGGAGCGGTCGTTGTTTTTCCCCCGGCGATGTATAGCGAAGCACGCCCTGCAGACTCGTAAGTCATAATCGTGTTCGTCAGCCCATCGACGACATCCCGAAACTTCCGGAATTGGTTCTGATCGAACATCGACTTTCCGGCCGTAGCGTCGGTAATCCATCCCGAGTCGCTTCGAATGTAGGTGTAGTCAGACGTCTGAAAGCCGCTATTGGGTTCGGGATCTCCGGCTCCGGGAGTCGACGGACATTGGTAGGCCTTCGGCATGAGAAGAGCCATGTCGGCATTGTCCGTATGATCCCAACTCACGTTGTAGTTGTAGAGATTTGCTGTATTCCCCGCTTCCAGAAACGGAAGGATGGCCACGTTCACATGAGCGGTATGAAGGGGATCAGACCAGTTCCCGTTCCAGTCGACCCAACCCGGCGCTAAGCTCTTGTTGGTGTCGTGATAAGTGTGCATCGCCAACCCAATTTGTTTCAGGTTGTTCTTGCACTCGGTGCGACGGGCGGCTTCTCTCGCCTGTTGAACAGCCGGCAATAGCAATGCAATCAAAATCGCGATGATCGCAATTACCACGAGCAACTCAATGAGCGTAAAGCCACGACTTCTCGCGGACCGTTGGGCGTTGGACACTGTTGCCTCCTCTTGGAAAAGGTGTTAATGAAGATCCCACACGTACAGCCAATTCAGATGGCTGGCTTTGGCTGGCCCAAGGGGTGGCTAATCGCTGGCGGGTGATGTCGGCGGGAGTTCTTCCCTGCAGCATTACAGAGAATGAGTCTCAATATCATACGAGACGCCGGTCATGCAAGTGTCGTACCAAGGTGACTGCCTGCCGATTTTCCGGATCACTTCGGGACTTAAGCGTATGCCAAAAAACAACTTGTAACGAATGATCCCAACTTGGTCCTCTGTGCGGTAGATATGAGGTCGGGAAAATTTCCCCAACAGTTTGTGAAATAATCCAAAGGTCGATGCGGTGTCGTGGTCATTGAGAAACCAATTGTTCGTTCCATTGGCAGCAATCGTCATTACGTTTGTCTACTATTCCGCGTCACTCCGAAGTGATCACTATGTGGAAGAACTGAATCACGTGGAGGATGCTCAACCGCGGCTTTTCGCGGAACAAATGGACTCACTTGTTGAGCCGAAGTTGCTCCCGACCTTCCGACAGTTGGAGAAAGAGAATCCAGGCTGGCAGTTCGCGGCGTTTCGTGGTGAGGAATTGCTCGCCTCGACGGTGTCACTATCCGAGAAAGAATTGGAAGTCGTCCGCCACATTCCCCCGATTACCGCTGACGAAAGGGGCAGGGGATGGACCATGCGGGCAGGTAATGGCAAACCAGTGTGGTACTGTTTGACCGTGACTTCGGTTCCCGCGTGGCCATCCGATACCCGGCTTGTCACGTTCTATTCTTACGAACATGCATTGATGCTGAACCGGCAGGCAGCAACCCGGAATTTTGTGGTGGCGTCTGTGGTCGCTTTTGTCCTGATCATCGCAGTGACGTGGTACACCGGCCAGTTAAGTCGTCGAATCTGTCGAATCAAACAACAAGTAACACGGATTGCCAAAGGCGATTTTGGACAAGTCGTCGAAGTTCACGGACACGACGAAGTTGACGATCTTGCTCGCTCTGTGAACTCGATGGCGACCCAACTTCAGCAGTTGCACGATGCCATTCGTGTTTCGGAACGGACCCGATTGCAGGGGCAACTCGCCGGCGGCGTGGCCCATGAATTGCGAAACGGCATCCACTCGGCTCGGTTGTCTTTGGAGGTCTTCCAGGAAGCTTGTCGATCGTTTACGTTGCCCTCGGAAAACATGCTCGACACCGCCAAAGAACAGTTGCTCGTCACCGAAACGCTCGTGCGACGACTATTGTCGATCGGCAAGACGCAGGAGCGGGAACGGCTTCAACGCCCATTGGCGGAAGTTCTGCAAGATGTCGCTACCATGGTCGAACCGATTTGCCGTCACCTGGAAATTGATTTCGCGTTGACGCACGACCATCGTCTGGTGCATACCGTGCAAGACTCGGAAATGTTACAGGCGGCGATTGTCAATTTGTGCTTGAACGGTGTGGAAGCCATCGGTCGGCATGGGGAACTTCGTGTCGATACACAATATCGTGATGGCCAAATTGAGATCTGTGTGAGCGACAACGGTCCCGGACCGGATGCTGCCCTCTCCGATCAACTCTTTGAGCCATTCGTAACCAGCAAGCCAGACGGAATCGGGTTGGGATTGGCTCAAGTTCGGCAAGCCGCAGAAACCGAAGACGGAACCATCACTTGGACGCGAAACGGAAGTTGGACCAACTTCGTTCTTTCCTTTCCAACTCTCTCCATTCCGAAACCAACTGAAGTCGCGGTTGCATCTCTGTAGAAACTTTTGGACAGAGCCGAAATCTTATGGTGATGATTCTGGTCATCGATGATGAAACACGACACTGCGATACTCTGAAGGAGTTTCTGGCGAACGCGGGGCATGAGGTCAATGTGGCCGGTTCGGCGGAACGCGGGATGGAACTTGCGGCTGAAACGACGCCGGATATCGTGTTTCTCGACATCCGCTTGCCACGAATGGACGGATTGACGGCGATCACCGAACTCCGCAAGTTATCGCCCGATGCGCCGGTCATTATGATGACGGCTTATGGCACCCTCGACACGGCCGCTGCCGCGGTTCAGGCGGGTGTTTTCGACTACCTCGTCAAACCGTTCTCGCTTGAGGAGTTGAAAGGCGTTCTCCATCGCGCAACCAACGCGTTGCAGGCAAACATGAAACCGACGCAGGCGTCCGCTGACCAATCCGCGTCTGATGTAGTGATTGGGCAGTCGCCGCCGATGCAGCGGATCTTCAATCGTGTCGCGCTCGTTGCAGCCAGCGATGTGCCAGTTCTGTTGACCGGCGAAAGTGGCACAGGCAAAGAAGTCTTCGCCCGCGCCATCCATCGCTACAGCTCGCGTCGTGACCAACCGTTTGTGCCGGTGTTTCTCGCGGCACTGAGTCCGACGTTGATCGAAAGCGAACTGTTCGGGCACGCGCGTGGTGCGTACACCGGCGCAGACGTGGAACGCCCCGGCCTTCTGGAGCAAGCGGGCGAGGGGACTGTTCTCCTGGATGAATTGGGGGACGTTCCGCTGCCATTACAGGTGAAATTGCTACGGGCGATCGAAGAGAAAGAAGTCACTCGGGTTGGCGAGAACCATCCGCGCCCCATGCGTGCGCGGTTTCTCGCCGCGACCAACAAACACCTGCCGAATTTGATCGCAGCGGGCCTGTTCCGCGAAGACCTTTACTATCGTCTTAGCGTTTATCACATCGAGTTACCACCGCTTCGCGAACGAACCGAAGACATTCCGGTTCTTGCCGACCATTTCCTTCAGCAATCCGCGAACGGAAGTCGAAATTCCGGGTTTCTGAAATCCACGATCGAGGAGATGGTCTCTCGTCGCTGGTACGGCAACATTCGCGAATTGCGAAACGCAGTCGAACACGCCGCCATTGCCTCTCGCGGCGCGGCGATTGCCGTCGAGCATCTTCCCCAACCGGCTTCGCCAACAAATTCCGACGATGTGGAGGCGAGTTGGTCGAAGTCGGTCCACGGTTGGCTCGATCAGCAAATTGCATCAATCGATCCACTCGTCGATCGTGATCGTCTGCACGAAAAGTTGCTCGGGGAGATTGAGCCAATCCTGTTCCGCCGAACCCTCAAGCACTGCCGCAACAATTACTCCGCAGCGGCCCGTGTCTTGGGCATCGACCCCAAAACGCTGCGGACACGGTTGTCTCCAAAGCCCAAATAAACACGCGCCGTTGAATGGATCGCAGCGTCAGCGGGGAAGATCCCGCCGTAATCTGGTCTGCGACATCCACAGTAGGCGCGAAAAAACGCTGGATTCCCAATCTTCACACGATCGGACTTACTACGATCCGAAGACAATGACTTTACCACATGAAATCGTATCTTGTTCTGCAACAATGAATTCCGACATGAAACCACCGAGCAATCCGAAAATATCCGTCCGGCGACTCGGAAGGGATTGACAAAGCCCGGCCCTTTACTGAGAATGAGTCTCAATATCACAGGGGTGTCGGCGGCGGGGTGTCGCCTTCATATCCAGTGATGTTGCCTGTGAGGGAATGAATTGATCTTGCCCCATCACGATGGCTCGAATTCCTTTCGAGATCGGTTGAGATAGGCAGAAAGAAACCACGACATAATCGGCGTCTTCGGATTGTGACTCAGATGATGGTGAAATTAGCAACACAGCGAACGAATTCCGTTCCGAAATTGTCACGATACAAGCAGCTCGCCGCGGCACGACACGCGGTCAACGCCCGGAATTTTCGGGCGGCCAAAGCCCTCCTGAAAGCTTGCGTGATGCAGAATCGGGAAGATGGCCGAGCGTGGGAACTCTTTGGTCGTGTTCACTACCTAAGTGCCAATTATCCGCTGGCAATCTCTGCGTTCGAGCGGGCGTCACTTGCGGTTACGCTCAGCGACGAAAGCCAAGTGAGTTTGGCGAGTGCATATGCTAGGTCAGGGCAGTTCGAACTCGCTACGGACATGCTTTCCAAGTTGGCGGAGAACCAAGAACTTTCCGCGCCCTTGTTGCTGGATGTGGCCATTTCGCTCGATTTGGTTGACCGTCCCGATCTTTCGATGACCGCCTGTCGAAACGCCGCCAAGCAGAGCCCGGAACACGCCCAAATCTATTACGATCTCGCCTACTACAGTGAGCGGTGCGGCTACCCGAAGACGACCACCGAACGAATGGTTCGCAAAGCCATTCGCCGTGATCCTGGCAATCTTCGCTACCGCATTGGGTTGGCGAGTTCGTTGTTCAAGCAAGATCGCTTCGACGATGCCTACGAACTAGTGCAAGAGTTGCCCGCGTCCAAGATTGTCACATTATCTTGCTCGGGTTGTCTGGAACAACTCGAAGTGCTTTTCCGTCGAGCCAATGACGAGAGCCGCGTGATTGCTTGCCGTCAACGACTTGTGGAACTTCGACTGCGGGGCTGCGGTTTTGAATGCTGAGTCGTGTGGTCCTAGACTGTTTTTCGTTTGCGACGGCCACCGACAAAACTATCCACGACCATATTGCCCAGATCGTTGGCGTTACAGTACGCCGCAACGCCGCCGGAGACTTGCCCCATTTGCTCGACGAAATTGACGAGGCCAAGGTAGAAGTAGTCTTCGATCAGTGCAAAACTCGACATCTGAATGCCTTCGTTCGCACAGCGTTTGACCTCGGTGAGCGTGATCTGTCGAGTTTTCTCTGCGGGCGGATAGATCAGCACGACTTCCCGTCCTTCGATGTGAGCCGTCGGTTCGCCATCGGTAATTGTGATAATCTGCTTATTCTGAGCCGGTTGCCGCTTGAGAACTCGCCGGGCGAATTGCAGTCCCGCTTGGATATTCGTGAAGTGCTCGGGCACGAATCCGGGTGGGTTGTCGATGGGAATTCGCATCCGCACACGTGGATCGTAAATGCTCACCGGCTTGGGGGCACATTGCAATAACTGTCGTTCGGACAGCGGAGTGGCATAGGTGTAAAAACCGACGACCTGCAGAAAATCACCCTGATAACGCCCCCGGACAAGTGCCTGTAACGCCATCGCAACTTTCTTGGCTCCCGCGAATTTGCCGTAACGCGCCATACTCCCAGACATATCCAGCAGAACCACGGTCGCGCAGGACGTTTGGTACTCCGTGTCGTGCACGACGAGATCGTCTTCCTGCAGGCGAATCGGTGAACCGCCACCCTGACGGTGCAGGGCATTCTTCAGGGATTCGTGCATGTTCAAATTCGAAACCGGATCGCCAAACTCGTACGGCTTCGATTCATCATGAACCGTTTGGCCGGCACCGCGAAACTCGGTGTCGTGTTTGCCGAGCTTGTCCTTGCGGGCGATTGTGAACAAGTCTTCCAACGCTTTGTTCTCGACCCGACGAATTCCTTGCGGCGTAATCGAGTATTGGCCGTCCTTGTCCTTCTCGACAAACCCGCGTTTGATGAGCATTTCCAGCAATTCCGGGTGTTCGTCTTCCAACTCCGGAAGTTGGTCGAGAATCTCCTCGCCATATTGCAGCATGTATTCACTGATCTGATCGAACAGCTTATCAGCCGATTGCGGCTGGAATTGCTCGGATTCGTCGAACTGGGAATATTCGAAAAGCGGCATAGTCGACCGATTCCTCAAAAATTCGGGTGCCACGGCCCTGTGACACACAATGTCAGGCGGACCTCTTTCTCAGGATAGCGCGTTTTTCGTCGGGGACGAGTCCGAAGATGGGGAATCGACGGCAGAATCTTCGATTTGAGAATCTCCCGATTGTTCGGCGGCGTTCGCTTCCCGGACCACTTTCCGCCAATACGCCCGCACCGCCCACGCCAGCAGTATGCCCGCGAGAATTCCGATTACGGTGCCGACGAGAATGAAGTTTCGCCATCGAACAATCGCGGCGACTTCCTCCACGCTTGCCCCGCGGATCGTGCGATCGATGAGCCCCACAATCACCCCGAGAGCGGCACCGTAGAGACCGGTTCGTCGAATAATCGGTGCTCTGGGTGGTGGGTGTTCGGTCGAAATCTCCGGCATATCACATCTCGATTTTCTTCACGCATTGCAGTTCCTATTTGATTCTAGGACCACACCGCAGGAAAAATCGAGGGCAGCCGAGGAATATCAACGTTGGTAGATCGGCAACAATTGATACGCGGGAGTCAACGCGAGAACGGCGAGGGAGGTGGAATAGGCGGAACCGAAGTTTTTCTCCGTGCCGGTTCCTGGCGGCCAACTGCCGTCGTCTTCTTGTTCTTCGATGAGGTTCCGGGCGATTTGTGGGAAGATCTCATTCCACGTGTCCCCGCCGACTTGGGCCATTGCCTGGCTGCTGTAGTACGTGGCCAAGTAGAAGTAGCCGGTTTGCCAAGGACGGGGATAATCTCGCTGCCGGAACCAGTTCACACCCACCGCGAGTCCTTCATGATCCAACCGCCCACCAAGAATGAGCGTGAGCATCGCCGACGCCGTGTTGGCATGCGTGATCTGCGGATTCTCTCCCGGCGCGGATGCCAACGGTCGATATCGAAAAACTCCCTTCTTGTGATCCTTGGGATCTTCGACGTAACACCGCTCGACGTAATCGAGTCCTTCATCGAAATACTGTTTGGGAACGTTGAATTCCGCGTTGCGTGCCGACCGAAGGAACATCAACGCCCACCCCGTCACCGACAAATCAGAATTTGCATTCGGACTTTCCGGAAAACCGTACCGCCAACCGCCTTTGTCCGACTCATATTTCTTTTGACGGGTTTGAACTTCGCGGTGATAGACCAAGGCCCGAGCCAAAGCATCTTCAATCTGCTGGGAGCGTTCGGCGGACGTCATTCCGTAGACCTCGCCGAGCATCATCCCTGCAATCGCGTGATTGTACGTGACCGTTTGCGATGGCGTGAGGTGATTCGAAGGCGGCGTGACCGGCAGTAGCGAAAAGTATCCACGCCGACGTTGCGTCGAAAGCACAAAGTCGATGGCTTTGGAAATTGTCGCACCGTACGGCCCTTGATCGGGGACGTGACCGCGCGACAGAAACGCCATGATCGCCATTGACGTGACCGCCGGTTGCCCGATTTCGTCACTCGGAAATCGACCGTCATCGGCTTGTTGTTTCGCGAGCCACGCCAAACCACTGTCAATCGACGATTCCACACGAGTCCACTCGCCTGGAGGTAGTGCACCACTCAAGTTCGTCGTTCGCGCAATCAGCGGTTTCTTGGGGAGTTCATCCTGAGCGAACGCCGGTTTCCCAACGCCCACAACCAAGATACCTAGCAGTATCGGAAGAATTCGGGTGACATGCCCAGGCCGGTGTGCCGTGCCTTTCCGGAGCAATCGCTCGGGTGCCACTGGCAACTCGTTGCCAGTGTTTGCTTCAAAAATGAACGGTGTCTCCGAATCAGCATTGGCAGTCCGACCGTCATCCATGCCCATGCTGACCTGGGCATGGCATCCCATTGCATCGTGCCGGGACCGTTGCTCGGCACGGCTCACAGAGCCGTGGCACACCGTCGTTTGTGAAACACTTATTTTCATGAGCTATTCACTCCCCCGCCGGAACAGTCGACATCAACTCACGCAAGCGGTCTTGGTATTGCTCGATCGCCTTGCGATATTCTTCGGGCGGTTGCGTGCCCCGGACTTGCCAAAGTCCATCTTCAAGTGTGGACATCAACCGGTTCCATTGCTCATCGGGAATGCGTTCACCTTTGGCAAGTGCTTTGAGCATTTCGGCGGCTTGGTCTCGCTCGACGATGCGCTCCCATTCCTCGGCGGAGGTGGCTTCCTCATCGAGTTGCTTCTGAACTCGCTTGAGATTCCGCTGCATCTGTTCGAGTTTTCGTCGTTCGGCGGGCGGTGTCTTCGGGTCCTTGAGTTTCTCTTCGATCGACGTCAACGACTTCGCCAACTGCTCCTGCATTTCCTTGGCTTTCTCCATTTGCTCTTTTTCTTCGGACGTCATTTCGTTGACGGTTTTCTTTTTTTGATCATCCTTGCCGTCTTTTTCTGCCATCTTCATGGCTTGAGACGCGCGGTCTTCGGCGGCCATTGCGGAGCTCAGCAGAGTGTTGGTTTGATTAGTAAATAGGTTGTCCGCCCGCACCCGCAGATTCGTCGGTCGACGCGGAATCCCCAACTGAGCTTGAATGTTCGGCTCACGTTCCAAGTTCGCCAGGAATTGATCCAACGTCGGATCACGAAGGTTGGCAATGTTCGGATCGTCAACATCGTACTGATCGAGTTCCGCGATGACGGCCCGTCGAATTTTGTCGAACAAATCCTCTGCCAACGCGAAGTTGCGAACGGCTTCGGCCTGTTGCGTCTCCGCGAACTCGCCACGATCTTTTTTCAACGCAAACGTGGCAGCGGACTGATTGAACGTAATCGTTTCCATCAGACGGTGAAGTTGACGAATCATATCAACGATTTCGCCGGGAACGTCGCTGTTGGCTTGTTGTTGAAATTGGCCTTCCAAGTCGTCTTCGAATTCCAGCATCTCCACACGCAACAACTCGGTCGCGGTGTTGAGTTGCCATTGGTCGAGTTCGTTCAAGCCAAAATATCGGCGGCTCTGAATGGCCGTCGCAATTTGCTCCCAGCGTTCGGCTTGGTCGGCCACACTGCGACTTTCTCGCAATCGAGCATTGACATAAGTTTCAATATCCTCGTCGTCTTCGTTCTCGACAATCATTCGATCAAGGGCGGCATCCAAGTCACTGAAAATCGCCGACAGTTGCCGAGTCCTGTGGAGCGCGGTTTGAACTTTGGCATCCTCCGGCTTGGCTGTGAAGAACAATTCCGCATCGAATGCAACCTCTTGGGCCAACTCCGCCATCCGGTCGGTCTCACTCAGCACGCGGGCGGCTACCGGATGCGACGGCTCCAAAGTGAGCGGGAGTTGCTTGCGAATTCGCTCGGCGAGACTCGCGGATTCCTTCGACAATTCCTCGGCGGCCAGCAATCGCATTTCGATCACAATGGTCCACACATCCGCCCGTCCCGCCTCATCCACAGACTGCCACCCAGCCAGTTCATAGGCAACTTCCTCTTGTCGCTCGGCCAAGTCGGAAAGTTGATCCCGAAGCGACTTGTTGCGACGTTTGAGCAAGTCCATGTACCGAGCGAGCAACCGCGGATCGTCCGAGAGCATTCGCCCGAACTCTCGCATCATTTCCCGCCGAAGCGTGACGACTTCCGCAAGCCGATCAAGGTAATCTTGATCGACTTCGATCACCGCCATCGCACGCCCCAGCGGATTCTTGTTCTGCCGACGCTCACGCATCAGCTTTTGCATTTTCTCGACGTAGACTTCGTAAATCTCGACGGTTTCCTCGATGGACTCGGCGAGCTTCTTCTCTTGGGCGACTTTGTCATAACGAGCCAACAATGCAGCTAGTAACTCGCGTGCACGGGTGATGTGCCCGCTCGCCACTTTCGTGTGAGCTTCCGCACCGGCGACATCGCGGATCGCCTGGAACACACGGTCGCGAGCCGGGGTGACATAGGTCCGCGTGATGTCCACCATCTGCAATCCAATGAACGCGAACTCGCCCTCGGCGGTTTCTTGACGCAGTTCAGCGACGAAAGTTTCTACTTCGCCCAACCGATCATCGGTTTCCTCGAAAGCTTGGCGATGTTGCGAGTCGGGAATTTCACGGTTCAAAATCTGATTGAGTCGCGTTTCCACCTCGGCCAGCATGACATCAATCGCCACCACCTTCTGCCGAATACCGGCCCGCTGTTCTTTCTTTCTCTCCGCGTCCGACTTCGCCACACTCGCGAGCCGTTTCGTGATTTTGAGCTTCCGTTTGTTGGTCTCCGCATTCTGCCCACTCTCCGATTGCTGAGCGGTCATCTTGACCGGCACAGGGATCGGCGGACCAGATTCCGACGGCTCCTGCGGTTTCTTCGGCTTTTGATTTCCACTCGCGTTCGCTTGTGCGACGTTCTGGTTTTGGTTGGGCTTCGCGTCCTTCGATTCGGAATCGGCAGTCTTCGCATCCGTAGCCACTTGCGGACCGTCGCCAGTCTTCGGTGACTTCGCATCCGTATTGGCGACGGTGTTGTTTTCATCTTCCTCTTGGGGATTGTCGTCGTTTGGTTTCTCATCGGAATCCTGAGACTTGGCCACCTTCGAAGACTCTATTGGTTTGGTGGACTCTGGCGGGTCGTTGTCTGAGGCGTTTTCGGTGTTCGCCGTCTCCGTGTTTTCACCGGGCATTGGTTGAGGCGTATCGGACTTTGCCACACGTTCGGAGTCATCCCCCGTCGGTTGGGCATTGGCTGGTTTAGCGGTATCTGTGTTCGTTCCTTCTGCGGCGACTTCGGTTTTTGTTTTGTTGTTTTGATCGTCATCCGATTCTGACTGAGGAGCCTCGGTTTTCTCGACGTTCTTTTCGTCATCGGTGGCGTCGGCCGTTTTCATGGTGGCGCTCTGAGAATCTGCATCGCCTTTGGTCATGTCCGTGTTGGTCTGAGGCTTCGCGTCCTCAGCGGATGCAAGTTCGGTTGTTTCTTGAGTGGCGTCATTCGGTGAGGTGTTCCCCGCAGATTCACTTTCGGTTGGTTCGGTGTCGCCGGTCTTCGCGTCATTCGATTCCGTCGCAGCAACTTTCTCGCCGTCGTCAACCTCGGACGCCTTCGACTTGGCGTCCATCTCTTCAGTGGTTGTGTCGGACTGCGCGAGTGCTGGTTTCGACTCCGTTTCCGAATCTTCGGTGGGATTGGAGTCGGCACCTGTGTCATTCTTTCCTGTGTCGGAGCGTGCAGTTTCCATGTCCGCTTTGGCCGCCGCCGATTCGCGATGATCGTTTTCCGATTTCGCAGCCATCTGGTCGGTGTTCTCGGAGGAATCTGTTTCCATGTCCGAGGATTCTTCGTTCGGTTCCGCGTCGGAGTCGGCCAACATCCTGTCGGGATCGATTTCCACATCCCGGTTGTCGGTCACGCGGATGGAGTAGCTGATCTTCGCGTCTTCGGGCAGATTCAATTCTTTGAGGTCCAGCTTGGTGCTGCCCATCACGTGTTTTTCATCCTGCTGATCACCCAACGGAATTTCGCGAACTTCGAGAATTCTCGGCTCTTCACCCTCTTCGGTGTCGGTTTCATCGTAGATGACCAACTCGGCGGTCTTGATGCCATGATCGTCGTGGGCTTCGAAATTGATCTCGATTTCCTCATCCTCGGCCACCGCCATTTCCTCGTCGGAATTGGTGATGCGTGCGACAGGGGCCCGGTCCTCGATGACTTCAATATGGCAGACCCGTTTGTCCTCGTTCTGCAAACCGAAAACATTCCGCAGCGTCGGGCGGAACGACACATCACTGAGCAACTGCGTGCGGAAGCGGTACCAACCGTTGGTGTCAGGTCGCAATCGCACCGTCTTGCGTTCTGGTTCCCCTTCGAGACGGGGGATGTCCAAGTCGATGGTGAGCGACTTCAACTCCGTCGTCGGTTTCATCGCCACTTCAAGCAAGCTGCCCTGTGGAACCCGCAACCGGCTGGGAATCAGAGATTTCTCGATCGGCGGTTGATCGATGTACGATGGCGGCGTCACCTGGAATTGCACTTCCTCCAACGTGGGATGATCGATGACCGTAACCCGATGCCAATGCGTGCGGGCATCGCCGGACGTGACTTGATACCGCAGCGAATCGTCGGCCCGCATTGCATGCACAAAGCGTTTCGCGTCTTCCTCGTCGACGGGAACATCGAGCACATCGACCACGCCCGATTCATGTTTGATCGCCAACGTGACGGACTCCCGCACGATTCCGGTCGCCGTGGCGACGATGTCGAACATTTCACCGCGGGGAATCGTCAGATCGCCCGATTCACTAATGAGTTGCGTCGCGGTGATGGGGGCCGTCGGTGAGAGGAACCGTTTCACAAGCACGGTCGTTCGTGGCAAATCGATCACCAAAAACCCTGCCAGCAACAACAACACTCCTCCCAAGAATGCCAACGGTCGTTTCAAGGAAGCCGGTCGGACGACGATCGACGGCCGAACCAACCGCTGCATCGCGACGGCTTCGCTGTTGACCTGTTCGAGCATCGCTTGTGACATCTGCGAACCGGGTTTCTCACCGGAGTCGGCGAACGACGCCACCGTCGTCCAGCGTTCTTCGAGTTGCGGGATGGCGGCATCGGCATCGGCGGCGGGTTGCGTGCGACTGAACGTGCGACGGAGTGGCGGAACAACGCTGACGAAAAACACCGTGACTGCCAACACGATCGCCAAACCAGTCAACGCGATCCGTACGAGAGGACTGAACAGCGTGAAGACCCAATCAATTGTCATCGACAAGACCATCGCCGCGACAAACACGGCGACCGCGATCGCGAAGCCTCGCAGGAGAATCAGTCCGGTTTGACGCAAACGAATCGAACGCAGCTTGCGACGAATGACGGACGGCACGGCATTGTTGTGTGGCTGAATCATGTGTCATCCTCGTTGATTCGGACAGAGGGCTGCGAGCGGAGATTCGAGAGCCAAAGGCCGAACGAACTTTGCAATTCGTTTGAAGTGCATGGATCGGGTCCAATAGCTCTCCGAACCGATTCTTCCAAAGACGAGTTGCTCAGCACGGCTCGTCGAGCCGTGGCACGAGGCCCATGTCTATTGTCTCCGGACCCTCGACTAACGTCTGCCATCACGATAGTCCTTTCCACTTGCGGACAATCCACTCGGTTTGCAAGCAGCCGAAGACGATCCACAAGTATTTCCATTCTAACCACAGCGGTTTCCGCTGGATGGTTTCGGTGACGATCGGCTCCAAGTCCGTCAGGGCGAGCACTTCCTCGACCGTCGTCGGTGACAGAACTTGCCCCCCGGAGAGGTCGGCAATTTGCCCGGCAAGGGCCAAGTCGCACCGGGTGTCGACCATCTCACGCGGCAAATTCGCTTGCACGGTGATACTAGCGACGGCAGGTTCTAAGCTGTCTTGTTGTAACTCGTCGATCTTCGCCCCGACTGGTTCGAGTCGGTACACACCCGGCGGTAGCGAACGAATCTCGGCCTGGAATTGCCCCGGCACCGTCGGCTGCGATTTCAACGCGACCGTGCGAAGATTGTCGCCGGAGGTGATTTGAATCTCCAAGTTCTCCGCCATGATCGGTTTGCCGTCGGCGTCACTGAGTTCCACGGTGGCGAGAATTTCATCACGTGTTTGATACCGTGATTTGTTCGTGCGGATGCGGACGAACTGCGTACCGGTCGACAAGTCCGCCGCGATTGCCCACCGCAGCAACTGCCCCCAGAACCGGTAGTGCAAACTGTCGCCGCGAAGCAATCGCAGCCGATACGTCTCGGGACCCGCGAGGTACACGATCCGCCCACGACCAATCGGCTGCCAACACAGAAACGCACTGCTGGCGGCGTCTTGGTTGGCCTCAGGTTGATCCCGTGGAACGGCAGCGATCAGGGTTTCCGCCGAAGGCAACGGATGTCGCCATGCGGACACCTCATGCAACGGCGAATACCGATTCACAAAATCCCAAGCCGTCCGAGTCGCCGCTTCGGTTTCGCCGATCATCAAAGCATCGTGACTCAAACCGTCTTCGGTCACCCGGAAGGCAAACCGAGTCGCGGCATCACCCGCTGAGTTGACCGGTCGGACCGGGAGAATCTCTTCCAGCGGATGATCGACATACGCCTGCGGCATCGCGTTCCGACCAGCAATCAACACCAACGTCCCACCGCGGTCGTGCAAGTATTCTTGCAGCGATTGTTGAGCGACCGTCGAGAAGCGTTCCGGTGGTAAATCGCCGAGCAACACCACATCGTATTGGTCCCACTCATCGACGGTCGTCGGCAACGTGCGAGTCGCTTTTCGCCGACCGGTGGCGATCATTCGCGGACGGAACAGCAACTCATCGCATTCGACTTTCGCATCCCGACGGAACAACTGTGTGAGGTAACGATACTCCCAACGCGGCATGTCATCGGTCAGTAGGACTTTGATGTCGCTGCGGGTCACGTTGACTTCAACTTCATCGTAATTGTTCTGATCCGTCGATTCGCGATCGAGCGGCGCGACTGCGATCTGGAAAACCTGCCGACCGATTTCCGGCACATGCTGTTCGAATCGCACACTTCGCGTGGCGAAATCGGAATCGAAAATCACGTCGCGGAAGTCGATGACCATGCCGTCTTGCAACAACTCGATGTGGCAAACCTCGCCCGCACAATCATGGGCTTCGAGATTGGCTTCGATAACGACATCATCATTCCGCATCGCCACCGCCGGAGCGGAAACCGATTGCAAAATGACATCCCGCACATACCGCGTGTTGCCGATCGGCACGACATACACCGGCGTATTATCCAACCGCCGGGCGACTTCCTGCGGACTGCCTTCGTTCGATTGATTTTGAGCCGCGTCGGTGAACAAGAACGTCGCCGCGAGCGGTTGCTCTTGGCCGCGTCGTTGCACCTGTTCGAGCGCCATCGCCAAGTCGGTTCCCAGCGTCGGGTCGGGTTCTTCTTCTTCGGATTCGGCAGCAGGGGGTTTGGGCGGCGTGGTCGACCAATTCACCGATTGAGCGAATTCCGCAAACCGAACATCGGCGGTGTCTTCGAGAGCTTTCAAAGTCGATGTGTGCAGATGTTGAATCCGATTTTGCACTCGCTCGCCACGAGATCGTCGGGAGAGTTTCGCCAACTGCGGTTTCGTTTTTTCATCGGGTTGGGATTGCACATCGACCGCGACTTGCCGAGCGAGTTCCCGCAACGAACGGACCGCCCCGGCGATGCGGTATTCCAAATCCGGCAGACTTTCCCGCCACCCTTTTTCCGTCGGCGTGCGACCTTTCTCCAACGCATTGACGACCGATTGAAACGACTGAAACTCCGCGTCATCGAGTGCCGTGAGTTGCCGATCGATTGATGTCTTCGTCGCCGAACTCAGTGATGCTTTGCTAAGCCGTTCGAGATGAGAACGCACCCGGTTGATCGCTCGCCCGGTGGTAGTCATCTCTTTCATAAAAACCGCTTCGGGTTGGTAGTGTTTCAACGCATCGAGAGCAGCGTTCAAGTGCCGGCGAGCCAAACCCATCGCAACGACGGCTTTGTCACCGGATTGGATGGGCGTCGATTCGGAATCGCTCACGCTGATCGCCCATCGCAATTCGTCGGCAGTCCCGACCGGATCGACGGTTCGCATGCTGCCGGTGGTGTCGTGCACCAACGCGATCGCCCGTCGAGTGCGAGAGGTCTCCACGCGACGTTGAGCCGGTGCGAGCAGCATCCACAACACCGTCGCGACGGCTGCCACTCGCAAGCACCAGAAGAACACTGTTTGTTTCGGCCCGAGGATTTTCCGTTCCCGCCACAACGCCCATGCGAACACCAACAACGCCCCCAAACCGACCAGGACCGCCGCCGTCAGCGAAATTGGCCCGTCGAGGGTGAGTTGTTCCGAGATGTTCGTGGTCGTGGGGTTCATGCTTTTGATTGATGTCGAAGTATGTCTTTGTCCAAAGTCTTACACACGTGTGGCATGCCCACCGCTTTGGGTGGGTATGGTTTGGCGTTCGAAATCTCCATGCCCACGCGGAGCCATGGGCATGCCACCCATTGCGGTTGCTCCGTGGTCGACAGGCGGAGGAAATCCGAAGTTCTGGTTCTCCGGTTCGGTCGTTTCGGCGATGGGGTCGCTGCCAAAGCGTTCGCGGGAGATCATGCCGGAGAGCAACAACTCCATGGCAATGATCCCGATCAAACCCATCAGCAAGAACGGCCACAACGGTTCGGTGCCGACTTCGATGATTTCCCCGGCTTCGGTCGCTTTTGGTTCAATGTCCGTCAGCGACTGCACCGATTGCAATTGCTCGCCGGTGAGGGCTGCCAAATTCGATTCTTGGGGATCGCGACGGACGTGAAACGGAATCGCTCCGTTCTCGGAACCCGTGTCCAACCGGTAACTCCCCGGCAACGCCGTTCGGCTAGTACGGAAAACGGCCCCGCCATCGGACGACTCCGCCGAGAGTTCAATTTCGTTCCCGTGCGGCGTTTCAAGCGTGGCGGTTTTCACGTCACTGTCCAGCAATCGAATCGCAAGTTGCTCACCTGGCGTGAGGTTGTGTCGCGTGGATAGTGGCTGTGTCAGATAATCGAGCCAATCGTGCACGATCACCACAAACGACTGCGAACGGGCCAAGTCGCTCCATTGCAATCGCAGCGGAATCGTCTGCACGACCACGCGGCCACGACCAAAATAATTCTCGACGGCGAGCGGCTCGCCGTTCGTCAAACCGAGCAGCATCGAAATGTCCTCGCCGGGCGGAGCGGATTCGAAGCGAAACCGCCGGGCGACGGCCACGTCCGCGAGGTCGAGTTGATCCGTATCCGACAACGACGCCGTCGCCGGGTGGCCCTTCATGAACGGGTTGATCTTCGTGCGATCGGTCGATTCTTCGGCATCCAGTGAGTCGACGATCTGATCTAATCGAAGTGGAGCCAAGCCGTTGCCGTCGGCGTACAGGCGTTGATTGAAGGCGTCGACATCGGTTCGCGGCCCGAGTGCGATCCACAAACCGCCGCCGGACCGAACGAACTCGGCCAACCGTTCGGTGCTGGTTTCACTCAACTCCGTCAGATTCGGCACCACGACGGCATGAAAGGCGGCGAGGTCGAGATGTTCCAACCGCTCCGGTTCGACCGTCGTCGGAGCGTACACGGTGTTCGCCGATCCCGGCATGCCATCGATCCAGCCGAGTGCCGTCTCCACGAAAAACGCATCCCGCTGTAATTCCGCCCGGTCCGGGGCTCCCTCGACGATCAACACCGGCAGTTGCCGTACGACTTCGATCACCAACGTCGCGGTGTTGTCTTGCGGGAGTTCGTCTTCAATGTCGAGTTCGCAGGAAATCGAATAGACGCCTGGTTCAGAGAACGAATACGTCCACTCGGCGGTGTGAACCGCGTTGGCATCAAGATCGGGAATCTGACTTTCGTAGACGGATTCTTGGCCGATGGTCCACGTCGCCAATGACGGTGAGATGCCGGTTTCAGAATGGTTTTGAATTTCCGCAGTGAGCGTGAATGGCCGATCGACACCCACCGTCGTGCGGTTTGCCGCCAACGAGTTGACAGCGACATTTTTGCCGGTTTGCGATTCCCGCAGGTTAACGAATTCCAATTCCGTCGGGATCGGCGTGGAGGCGAGGACGTCTCGGTAGCGTTGCCAACTTTCCTCGACCCCAAGGTTCCAATCGGTCGCCTGATGATCGGTGAGCAACACGATGCGGCGGCGTTGTTGCGTCGGTTGGACTTCCGCCTGCGTCGCCGCGAACAACGCCGCGAGCAAATCGCTTTGCCCTTGCGTCGGGCGGAGTTCGTCCAGTTCGTCAATGATATGCGACTTTGATTGTGCATCGACTCGCAAGCTGCCGGTGGTTGACCAAGACGGATACGGCGACGAAAGTAGCACGCGAACGAACTCGGTTGGCGGCAAGTCATCGAGTTCGGCCTTCACCTTCCCGATGGCTTGGTCAAATAAAGTTTCGTCATCGCCCGCCAAACGCATCATGGAGAGGGAATTATCCACGACGAAAATCGTCTCACCGCGATCGGTTCCCGTGAACCAATTGCCGGGCAGAAGCGGACGCGCGAGTGCGAAGATCAACGCCAACACCGCCAGCGTTCGCAAGAGCAGCAACAGCCATTGCTTCAGCTTGCGGGCACTCGTCCGCCGCGTGACGGCTTCCTGCAGGAATTGCATCGCTCCCCATTCGATCACGACGTTGCGACGCCGATCGAACAAGTGAAGCAGCACCGGGGCCAAGGCCAACGGCAACGCTGTGAGGAAGGCAATGCTGAGAAAACTCACGGGCTTTTCAGGGGGTTGGGGTTAGTTGGTTGTCGGGTGCGTCGGGACGCACCATTTATCACGGGTTCGACATTTGTGGTGCGTTGCAACGCACCCTACGGGATTCGTGTTTTCTGTCGCCTGTCTCCCGGTTTTCACGCACGCGGATTTCACGCACGGGCCATTCGATTTCTGAGAAACCAACCGAGGGTGCTGGCCAGGTCGTGATTGGTTGTCATGCGGATGTAGTCGCCGCCGAGTCCGGTGACAAGTTCTTCCAGTCGTTCCAGAAATATTCGCACTCGTTTCACGTATTCATCACGGACGGCGGCCGGATCAAGATTTAACTTCTGACCGGCCACCTCCAACGATTGAAACGACGAAAACCGCCGGAAGTTGAAGTGAATTTCTTCGGGTGCAAGCACATGCATCACGACGACATCATGCCCGCGTGCCCGCACAATTCGCAGAGCTTTTCCGAGGTCGTCCAGGTCGCCGAAACAATCGGAAAACAGGACGAATAGTCCATGACGTTTGAAACGCGGAATGTTGGCCTGAATTTGATGTCCGAGGTTACCGCCGTCTTGCGGTTGGGCGGTTTGCAATGCTAATAGAAGTGCTTGCAAATGAGCCGCGTTCTGTTTGGGTGGCACGAACAACGGTTTCGATTCGTTGAGCACGACCGCACCGACCGCGTCGCGTTGTCGAAGCAACAACCGAGCGACACACGCGGCGGCTTGTTTGGCGTAATCGAGCTTCGAAATCGTCGAGTGGCCAAACTTCATCGACCCGCTGGTGTCAATTGCGAGGATGCCGTGCAGGTTCGTCTCTTCCTCGAACTGCCGAATGAAGTAACGATCGTTGCGGGCATAGACTTGCCAATCGATCTGACGGATTTCATCGCCGGGAGCGTATTGCCGATGCTGGGCGAACTCACAGCAACCGCCTTTGGTCGTCGAGCGATGTTTCCCCGCCAACAAACCGTCCACGACCGTCCGCGAAAGCAATTCCAAATGCCCGATCTCATCCATCACCCGCGGATCGACCAAATCCGCCGGCAATTGATAGCCACTGCGGTGTGGTTCAGTCGGAGCGGACGCGTGTGATTTTTTCGAGCGGAACAGTCGGAACATTTTTCGGTCGAGATCTCGTAGGGTGCGTCGTGACGCACCGTTCATTGCGGGTTCAAAACTTGTGGTGCGTTGCAACGCACCCTACGGCTTCGCTTTTTCGGGTGACTTCTTCAGCGACTTCGTGGCTTCGATAATTTTCGTCAGCACCGAATCTGCATCCACACCGGCGGCTTCGGCGTTGAAGGTGAGAATGATGCGATGTCGCAACACCGGATGGGCGACCGCGACCAAGTCGGCGGTGGTCGCGTGACAGCGGCGGTTGATCAAGGCTCGTGCTTTGGCGGCCATCAACAAGGCGATTGTCGCTCGTGGACCGGCCCCCCATTGGACCATGCTACGGAGTTCATCCGGTAGGGCGTCTTCATCAGGTCGGGTGCCCCGCACGAGATCGAGAGCCGCCTCGTAAACATGATCAGCGACGACAACATTCCGCACGAGCGATTGCATCCGCTGAATGTCGTCGGCATGCAATACGGTTTTGGTTTCAAAGCGGTAGTCGGTGGTTTGCCGACGGGCAATTTCCAGTTCTTCGGCACGACTCGGGTATTGGACGTGGATCTTGAGTAAGAACCGGTCGAGTTGAGCTTCCGGCAGCGGATATGTGCCCTCAGTCTCGACGGGGTTTTGCGTGGCGAGTACGAAGAACGGGCTCGGGAGTTCGTACGTCTTCCCGCAGACGGTGAGTTGCTGTTCCTGCATCGCTTCGAGCAGGGCACTTTGCGTCTTTGGCGGCGTGCGGTTGATTTCGTCGGCGAGAATCACGTTGCCAAACAACGGACCTTCGACGAATCGGAAAATCCGTTTGCCGGTGGTGTGGTCTTCTTCGAGGACTTCGGTGCCGGTGATATCGCCGGGCATCAGGTCGGGCGTGAATTGTACGCGGCGGAATGACAAATCGATCAGCGAAGCCAATGTGGAAATCAACGTGGTCTTCGCCAACCCCGGCATCCCTTGCAAAATGCAATGCCCGCGACAGAGCAGGGCGATCAGCAACTGCTCCGAGACTTCGTGCTGCCCAACGATCACGCCGCCGAGTTGTTCGCGAAGTGCCAGGAATTGTTCGTGGATTTTATCGACGGTTTCCCCAACGTTGACTTCCGTTGCCGGTTTCGTCGGGACGTGACCGTTCTTCTGAGCTTCAACATTCATAACAGGATCTGCTTCAAATCGATTCATGAGATTCACGCGGATCATACTAGGGCCAACTGACCGTGATCATTTCGATTCCGCCTTGGCCGGTGGACTTGGATTCTGGGCTTCTTCAAATTTGTTGGCTTCGTCCGCGCTGATGAGATTGTCGGCGTCGGTATCCAGATTCGCAAATTGTTCGTCGGTTCCCGGGAATTCGCCGCGAGTGAGGTCGCCGTCTTTGTTGCGGTCCATCCGGCGGAACCATTCCGGCCCGGTCGTTGTTGGAGCGGGGTCGGCGATGGTCACGGACCGAATATCGGCGAGCTCTTGATGAACGCCCGGTCCTAAACCGAAACAAACACGGATCGTTGTTTGCGTTTCTCCAGCCGTGATCTGTCCGTCATTGTCTCGGTCAAAAGTTTGGAGACGGTTTCGCAACTCGCGAAGTTCCCGAATGGTGAACCGTCCGTCGTGGTTGGGGTCGATGGTGGGCAGAATGGGATAGCCGTCCTGCACCACACCGATCGAAATTTGATCGCTCGCACTGAGTTGTAACGCGGAGAATTCCAGTCGAGCCCGCGACGTATTGACGGCGAGTGTCGTGCCGTTGGTTTCGACTTGCGGCCGGGAACTCGGTTGCTCATTGCCTGTGACTGACGTCGATTTCAACGTGAGCGTCGAATCATTCGGCGTGCTCGTGTTGAACGCCAATTCGATCAGAAGATTCGCGTCCATTGCAGAAACCGTTGACCCATTCATTCCGTAACGAGCTTTGAGTTGCTGAAGCACATGCGGATCGAGTTCCTCTCCAGTGAGTTGAATCAATTCGACCCCATACTTCGGCAGCTCTTTTCGCAACCGCGGATCGGAGGCGACTTCGTCGAGTTCCAGGTACGTCACAATTTGATCGCGGTTGAGGTCGCACTCCTCGAAACTCTTGACACACTCAGCAAGTTCTTTCGCCGAGATGATGCCGTCACGGTCGCGATCGAGAATGTCATACACCGGTCGTTTGCCGGCACGGAACCGTTGAAAGTTCGCGTTGAGTTCCAGCACGATCGGCCCATCGATCCGGTTAATTAACAACCAATGCACTTCGTCTCGACTGATTTCCGAACCGATCGCCTGGATGTACCGCCGCAGAATTTCCGTGGCGGTCTCAGCGAGTGTGTACTCGGGAACCGTGGGCGGGCTCACGTACTTCTCTTGCAATTCTCCGTCGACGGCCGGTTTTTGAGCGACGGCGGGTGGCTTCGGTTGCGGTTCGTCGGGTTGAGGTTCCGGACGTGTGGCGTCGATCAGCATTTGTTCAATTCGCCGTTCCCGTGCCATGCCGAACGGCTCGCCGTCGATGGTGACAATCGCTTCGATCAGCAATGGTTGTTCGGGCAACGTGAGCAGAAATCGCAATTTGGGATTGTTGATCTCTTCGCGAGTGGGAATCTCTTTGTGACGGTGATCGAGTTGATATTGCGGCAGTCGTCCGTCGGGCATGGTGGGCCCGTTGATCAGACGCAACGGTGGTTGCTGCATCCCCGGCATTTCATCGGACGAATCCGACGCGAGGGTATAACGGACTTTCACCGGCACAGACACAGGGGGCGTATCAGCGGGTGCCATAGATGTCAGGAATAATCCGAACGCGAGCGGCTGCAAGACTGGGGCCAATTTCATGCCAACACCGCCTCGATGGGAAAACCATCGGTCAAGGGAATCGGTCGTCCACTGGGAGCCATGCTGGAGGCGTCGCCGACTCCGAGGGCGTGACACAAAGTGCTGAGCAAATCAGGAGCGGTCGTTTTACCTTCGATGACTTCGGTGCCGTCCTCGCTGGTTTTTCCGTAAGCTTGTCCGCCCGCGATGCCACCACCCGCCAGCACCGCCGACCACGCATTCGGGAAGTGATCGCGACCGACCGTGCCGTTGATCTGCGGCGTGCGGCCGAATTCGCCCATCCATAGAATCGTTGTCGATTCGAGCAGCCCCCGTTGTTTCAAGTCTTCCATGAGCGTAGACCAACCCGCATCAAGATCCGTCGAAAGCCGTTCGACAGCGTTAAAGTTGTTGATGTGCGTGTCCCAACCGATTCCGCCACTCGTCGTGCCCAACGAAACTTCGACGAAAGCCACGCCGCGTTCGATCAATCGCCGGGCAAGCAAACAGCCTTGCCCGAACACGGTGCGACCGTAGGCAGAGCGGAGTTCATCGGGTTCTTTAGACAGGTCGAACGCTTCGGCGTCCTCGCTGTTCATGAGTTGAACCGCTCCTCGATACACCATGTTGTGCGATTTCGGTGCGCCCGCCCGGTGCTTTGCGAGGAAGTCGGCTTGCAGGTTTTTCCACAGTTCGAGCCGTTTGGTCATGCGGGTTTCGCTGATGTCGCGAGGACGGTCCAACGATTGCACCTTGAGTTCCGGGAACGGGGGCGGTTCGTTGTTGTTGCGTCTACCACCGCCATTGTTGGCAGCGGCGACGGTCGGAATGTCCGAAGCACCCACGAAGAGCGGTCCGTATTTCGGACCAAGAAAACCCGGTCCGAACGCATCCTGATTGAACGCTCGATAACTACCGACACTCACGTAATTCGGCAGGGTGGCGTTGTCCTTGCCCAGATGCATGGCGAGTGACGACCCAATACTCGGGTACGACATCGGTCCCATCGGAACGTGACCGGTTCGCATGAGATAAGTGCCGCGACCGTGGTCGCCTTCTTTGGTGCTCAGGCCCCGCATGACGGCCAGTTCGTCACCGAATTTCGCCAACTTGGGCAGATGTTCGCTAAACCGCAGACCTGGGGCGGATGTTTGAATCTCCGAAAACTCGCCACCGTTCTCATGATTGGGTTTCATGTCGAAGGTGTCGGTCTGCGTCGGTCCACCGCTCATCCACAACAAAATGCAATGTCGTTTGCGACTCTTGTTGGAGGCGAGTTCATTCGCCAATGCCGGAAACCAACCGCTGGCACTCAAGCCGCCCATCCCCACAGCGAGCGATGACAGAAAGTTGCGTCGATTCATGGTTTTCGTCCCTTGTTCGGGGTCGGTTGTCGGTGGTTGATCGGAACTCAGGCTTCATCCAAAACTCAGTGGTTCATGGTGAACTCGGCACTGTTGAGCAGCACCCAGAGGATGTCTGCCAAACCGTCTTTGAGTTCCTGACCGGTGACGTCTTGCGGAACGTACTCTTCGAGGAACTTCCACTCGGTTTCCGTAGGTCGCCGAGAGAGAGTCGCGAGATAGAGCACTTCCACGCGTTGTTTGTTGGTAAAAAATGGGGCATCCAAACTGGCGAGCAATCCGCTGCGAGCCAGACTGGTCGCTCCTTCGATGAGTGTGCCGTTCATCAGCGTGAGAGCTTGCGGAATGCCGGCTTGATATTCCGTTGAACGCCCCGCCGGTGTGCGGAACTGTTCGAGGAATCGTTCGCGTTCGGTGTTGCCGAACCGCAGGACGTTGAATTCGTACGGGTTCTGCGTCGGTGCCGACTCCAAAAGCGTCGCGACGCTGATGCAGTCGTAGACTTGCTCGGCGGTCAGCATCTTGACGTTCATCTGGGCGAACCATTCAAGACGGTCTTCGCTGACATCGTCGGCACCACTTGAGAGACGATACGGTTTCGAGAGGACCATCACGCGGAACAGTTCCCGCAGATCGAAGCCAGAGCCCACAAAGTGACCGGCCAACAGATCGAGTAACTCCCTCGATTTCGGCGGGTGTTGCGTGCCGAAATCGTCCATCGGATCGACAATCCCTTTGCCGAACAAATGCCCCCACACGCGGTTGGCGGTGGCTCGGGCGAAGTACGGATTGTCAGGGCTGGTCAACCAGTCGGCGAGTTGTTTCCGTCGCGGCGGAACTTGTTTGTCGTCGCCGGTCGCCATCGGTTCGTTGTCGAGGAACTTCGGCGGGATCACGGTTTCGAAGATCGGCAGTTGAACTTCGCCATGATCGACATCGGCGACCCGCATCACGCTGGAAACGGTTTCCAACTCGGCGTTCGGTCGCGAGATTTGCGCAAAGAACGCGGCGAATCCCCAGAAGTCTTCCTGCGACCACGGTTCGAACGGATGGTCGTGACATTGGGCACATTCCAACCGCATACCCAGGAATACGCGGGCGGTGCGGGAGGCGAGCTCTTCCGGATTGAGTTTCACCGCCGAATAGAACAACAGCGGTCCGGATTTCGACAACCGACCTTCCGCGAGCAACAAGTCCCGCACGATTTGATCATAGGAATCACCGCTGGCGAACCGGTCAGCGAGCCATTTGTCAAAGGCTTGCACACCCCCGAACGCGGTCAGATCGACGCCCTCGGGAATAAGGAACGTACGCCAAACCGCCGCCATGTGCGAGGCGTGATCGGGGCTGGCAAGCAGCCGATCGACAAGTTGTTCATAACGGTTTAACGAGGTGTCCTTCAGGTACGCTCGGACTTCGTGCACACTGGGCGTGCGTCCGACGAGATCAAGATACACCCGCCGCAACATTTCCTCATCGGTGGCCGACGCGACCGGCTGAACATTTTGAGCATCCCAAAGTTTCACCATTTGGGTGTTCACACGAGTCACGACGTGTTCGGTCGACTCCGTTCGTGACGGAACCGCGTCCCATTTTGCGGGGTCGGTTTGGCTCCAGTCGATGGAAGCCAACACGTCCGGAACGGAATTCGACGGTATCGATGGACTCGCCTTCGTCGTCTCCGTTTTTTTGATCCCGCTATTCGGATTCGTGCCGACGAGGATAGCAGCGTCATTCTGGGCAACAGCCACCGGTCGAACCTGATCGACATCAACCACCGGCAACTCGCGAGGAAATTCCCGATCTCGAATATCAGCAACCGGTTGCGACGAGTATGTCACACGGGAAGAAGGACCCGCGGACCGTGCGGCACTCACTTGGTAGCGGGTTGGCAGATACGTATCGGAATCGAGTTCCAACCGCAGTTCCGAATTGGTGTCGTGCGGCGAATCGAATTCCACGTGCAAAACCAGAACGTCGTTCACTTCTTCGCAACGCTCGCTGACGATCTGCCGTCCCGACGCATTCGAGTCGATATCTCCCAGGAAGAAGCTGACGGCCAATTCCTCGGTGGTGAGTTCGCTCTCCAAACGGGCCCGCTGAATCTGGCCTGTGCCACGTTGTCGGTACAAACGGACTTGATTTTGCACGTCCCAAACCTGTGTGGCTTGCGGGGTGCGTTCACCGAGTTCCCGGTCGGACAGCGACAGCCACCGCAGACCCTCGGCGGTTTCGATTTCCACAACTCCTCTGTCGGCAAGGGCTTCCAACATTTTCGCCCAGGCCGATGGCGTGGAACCGCTGAGCGTGAGCAGACCGACCACCACCACGATTGCCGCCGCCGTCGCCAGCGGTGCGATTCGCAACCACGTGCGACGCGATGCGAATCGCTCCCGCAGTTGACTCATCCGGCTATCCACCAATCGTGGAGACTCGCCCCACTCGGCTTTCACGGTTTGATCAATCCGTTTGAGCAAACTCTGCGGAACCGGCGGAGCCGAGTACGAATCGCCCAGCAACTGTTCCAATTCCGGATCAGCCAATTCGGCGGCATCGAATTTTGAGGGGTCGTATGACATGACCGTCTGACTGTGAAAAGAATGAGTAGTGTTAGTTTTGACCCGGCTTGTTTGTCGGTGTCTTCCGACACGCGGTTCAGATTCTTCTTTCAACAGGTCGTTCTTCGAGCATCGGTGGCAATGAGGCGGCGTGTTGGCACGTGACCTACGTCACTTCTTTCATGGACTCGGTTTGCTCTTGCCCCGACACCTGGGTTCGGTCCGACGAACTATGTCCGTCGCGGGATCGGAGACGACTGGTTTCGTCGTCTTCGTCTTGGGGTTTCAATTTGGCCCGAAGTTCACGACGAGCCCGAAACAAAATGGACTCGGCGGCTTTTTCCGTCACGTCCAATCGCTGTGCGATCTCGCGGACACTGAGCTTTTCGATGTATTTCCACTCCATCGCCAACCGATGCTGCTCGGGCAGGTCGTCCATGGCCCGGCGGACTTCCATACGTTTCTCGACCAAAACTTCCTGAGCAACGGCATCGTCTTCCTCCACATGCGTTCCAGTTTGGCGAGCTTCCTCGATCAAATGTTGAACGCGAGCGGCAGCCCGAAAGTGATCGTTCACCTTGTTCGTCGCCACCGTCCGCAACCAAGCCGACGGACTGTGAATTTCCGTCCCCTTGGCGGCAGCCCTCATGATTGCGAGCACGGACTCACTGACAATATCTTCCGCGAGGTGACGATCCCCGTGCACCCGGAAAAAGACGAATCGCCAGACAGTGGGTACGTAGGTTTCCGTCAGATGATGGATTGCCGCCGGATCGCGTCGACGGAGCGCTGCGACGAATTCGGTATCGTTCAAAACCGGCCTCGTTTCTGTTCAGGTTGGCTGGCGTAAATCAAGTCGCAGGGGTAACACGGAACACGCATTCCATTCCGCAACTTTTTTGTAACAACCTGCCAACATCGAACATAAACCGTTGATAATTAATGATTTAAAATGTTTGAATATTCTGAAACCCGACCGCAAATGAACCAATTTCCACATTTTTGAAAATTGTTCACATGAAAACACCGCTTCCGTGCGTCAATGAGTGGGGAAATTCAGGAACATGATCATTGCTATGCGAACAAAAGTCGACCACACTATTTTCTACCAACTTCGGCTGACGGTCTCCATCGTGGTGTGGGGAGGGATTCTGTTCGCAAACACGGGCTTGGCGGCGGACCGGAGCGATTTGGCGGTTCGGGCGGAGCTTTTCGGCGACGAGAATCTTGACAACAGTTGGGAGCTTCAACGACGAACGGCGAAGATGTCGCCAGTCGAGCGGTATCCGCTGCTGCGAGATGCCGTCTTCCCACCTGAGCGGTCGGTAATTCGCGTGCAGATCGACTTCGCCCCCACCGATCAGCCGGAAACCGGGCCCACCGTCGTGACTCCGGAAGAATCTCTCCATTTGCGGCTCGATCGGCAGTTGATCGCCCCGGTCCGGGAACTCGTCGCATGTGCGCAGGTGCTGAATCGGTTGGATGAACTGGAAGCGTTGGTCGCCACGCGTCGGAAAGCTGATCCGTCTCAGGTGAAAGAAGCCCTGACCGTAGAAATTCTGATCGCCATCGCCCGACAGGAGTTTGAACGAACGCGGGATTTGTTGGTCACGTTCTACAACGAAGTTTCCACCACTCCCGTGATGCATGCCGAACGCGGTCCGGAAACCGTAGTGCTATGGTCCGCCGCGCGAATGCCGGAATTGCGTCAGAACATTGCTGACTTGGTATTCCAGGTTTACGAGCAAGCTCGAAATGGACAAGGTCCCCGCAGTGAGCGTTGGCATCGGCAAGTTTATGCGATGAAGTACCTGCTTCAGTGGGATCTGCAGGATGAAACAACGATCGCGGCGGCGAATCCACCGGGCGAGAACCCGCTCGATGCCTGGATTCCCGTGTCTCGTGCCATCGCCGGGAATGTTGCCAAAGGGTTTCCGCATGCGAATTGGATTCGTCGTCCCGGTTTGGTCGCCCACGTCGGCGGACATGACCGCGATTACCTCTGCTACCGCACGCCCTTGCTCGGCGACTTCGTCGTGGAAGCCGACATCAGCGCGTTCAACTACCGCGATACTCGACTCGGATACGGCGGAACCTGGGCGGGACCGGGGTACGATCACACCAGCATTCTCAATGGGCATTTCGATGACGATCGCCCCAGCATGACTCTCAAGCCGCGTCTCGACGAAATCAGCGAACCGATGCGGGTCCGCTTGGTCGTGCGAAACGGCGAGCGAATCACGGAAGTCAACGGTCGTGAAGTGTTTCGAGCCGACGTTTCCCAGAGTAATCCTTGGGTAACGATCATGGGGTATTGGTACACCCATGGTTGGGTCAAGAATTTGCGAATTCTCGGCGATCCCGTCATTCCCGAGGAAATCGAACTCCTCAGCGATGATCGACTGCTCGGCTGGCTATCGTATTACGATGAATCCATTGGCCAAAGTGACAGCGATTGGCGGTTGGTCGATGCGAGCAAATTCGGTGACGCCACCGCCAACGGTAAGATTCTGCAAGGCGATTGTGATCCCGAGAACCGGGGTTCCTTTCAAGAGAGTTTGCTGCGGTATCATCGGCCGATGATCGAGGACGGCACGATTTCGTATGAGTTTTTCTACGAAGCCGATCGGTTCGCCATCCATCCGGCACTTGATCGGACGGCCTTCCTGATTCATCCCGAAGGCGTGTCGCTGCATACGATCGGTGATTGGCCCTACGACCGCACCGGTCTCGATCCGGCAAACGCCACGTTGGTCAACAGCATCGAAAATGTGAGCGGTACACTGCCATTGAAACCCAGAGCGTGGAACCGGTTAGAGTTCACAACCGTCGGCCAAGTGGTTTCCATTCGACTCAATGGAACACCGATTTTCAAACACACGTTGAGCGAATCCAACCGACGAAAATTCGGGCTGTTCCACTACGCCGACCAAACCGAAGCCCGCGTGCGGAACATTCGTTGGCGAGGCGATTGGCCCCAAGAAATTCCCGCACCTACTGAACAGCAATTGGCTAACGATCACGTTGAAAAACTTCTCGCCAAACTCGATCTGCCGAAGACCTTTCGACACGATTTTGCAAATGGTCTGCCGGTTGAACGATTCTTGATGAAGGGCGAAGGTTGGCAGAAAAACTCGATGCAGCTCGACGACGGACTTCAACTCGTTCGCCCCGGACTTAACTCGTACGTGCGGTACGAGATTATCCCGCATCTGCAATTGAGCGGTGATTTCGACATCGTCGCGGAGTTCGAGGGGTTCGATGCGTCCATTACCGAAGGTGGCGACGGCAACATTCAGTTGTTCGTTGGGTTCGAGGACCTCAGCGAATGCCGGTTCTATCGCAAGTTTTCACGGTTCGAGAAGAAAGAACTCGGCCAGCAAATCATTCAAGCGGCTTACTTCTATCTTAGAAACGGCGAACGCCAATACGCATTCCCCAAGAAAACTAGTGACGCAACCAACGCCGGCAAACTTCGGTTCGTTCGCATCGGGGATCGCATGCACTATCTGTTCGCGGCAGAGAACTCCGAAAATTATCGTCTGTTGTACACCGAAACCGTACCGACCGCATCCACACGCCCATCCGATTTTCGCTTGATCTTGGAGACCACGAAACCCGGGCAAGCTCAGGTGGTTTGGAAGTCGTTAACGGTGCGAGCCGAGGAACTAACCGGAGCGGCGTTGCATTCGGTGCCAAGCATCCAGGAACTCGACGAGCACCGGAAAACTTTGCAAGACAAACACACACTCGACCTAAGCGATGCTGAAACTGTCCGCCGGATTCCGCGTTGGGGTTCGCCGGGACGGTATGAAGTCGGTGACGACGGTTTGACGATCACGCAACCCGGTTTCGCAAGTTGGCGTGGCTCGGGTTTGAGTCTGCCGTTCGTCGTGTCCGGAGACTTCGACTACACCGTCGAACTGGATGTGCAAAAGATCGAAGCGGCCCGACCGGGTGGTGAATGCACGGCGTATTTGGAAGTTGTGCTGTCCGATCCCGAAGCAACGCTCATTCAATCGAAATTCGCGATCTCCAGTACGGGATACAAAGCGGGCGAACTTCAAGTTCGACATCCCAAAGGCAACGAACACGAGTACCAAGAACTCGCCAGCGTCCCATTCGAGCAGGTGCATCAATTGCGAATCGTCCGCCGCGGTATGATTGCGTATTTCCTCTTCCAAGAAACCGTCGAAAGTCAGCCGGTGTTGTTGGGGTTGCTTGAAGTTCCTCCGCATCCGGTGAAACTGGGTAATCTCCGCACCATCGTCCACACCGGAGGAGCGGATCGCGAAACCGTTGTGCTGTTGAAGTCCGCAACGATCGCCGCCGATCGGTTGGAGAGCCCCGTTGTTCCAGTCCAAGGGAATCGTTGAAGCCTCGCAAGCTTTTCGATTTCGAATGTCCCACACATCGCGGGAGTTGAGATTTCATGCTTCGAATTCTGCGTTCTATTGGCTTGGGGCTCGGGCTGTGCATCACTCCGCTGGCGTTTGCGGACGAACCGGAAAATGCGACACGCGCGGACACAAATGCCCTTCACACGTTGTTCGGTGAAGACGTGTTGGCCTCCAACGTGCAGCAGACGCAAGTCGAAGCCGCGGGTCGCTCGCCGCAGGAGCGGTTTGAATACCTCAAGAATTCCGTTCTGCCACCGGAACGTCCGCACGCTTTCCGTGTTATCGGTCGATTCCTGACCACGCACCCGGCCGACGAAATACAAACCTATCCGCATCGAGCCCGCAAGAGCTTGTGGAAACCGGCGTCCGCAGACGAGCCGATCCGCAACGATCATGGCGGTGTCATCGTTTCGCCGGTGTTGGATCTAATCGAAACCGCTCGCGAGTTGGATCGGTTAACGGAACTCGAAAACGCGATCAAATCACGATCCGCCGAAACCGCTGATGAACACCGCGATCGCTTGGCGTTGCTCTTTTTGACGGCTCTGGCTGGAAACGATATTCCGGCTGTCACCGCGGCGTTCGATGCCTTCATTCCCTACGCCGCGATGGTGCCCGACGAACGCGGTGCCGACCGTTGGCCGGAAGTGCTCATCTTGCAGCAGGGGTTAGCGAACTCGGAAACCCGGCTGATGGTCGGGGAATGGGCGATGAACGAATTCGTCAAGCTCTTCGAATATTCGCCCCAATTCGGTTTGGATGTGATGAATGATCACTTCCGATCCCTGACCGGACATTACGGTGGTCTGCGACACAACAAAACGGCTTCGCCGCTGCCGAATTGGACAGTCGACTCCTACCTCGATTCATCGACCCGCGGACATGGCAGACCGACCGCGTGTTGGCAACAACGCGGACACGAATTGCACAAGATTTCCGGGCACGAGTCGGATTACTTGACGTACCGAATCCCGCTGCGAGGGAACTATCAAATCGAATGCGATTACACGACCGGCTCGCGGAGCCACGGTGGGTTTGTCGTGGCGGGTCGGCGGTTGGAGATGTATTTCCACAATTCGCGGCTCAAACACGGGAATTACCGCAAGGACTATGAAGTCACGAAGATCACGCCCAAAATGGCGAGCGGTCGTTGGGGACGGTTCCGAGCCGTGATCGACGATCGGCACTTGCAGGCGTTTTTCAACGGTCGGCTGGTTCACGAGGAAATTCTGCCGGTCGAACATAATCCTTGGTTCACGTTTCGTTCCTGGCGGCGTTCGCATCCCGTGATGAAAGACCTTCGCATTACCGGAACGCCAACGATTCCCGACCAAATCCTTCTCACCGCCGAAGCCGAAATGCCAGGTTGGGTGCCGTATTACGAACGCGGCTTCGGTGCGAACCAAGGGTTTTGGTCGGCGAAGACGGATGAGACCGGAACGGTCGTTGTGCAGGGGTATCCTCGTTTCGATGTTCGTGGCGAAGGCATGGAAAAGTGGCTGCGTTACCACCGCCCGATGATCGAAGACGGCACGATCGAATACGAATTTTTCTATCAGAAAGACCTCGTCGGTGTGTATCCGGCTTTGGGGCGGTTAGCGTTTCTGTTGAAACCGGACGGCGTTCACACGCATTGGATCACCGATGGCCGTCACGAAACGACCGGACTCGATCCATTCAACGCCGACTTCAATCCCGAATTCCAACGCGGACCGAACGAGTTGCCACTTCACGAAGACGCTTGGAATCGGTTGCAACTTTCGATCGAAGGCCGGACGGTGCGGTTGACCTTAAACGGAGAGTTCATCTTCGAACGCCCCTTGGAAGCCACGAATCAACGGGTGTTCGGTTTGTTCCATTACGCGGATTTGACGGAGGCGCTTGTCAAGAATGTGGTGTGGCGAGGCGATTGGCCCAAGACACTGCCAGAACAAGAACTCGCCGATCCGGTACTGGTGGAACTGGATCGCTCCGCCGAGGAACTGCCCGATGTCTGGCGGCATGATTTCAAGAATGGCATTCCGGCCGATTGGTTCGATAGCAACGGCGACTCCACCGCGATCAAACAAACTGAGACGGGAATCGCCACGTCACGTACCGGCAGCGATGGTTTCAAAGAGTTGCTCGCTTGCGTGGAATTCGCCGGCGACTTTGACGTGAGCATTCGGTTCGAGGATTTTTCGTCGATCCAGCCCGCCGGTGAGAAATCGTTCCGCAGCGGATTGGCGTTGAAAGTCATCACCGACACGGCCAGCGAGACATCCGCCACAGTTTACCGACGTCTCGATTGGGACGGCCACAAAGTCGCATGTGCCCGAATCGAAAGAAAAGCCGACGGACGACTGCACTATCAGACCGATCGGGCCGACGAGTTTTGCTCATCCGGTCAATTGCGACTCGCCCGACGCGGAGACCAACTGTACTCGCTGTATGCCGAGGGTGATTCGCCGAACTTTCGCATCATCGATCAAGTCGAGTTCCCGACCGCTCCCGTTCGTGTGCGGGGGCTGAAGTTCCTGCTGCAAGCGGACAAGCCGCAGGTGAAAACAGACGCAACTTGGAATGAACTGACCATCCGAGCCGACCGAATTTACGGCGGACCGATCGAGAACCAACGTGCCATCGCGGATCGACTCAACCAGCAACGGAACGACGCCACGGTTCGAGTCATCGATTTCACGTCATTGGCCCAAGCCAGTAATCAGGTCACCATTCCAGGACTATCCGTGATGACCACGACCACCGCGGACGGAGACCGTTGGCAAGTCGAAGCCACCGGATTCCGACCTGGTGACCTCCCATACAAAACGATTGCCCTGCCACGGGGAACGGTCGATGTGGATTTGGCTTTGGATATTCACGACATCGAAACCGGCCCCCAACCCGAAAATCGAACCGAAGTCGGTTTGGAACTCTATCTACCTGTCGCAAACTTTTCGCCGGATGACGTAGGCCCGTTCGATGAGATCCAAGGCCATCCGTACAAAATCACCTGGATGTTCCGCACGAAGGGGAACGGCCGGGTTTGGTTGATTTCGCGGGCTGTGTCTCGAAATCTCGTTGGGAAGCCGGTTTATTTGCCGATTCGATCGGTGCCCGTCGAGTCGCCTGATCACTTGCGATTCGTCATCGACCGTGGAACGTTGTACTTCCTGTACTCTGAAGCGGATTCCGAAGATTGGCATGTGCAGGCGGCATTGAAAATTCGCCGAGACGATTTCTCCTCGGGAACTGCCGCCGCCTATGCCTACGCAAACACATCGAAATGGGCGACCGACGTCACTTGGAAGACGTTGACAATCGCGACAAACGACAACGAACCCACGCTAGAGGTCCGTGATGAACCCTAAACGGCGATGGATTTTTTTTCTGTGTGCGGGCGTGTTGGGTCAGGCAATCGTTCTCGATTCGTTGACGGCCAGTGACGCATCGGCCATCAGCGAGATTTTCGCGGATCAACACACACCGGAATCCGCGTGGACGGTGCACCAGCGAGTTGCAAAGTTGACGGCAGAGGAGCGGTTCGAGTTTCTCACGAATTGGATTCTTCCCGGCGACACCCACGACACGTGGCGATTGCAAATCGGGTTCACACCGACCAATCCGCCGCCAAATCCTTCCGACCTCGAATCGTCGGAGGTATCGGGCAAGCGGGTTGTCACGGGCGGGCAATTGGTGTCGCCGGTGTTCGATTGGCTGGAGACGGCCCGCGAACTCGGAAAACTTGATGCAGTCATCAAGCAAGTTCGTGCCATCCCGATTGATGACGGTTCCGAACATCGTATTTCCCAACTGGCGGTCGTGATGCTTGCGGAGTGGTATCGTGGCAACACCACCGCTTTCGCGGATTCTCTGAATCAATTCATCAAGGTCACTCCCGTCAATCTGAATGACGGCCCGAGCGATGCGGAATGGTTGGTCTACGAGCATTGTGTGCGTCACGGTCTTCATCGGAACGATGTTGCTCATGCCGTCTATCGGTATTTTTCCTGGACACGCACGAACTACGCATTGTCGGTCAAGCAGCAACAGTGGAATCGGCTGATTGGAATGACACGCCGAACCATCGTGGAAACTTTGCCCGAAGACGAGCAGCCGAAAGTTCACTCCCTGGGTCATTGGATACCGGCCAGCCGAATGTCCGCCCGCGTCAATGCGGAAGGCCGACCACCGGCGGTGTGGGACGTGCATCACGGTCATGCCGAGAACCTGGTGAGTTATCAACACGACTTCCTGTACTACGCAATTCCGCTGCAAGGGACGTTTGAAATCCATTGGGAGGCCCAAGTTTTCGACTGGCAAGATACGCATCTTCTGGTCGGCAGACGTTGGGTGTTTCCGTCCTATAAGATGGATGAATATGAAATCGGAAATTACCGCGTGCGGTTCAGCAATCGGAAGCTCTCACGAAAGCTCACCAAGGCCCGCAATTGGTTCCGGATGCGAGTTGCAGTCGAGGGCAACACGGTCACGACGTATGTGAACGGTCTGGAAGTTCATCGCGAAGTCACCAACTACGAGATCTCGCCTTGGATCGCGATTCGTAGCGACAACCGACGAGACGGCTGTATTCGGAACTTGCGAATCATCGGCAACCCCACGATCCCGGACCGAATTCCCCTTCTGACCGGTTCGGACCTGAGTAGTTGGTCGTCGTACTTCGATGTGCCGGTTGGTCAGGAATCAGGTGGTTGGATTCAACAAGATGGCATGTTGAAATCCGACATGACCGCCTTGCCCGATCATCACGTCGAACGCCTGCTTCAGTATCAACGTCCGATGTGTGAGGATGGCGTGATCGACTACGAGTTCTATTACACGCCCGGTCAATATCAGACGCACCCGGCGATCGGCCAACTGGCGTTTCTGTTGGAACCGGAGGGCGTGAAACTCCATCGCGTGACAAATGGACGATACGAGCGGACCGAACTTGATCCCGCGAATGTGTCGGTCGAACCCGCCAACCAAATCGGTGGGAACTTGCCGTTAAAACCGGCGGAGTGGAATCGAATGCGGGTCGAACTTCAAGGCGACACGCTCACCCTCACTTTGAACGACGAACCAATCTATCGTCATCAATTAGCCGCGACGAACTCCCGCACGTTCGGCTACTTTCAGTTTATCGATCGTTCCCAAGTGATCGTCCGCAATGCGGTGCATCGTGGCGACTGGCCTCGAAAACTGCCTGAACTTTCCGAGCAGGAAATGGCGATCGAGGAATACGACCCATTCGATGGCAAAACCGAACACCTCACGGATACGTTTCAAATCAACTTCGCCAACAACCCCTGGTGGTACTCGAAGTTCCAAACCTACCGCGGGCATGGCATCCGCGATACGGAGGTGACCGATCGCGGTTTGGTGGCGGTGCAATCGTCTGAGAAAGGATATCGCGGAACGTCAATCAGTCCGAAACTGAAGCTCAAGGGAGATTTTAACATCGTCGCGGAGTTCGAAGACTTCCAAGCCACCACAACCCCCGGCGGAAATTCCACGCTCTATTTGATCGTGTATTTCGACACCCCCGAGAACGACGAACATTCCGTCACCCGTCGGCAGATCCACGACGCGGATGGGAACACTCGTCATCAATGCCAATGCATCGTCGTGCAAAATTCCCCGAAGGCGAAGCGACGGAATCATTTTTCGAATACGCCCATGGAGGAACACGCCGGGAAACTTCGATTGACCCGCACAGGCAACACATTGACTTACTTCACCGCCGAGGGCGATTCCCCGTTTTTCGATTTCCGAGGCAAGATCGAAGCCCTGAACGATCGGGCTGATGTGAGAGAGATCCGCTTGGTCGCCCAGATTCTTGACAAGGGACACGTGCATGTGGTTTGGAAGTCGTTGTCGATCCAGGCGGAGAACATCACCGGCGATGCCCTCGAAACGATTTCGACAGACGTCACTCAACTCGACAAACAACGTGAGAAATTGCCGGACGAGTTCTCGCATGACTTTACGAAATCCCCACCAACGACCAACTTCGCGGTGCGGTCGCAAACGCCGACATGGAATCCGCAGGACAACGGTTGGCGCATTTCCGCGGTTGGTGGACGAAGTTGGTTGGCGACCGGGTTCCAAACAGACACGCAAATCGAAGGTGACTTCGATCTGTCCGCGAATTTCGAGGTCCGCAAAATCCCGAAACACAAAAACACGGACCTCAGCGCTGTTTATCTCCAAATCGAACTGCCCACGGATAACTCCGACCAAATCAACGCCCTCTTCGAGAACGCTCAAGGAGGGGAATCGGTTCGATTCCAACTTGGCGAATTAGGCGAGGACGTCAACGCCAAGCGAAATTATTCGTTGCACGGTCTCATCCCGCTGAAGGATATCACCGGTCTGCGAATTTGCCGGTACGGTACGCGACTCGTGGTGCTCGCGAAGTCCAAACGCTTCGACACCGATGTGTATGTTGGTGAGAGAAAGGTCACCGACGGCCCGATTCCACCGTTCCACATTCGTTATATGGTCCATACGCGTGGGGAAGGATTGGAAACGGTCGTGCTGTTGAAGTCGATTGATTTTCGGGCGGAGAAAATTGTGGCCCTCGATGAAACTCCGCGTCCGTTGCCACCGCAACCAAACATGCCCATCAGACCACAGCCGATCAAACCGCCGCCGAGGAAATCCCTGTTCGACACGTTGCGTGATCTTTTCCGCTAGACCCTCTGGCAGTCTTTTGTGTCCACGGTGAACGCGAATTGAATCCCCGTAGAATTGGAAAGCCGAGTCGATGAAGTCACCCGTATTTTTGCTGCTGACCGGTCTGGTCTTTGCCGTCGGTTTTGTGAATTCTCAACGGTTGCCCGCACAGGAATCCGACGATGCTCAAGCCGTCGTGCGGACGCAATCGCAGGCTATTCTCACGCAGCTTCGACAAGACGACATCGAACCGGCGTTGGACGCGTTTGGTGAACTGGTCGATTCGTCGGATGTTGCCACTCTCGATGGTGTCTCGGTCTTGCCCGCGGTGTTGGGGGGATTAGCCCGCGAACTTGCGCAACTCGACGAGCAAGAGCGTTACGATGTCCTCCTGAAATGGACGTTGCCGACCGAATCACGGAACAGCGTGCGATTAGTCACGCTTACCGTTCCGCAATCGGCACCGCCGAAAGATTTTGCCCGTGAGATCGGCGAACGGGCCCGCGACGAAACATTCGCCGTCCCACAGATGAATGGTCTACCAGGTCTGTTTTGCACAGGGTGGATGCTCGCGAGAACGGCGGACGAACTTGGGCAACTCAGCCGTCTGCAATTAACGCTCGATGAACTCGCCGACGAAAACATTCCCGGTGCGAAACCGATGGCGTTGCTGGCGAAGCTCGCGGACAATCGGGTAAATGCCGAGCCATTGAAAACGCAATGGGAGCAACTTCTTCAGTCCGAAACCGTATCGACGCAGGTGGCCATCGCACTCGCGGCACTTCAGCACGACGAGCTTCATGAGTTCGCCGAGCGTTCACTCAAACCGCTCGCGTTTTCACCGAACGCAACAGATTCCCGACCATTTCATCGGTTGGCACATGCGGTCGCGGTGCAGCATCACCGTGGTGTGTCCGAACCGGAAGTTCTCTTTCAGAATCGGCTCAAATACTGGGTGCCGGTTTCCGGGGCAACGGCAGTCACAAACGCGTTCGGTGGTGCACCGAGCGTTTGGTTGACCCATGAGGAACACATCATGCACCTCGCCGGAACCGGTAGCGATGTGCTGTTCTTCAAGTATCCGCTGACCGGTCGATTTGAGTTCACCTGTGAAACGCAAGAGGGCGGCGATATTGGCACCGATGGCGGTCTGGTGTATGGCGGTTTGCAATTCGAGGCGATTGGACGAGAGAACATTTTGAACGTCTGGAATGCCGACCAGTGGCAACTAACGCGACAGCCCAACCATTTCACCCGACATGAATCCACACCGACATTCAACCGCGTGACAATTCGGCGATCGCAATCCGGTCCGCAATTCCTCGCGAACTTGCATCCCGTATGGACGGACTCCGTCGCGACTGAGGCGAGTCCGTGGTTAGGGCTGAGAAGTTTCGCGAACAAACGACCGGTCTTTCGCAACTTCCGTTTTCGGGGAAAACCCGAGATCCCACGTCAGGTGGAGATGCTGCAAGGGGACACGCTTCGCGGTTGGCAAACGTCATTCTATGAGGAATCGCAACCGCACTTTGCTCCGTCGGAAGACGTTGAAGAACCACCAGCCGATTGGCGGATGACCGGCGGCGTTCTCGAAGCGACTCAAACCGAAGACGCGGGCTCACTCGGATCGCAAAGCGTGATTCGTTACCACCGTCCGTTGTTGGATGGCGAATCCGTGACGTACGAATTCTTCTATCAAGCCGACCAGTTCGAAGCTCACCCTGTGTTGGGTCGGATGGCGTTTCTTTTGGAACCGCGTGGTGTTCGCGTTCACTGGTTAACCGCCGGACCGTACGAATGGACCGGCCTCGCCGAAGACAACGCCTTGCTCGAACCGTTCAACCGTCGAGGCCCGCGTCCGCTGCCATTGAAAGAAGATGACTGGAACACGGTCCGCCTTGAACGAAAGAACGATCGCATCACGCTCTCGCTGAACAACGAAACCATCTATCAACGCGGTTTGGATTTCACCGGCGACCTGCAATTCGGCATCTACCGAAACCGCACGAAATCTTCCGTCCGCATGCGGAATGCAATTCTTCAAGGAGATTGGCCCGAGGAGTTCCCGCAAGAATTGCTCGACAACCCCGAACAAATCACCGCCACCGAGTAACCGCCGCCGCGTCAAAATACCGTCGAAAGTGTGCCACGGCTCTGTGAGCTGTGCTGAGCGACAGCTTGTTGCCAATGGCACACGACGAATGCTACAACTTCCTGCGGTTTCGTTCTCGCAGGGAGTATATTCGACGATGGGCTTATTCACCGGGAAACGTCCTGAACTCGGCGTGCACGACGGACGCCTCAAACCGTGTCCGTCTTCGCCGAACTGTGTGTGTTCTTACGCCACGCCGGAGGACAAGCAACACCACATCGACCCGCTGCCGCTGTTGGGTTCGGTGGACGAATCGCTTGCCCAGCTCGTACGTGTGCTGGAAGACCGCAGCGATGCCGAAATCATCGAACGCACCGATCGCTACATCCGGGTCGAATTCACAACCCGACTGCTCCGTTTCGTGGACGATGTGGAATTTTTGATCGACGAAGCGGCGGGCGTCATTCAAGTTCGCTCCGCCTCACGACTGGGGCATTCCGATCTCGGCGCCAACCGCAAACGAATTGAGACCTTGCGGAAACAGTGGACAAAGTTGGTTTGACTCTTGCGACTTTTGATGGGTCGGGTACACTGACGGTCGCTCTTAACATCAAAGACGGACACGATCTGTGAGCCGTCGATGCAACTCAATCGGCCCAATTTGACATTCAAACGAACGCCCTAGAACGGAGTTTCTATCGTGGCTCAGCAGAGCATGTTACCGGCGGCGTTGCAGGAAGTAACCGAGCCGCTGCAAGACGGCGACGAACTGCTGACGGCGGACGAACTCAATACACTCTCGCTATTCACGGCGATGAAAAAGGGCGGCCCCGATTTTCGTCGCTTCCCCAGCACAACCGCGCTTCGGTTCTGCCCGCAGGGACGCATCATCTGTGAACAAGGGCAAGCTGGGGCGACTGCATACTACATTCTGACCACCGAAGACGTCATCGCGCTGCGTGAGAAACAACTGGAGTCGATCGACACCACCATCCGCGCCCAGGCGGAGCAGGGCACGGAACTCGAATTGCATCCGTATTTTCTCCGGATGACCCCACGCGAGTTGGAACGCCGACGACAGGAAATCGTCGACGAGATCACATTGCTCAAAAGTCGCCTGGAAGAACTGCCACCGGTCGAGAACGAGGATGGTCCACAGCGTCAGACCGCAACGGCTCACCTGTTGGTCAACTTCGAGCCAGACCAACCCAAACGCGGTTTGCTTCATCGACTCAAGGCGGCTTTGAAAGGTGGCGGGAGTCGGTTGCGGCAGTCGATTCCGAAGTTCATTCCGATCGACGCACCAACAGACATCAACTCGCAAACCCTTCGGGGGCCGCTCCACGAAGGCGAGTTGATGGGCGAAATGAGTTGCATGAACCGGGCTCCCCGGTCCGCAACGGTGGTCGCCGACCGCGACTGCTACATGCTGGAGATGCTCCGCAATGTGCTGGACATGCTCCACAAAGACCCAGCCTACAAGAAACGCATGGATGACAGCTATCGCAAACGCGTGCTGGAAACCCACGTGCGGCGGTTGTCCATTTTCGATGAAATGACCGACGAGCAATTCGCTCGGCTCAAAGAAGGCATCGAACTGGTCGAATACGAATCCGGAGCTACCATCCTCGAAGAGCGGGCCGATTCCGATTCGTTTTACATCATCCGTAGCGGTTTGGTGAAGGTCATCAAGAACGCCTGGTACGCGTTCCAACCAGATGAGTTTACCTCCGATCATTGGAAAAGCCTCGCCGACGAATTGGCGGAGAAATCCAGCGATGTCGTCGATTTGCGTGAAGCGGTATTCAAGAAGTTTTCGCCAGAGATTCAAAAGGCGATTCAAGCGAAATCGCTGACAACCGAACAACAAGCGGAAGCCCGCAAAACACTCAACGATCTTGTCCGCAACTCGAAGATCTACACGAAGCTCGGAAAAACGCGGAAGGAAGTTCTCGAAGTTGTTCACGGGCCGGCACTCGAAACCACGATCGCTGAGTATCCTCGCGACACAAAGAAGTGGTCGGAGTTGGAATATCGCACCTTTCACCGGGCGTTCTTGGAACACATCTTCCCCAAAGGCGTGCCGATGCGGTTGGAATCCGCCGGTCCGCGACGAACATTGGCCTACCTCGGGCGGGGCGATTTCTTCGGCGAGATGGCGGTCTTCCGGAATCAACCTTGCGGAGCCACGTGCATTGCGTATGACCACCCCGACAGCGGTTATCAACAACGCATTCCCGATGGTCGAATGGGAGCGATTCCGTCACGGGTGGAACTCATTCGCATTCGCCGGGACCTGATCGAACAAATCCGCAATGAATCTCCCGTGATGCACGAGCGGATTCAAGAAGAGATCATCCGCCGGGAACAGAGCGCTCAAGCAACCGTTGGTGATTTCGACGAAGCGGGAACCATCCCGCAAAGTCGTGAGTTTGACCAACTCGGTTTGGTGCAGGGTCAAAAGCTCATGCTGATCGACCTGGAAAAATGCACCCGCTGTAATGCCTGTGTGGAAGCATGCGTGTCGGCTCATGACGACGGTCGCACGCGGCTGTATTTGGACGGCCCACGATACGAAAACTACTTGGTGCCGATCACCTGTCGGAAGTGTCTCGATCCGGTGTGCATGATCGGTTGCCCCGTTGGTTCGATTAACCGAGGCTCAAACGGCGAGATTGTGATTCGGGATTGGTGCATTGGTTGCCGAATGTGTGCCGAGCAATGCCCCTATGGTTCGATTCAAATGAACGAACTCCGCAATCCGATCCAACTTTCGGCGGAACAGAAGGCCATTCTGGGCGAGGAAACAACGTTTAAATCCGTCGGCGAACAGGCGGTTGTGTGTGATCTGTGCAGCAACGTACCCGGTCAGAAACCGTCGTGCGTGTATGCGTGTCCGCACGATGCCGCAATTCGAGTCCATGCGCAAACGTTCTTCATGAAGCCGGCCACCGATAGCCGGGCATGATCTTGAGGACAATTGAATGTTGATTCAGTGGAAGGACCATCGCGGTTGGGCGTACATTTCGGCGGGAATTCTTCTCGTCGCCACGGTGACGTACGTCATCTATGCGTCGTCCAGTCCCAACGGTGCCCACGGCGGGAGTGTCGCCGGTCTGATTTACGGCATCATCGGTACATTGATGATGGTCTTCGCCGGTTTGCTTGCCGGTCGAAAACGCGTTCCGCATTGGCGGTTGGGCAGTGCGAAGTTCTGGCTCAAAGGGCATTTGTGGCTCGGTACGCTGAGTTTCCCGCTCATTCTGTTTCACGCCGGTTTCGGTTGGGGCGGACTGCTCGAAAACATTCTGTGGATCACCTTCGGCATCGTGGTCGTCAGCGGCTTTGTCGGCGTCGCCTTGCAACACTTCCTCCCGCGTTTGCTCACCAGTCGCGTGCCCTACGAAACATTCACCGCACAGCTTCCGTATCAGTGTCGACGGATGCAGTTCCTGGCCGACCAAGCGGTTGCGAAGTTGTGCGGCAAACTCGATGTCCGTGAAGACGACTTCTACCCAGAGTTCGAAAAACTCGCCAAATTCGGAGCGGAAGCCTCCAAAGACGAACTTCCGAATTGGCCGGATCAAGTCGATCAGAATTGGCGAGGGTTGTTCGTCGATCTTGGGAAGACATCGAAACAGAATGGATGGATCAACAAGGAAGATAACTTCCCCAAAATGATGGCGGAGATCTACGAGGGTCTCGACTTCAAACCACCCGCCAAAGCCAAACCAGCCGGAAAAAAAGGCCCGAGTCCGCTGGAACAAATGAAAGCGAAAAAGGCCGCCGCTGGTGGCGGGGCAGATGCGAGTCCGAAGAAGAAAGTCTCACCCCTGGAAGCGGCTCGGCAGCAAGCGGCCAAGAAGTCTGGCGATACAGACAAGCCCGCCAAGAAAAAATCACCGCTCGAATTAGCACGAGAACAAGCAGCCGCGAAAGCCGGAGGCGATGCCCCGGCCAAGAAAAAATCGCCACTCGAACTTGCCCGAGAACAAGCCCAAAAGAAAGCCGAAGGCGGAGACGCACCGGCCAAAAAGAAATCACCGCTCGAACTCGCACGTGAGCAAGCCAAGAAGAAAACCGAAGGCGAAGAAGCACCGGCGAAGAAAAAGTCGCCACTGGAACTTGCGCGAGAACAGGCTCAAAAGAAAGCTGAAGGCGGAGACGCCCCGACGAAGAAAAAGTCACCGCTTGAACTCGCCCGAGAACAGATCAAGAAGAAGACCGAAGCGGACGAAGCTCCCGCCAAAAAGAAATCACCGCTCGAGCTGGCACGCGAACAGGCAGCTGCGAAGAACAGAGACAACGATTCGACACCGGCTCCAAGAATGTCCACGGCGGACCCTGGGCAGATGGCGACGCTCAACTTCACCGCCGAGGAGATGGGAAATCTTGCCCGTCTGGCGGCGCAGGGTGAGTCGTTTGACGCCGAAGAGGAAGAAGCTGCTGACGAATCGCTGCATGTTCCTTGCCGAAACCCGGAATGCGATTATCAACTTCTGATCCCGAATCGGTCCCTGTTGGGGCGAAAAGCCCGCTGCCCGATGTGTCAGAAGAAATTCATCCTCAAAGAGCCTGTCGAAAAAGAACCCGAGGAAGAAGAAGTCTTGATGACCGCGGGCGTGGTCGGAGTCTTCGAGTCAAACCAAACCACTGAGATTGCCAGAATCGAAGAGGAACGCCGATCCGCCGCCAGCAAGCGACGCGAATCGCTGTCTTGGGATTTGGACGAATCACCGATTCCTACCAATGACGAACCGGAAAAACCGGCACCGACGAAGTCGAAGAAACGGTTGTCCCCTCTTGAGATCGTCCGGCAGCAAGCTGCCAAAGCCACCGGGGAAAACGCACCGCCGCCAGTGAAAAAGGCGATGTCGAAGATCGAGCAAATGCGAGCGGCCGTCAAAGCCAAAGGCGGAGCCGCCGCCAAACCAAAGCCGACAGCCAAGAAACCCGCCGCCGCAACTGCGAATGCAGCGGCCGGACAGTCGATTCAGATTCGCGGATTCGTCGCCCCACCCAAACAAAAAGGTCCGATCGTCCGTTCCGAGCATCTCAAGAAATTCTACTTGTCTCGGTTGCGGCCGTTCTTGGATTTCCGGATGCGTTCCCGACGGTTTCCGGAGTTTCAAACCGAGCAAAGCACGTCTCGCATGTTCAATCAACTGCGGGCGGAACTTCCCGGCGAATTGCACGGTGTGCTGGGTGAGTTGGAAGGCTTCGCGACCGAACGGCGTCAGTTTCGCACGCTGTCGCGAATCCACAAGTCGATGCACACTTGGCTGATTTTGCACATCCCCATTTCGATGGCGTTGTTTGTCCTGGTCATTGTTCACATCATCGTGGCGTTGCGAGTTGTGCCGCCGTTCTAACGGTTTTCCACGGTTTCCATGCCGCTCCGACAGTCCGACTTTTAGGAATTGACTCCCAGCAATGAGTGCCCATCGATCGAGCCGCGAACTCTCCGGACGGGTCGAGATTGAGTTCCACAAACGCCCTAACCCAATCAAACGAGCGGCCTGGTGGTCTGCGTTGGCAGCGGTGTTGGTTTCGCTGGCTTGGCTCGGCTACACCACCGCCAAAGGCGAAACAGCCATCTACCAAGGCGGTGACGTTTCGACGGCTCACGCCATGTTCGAGAACGACTGCGCGAAATGCCATAGCTTGTCGAACGATCTGCTGACCGGATCGAATTTGGTTTCCGCCAATCATACGGAAGGCACGTGGGCACCACTGCGACGTTTGTTGGGACTGAACGACGAAATTCACTCCGTCAGCAACGCTAACTGTGAAATTTGTCATACCGGTACGGTCCACCATTCCAACCAGCATCCAATGCACGGTGACGGGACAAACGAACTGTCCTGTGCCACGTGTCATCGGGAGCACGAAGGGGACATCTCGTTGGCCTCGATTGCAGATAGCCACTGCACCCGCTGTCACACCGATCTGGTGGTGCACACGACCGACGGCCCACCGCATTTCTCGGAAATGATCACCGACTTCAGCAAGCCCGACGGACACCCCGCGTTTCGGATCGAACAACTGATCGCGATGGACAAGGCCGTCGAACCGGCCCGTGACGCCGATGGAGAACCGATCCACCATGCCCATCGGGTCGTCGACTTTTTCAGCCGAGATGGTGAACCAGCCCGTTGGCAGGACACCGCCCGCATTCGCTTCAATCACCAAGCCCATCTCAAGGGTATGTTCAACGAGAACGGCGAACCCCTGACCGGAGACGAAGGCGAGGCCATCAAACGCCGCAAGGGTGAGAACGCCGGAGAACTGCTGGCGTATCCGCAGTCTTGTGCAGACTGCCATCAAGCGGACGAAGCCGGCCGTTACATGAAGCCGATCGTTTACGAACAGCATTGTGCCCAGTGTCATCCGCTCACGTTCGACGCGGAGAAGGTCATCAAGAAGTCGTCCGACGACGAAATCGAAGAAGAATTTGCAGTCACAGTGCCGCACGAGTCGCCGGAGATCGTGCGAGGGTTCTTGGCGGACCTGTATTCGCTGCGGGTGTCGAATCGCGGAGCCGAGCCCAAAGACACGAAGTTCGATCCGCTGGCCGATCTTCGGCAGGGTTTTCCCGGGGAAGATTTTCCGGTCACGCTCAACACGAAACTCGCGGAGGCGGTTCGGGAGCAAATCCGTCTGGATGAACGCGAATTCTATCCGCAAGATTTTGTCGAGAACGAAATTGCCCGCATGAAGGGCCAGAAGGTGCTCTTTAAAGAAAACGGAGCGTGTGCGTTCTGTCACGATGTCAAAACCACGTCCGACCAAGGTGAAACCACGCCCGAAATCGTTTCGCCGAACATTCCGGAGCGTTGGTATGCCCACAGTCGCTTCCAACACAACAACCATCGAATGCTGAGTTGCACGGAGTGTCATGCGGATCTGATCAGTGGCGAGCCCGTGTGGAAGAGCCACAGCACCGGCGATGTTCTGATGCCCGCGAAAGCTTCGTGTGCGAAGTGCCACGTCGGACGGAACACCTCCGTCCAAATCGATTCAGGGAAACGACTTGTGGGTGCCCGCTCCAATTGTGTCGAATGCCATACTTATCACGATCACGGAAAAGAGGACTTCAACGGCCAGCTAACTTTCGATTTGACCGCCGATCCCGCAAAGAAGACCAACGCAACGATGCAAACGGACACGAAATAAGATTAAAGATTGGTGCATCGCTGCGCATAAGGACCGACGGAGACTCCCCATGAACCGATTGATAATCAGATGGCAACTTGCCTTGTTACCGCTGGCGGCAGTCGGTCTGGCTTTGGCAGTCAGTCGCGGATATGGGGTTGAACCCGATGCTCCGATTCAACTAGCCACGCTCGTGGCCGACGCTCCCGTCCAAGCCCCCCAACCTGATGTGCTTCCCGATTGGCATGCCGATGCCCACAAGACGGAGTTCAAGTACATCGGGGCGTCCGGCTGTTCGGCGGCGAACTGTCACGGTGGCGATGCCCTGAAGGAAACGGTCGGCAGCGAACACAGCATTTGGGTGCAGAAAGATCCGCACGCCAATGCCTACGCGGTGCTGCGGAATGAAACTTCGGCCCGCATCATGGAGTATCTTGCTCGATCCAAACGGTACGCCGACCTCGAAGGTGTGCCGGCTTGGGAAGCGAAGATTTGCCTCGATTGCCATGCAGCCGCGTCCGATCGCTCGCAACTCGCGGCGGGACACAAGTTTTCGCTGCGTGATGGTGTGAGCTGCGAAGGTTGTCACGGTGCCGCCGAGAAATGGCTCGATCCTCACAAACGGTGGGACTGGAAGTTTCTCTCACCCGAGCAAAAATCGTCGCTCGGTTTCGTGAATACCGACGACCTTTACACCCGCTCGAAAATGTGTGCCGAATGCCACGTCGGTGCGGCGGATCGGGAAGTCAATCACGATATCATGGCGGGCGGACATCCACGTTTGAACTTCGAAATGGCGGCGTTCAGTTCGGTGTTGCCTCCGCACTGGAATCCGAATGACGATCGTCGTCGGCACGCGGTCAGCAATCCGAATACCTCGGCGGAAAACGTTCACTCAGCGTACTTCGCGAAGTTGTGGGCACTCGGCCAAGTCGCGGCAGCGGAAAAATCGCTGGAGCTTTTGGAAACCCGAGCTGCCGACAAAAATGGTGTTTGGCCGGAATTCACGGAGTACGGTTGCTACGCCTGCCATCACGACTTGCAACCGTCCGCATGGCGGCAAAAGGATCGCGGTTACGATCTCAAACCAGGACATTTCCCATACGGAACTTGGCAATTCGCCGCGTTGCCACTCGTCACCCATGGCACGAACGCCAGCGACTTGTTCGCGGAATCTGGCGCGTTTGAACAACTGCGGGCGGAAATGGGGAAACCGTCACCGAATCGGGAAGACGTGTTGAAACTATCCGCTCCGATTCGGCGTTCCCTTGCGGAACTCGGTCATCAAATCAATTCCCAGCCGATGTCCACCGAGATGATCGATCAGCTGTTGAAAGCCTCCACCAATGAAGGCCAGACCATCGCTGACAACAGTTGGGACGCGGCTTCACAAGTGTATTTGGCTGCGGTGGCGGCTTACCAAGGCATGATGGACGCCAACGGTCGCATCGCCCGACCGATTCCCGCCGACCACGACAACTTCAAGCGATTCCGCACCATCCGAGAACAACTGAAATTTCCCAATCCGTACGACAGCCCTCGAACCTTTGAACAACGAACACAGGATCGCGTCGATGTGATCCTCCAGCAACTCAAAGAGCTATCGCAAGCAATCGCCGACTAACGCCGCATTTGGTTCCGCATCAAGTGAGAAGACTATGCTTCAGAAACGATTCCGAAATTATCTAGTCGCTGCCTCCGCAGCGGTCTGCCTTGCGGTCAGTTGGACGTCCCCCGTCAGCGCTCAACCCACACTGAGTGGACCAGCGACCACAGAATCGGCAGCGGTTGTCAGTGATTGGCGTACCGAGAATCCGCATGAGTTCATCGGCATCATCCGCGGACGATGCGCTCAGTGTCATAACAGCGAACAAGGGGATGTTCGTCCGACAACCTCAGCGAATTTGCCATCATTCTTGCAAACGCGACTTCGGGGACTACGAAATGACGGCTGGATTCGAGGAGACGAGTTAATCATCTGGGGGGCCAACGACAAGCATACGCAAGCCTACACCGTGCTGCTTAACGAACGCTCCAAACAGATGGCGAAGATCTTGGGCGTCGTGGATTCCGATGGCAATTCACAAATTCACCGCGACGTCCGTTGCCTAACGTGTCACGTCGGGATGCCAGCCGAGCAGATGCTGGCCGCGAAAAAATCGGACGAACGACAAGCTGCCGATCAGAAAATTCTGGGTCACGAATGGCTTGTTGCTGACAGTATGATGGACGACGATCGCGTCACATTCGGCGTCAACTGCGAAAGCTGCCACGGGCCGGCTGGGACCGTCATCGGTGGAACCCACGAGGGTTGGGCCGGTATCCACGTCGATGCCGAAGAGTGGCGATTTAAACCCGCCGCCGAGAAAGAGAAAGATTATAGCTATTGGGATGTCCGATCGCCGGTTTCCAAGACCCGGATTTGCCTGTCTTGTCATCTTGGGAATGTTGCCGAAGGCAAAGTCGTCACTCACGAGATGTACGCCGCTGGTCATCCACCACTTCCGGGTTTTGAAACATCAACATTCATCCACCAAGAGCCGCGGCACTGGCGTGAGTTCGAAGAAAAATCAGAAATGATTCGAACGGAGTTTGAAGAAAAGGCTGGTGACAAAGGCGAATTCATCTCGCCCGAACTCAACCAAACCCAGGATGTGTTGATTGGTTCGGTCGCGAGCTTGGCGGAGTACATGAAACTCAATGCGGACTTGGCCAACAAAGAGGCCGAGTGTGCCGTGCCGAAACCGGAATGGCCGGAACTTGCGAACTTCGCTTGCTACGCTTGCCATCACGATTTACAGGAACGTGGTTGGCGGTTGACACGCCCACCGGTCCGCACGCCGGGACGTCCGCGACTCCATGAATGGCCGACCGCTCTCTCCGATATCGCGTTGAAACTCTCTGGGGCCGATCTCGACGAGTACGAACGATTGCGGAAAGCCGTCGATGAAGCGGTCGATCGACAGCCATTCGGTGAAGCCAGCCAAATTGATGTGGCGGCGAGAAACCTTTCCAATTGGTTGTTCCAGCAAGCCAAAGCGATGGAAAAGAATCCGCCGACACCGGCCGATGCCAAAATGGCTTTGAAGGAAATCGCCGAGAAGGGAGCCGACGAGCAACTCGATTACGATGCGACCCGCCAACTCGTCTGGGCGGCTGGCATTATCTACAACGAGCTCAATCCGCTGCCGCTCACCGAAGAAGCCAAGAACAACCGTTATAAAATCGACGCGGTCCCCGGTTGGTACAAAACCGTCACCGATCTCGACAAAACCCAGGAACTGCTTGCCCAGTTCGACAAGGTCTTCTTGCTCGATCTCCGCAAGGGACGCGATGCAGGTGTCATGGTTCCGGGGGAAAACGAAGACCGGCCGGTCGTCGAAGTCGATCTCGACAAGAGTCTGCCGCGAATCGGAGACTTCCAACCACGATCGGCGGCGGACTTGTTCAAGGTTCTGAAAGAACGACTCGCCACCGAGTGATCGAAACCGCACGGCATCGAAGTCAGAGAACAGCCAGCCGATCGACAGTCTTGCCGGTCGGCTGGTTTCTTTTCGTCATCACTGATTGATTTCGTACAGCGACAGATTCGATTGGCGGTCGAGAATCGCGAATTCGTTCGTTCTGACCGGCATCACCGCAACGGGATGGGCGAGGCTGTCCAGGATGGCGATCCGTTTGAGTTGGCTTCGGTTGGTGGTGTAGACCTCGATTCGAGATTCATCAGCCGCCACCAAATGACCCGACAACGTGAACGTCGTCTGCGGCGCTCTCAGTGTTTCGCCGAAAACTTGTCTGCGTGTGATGTCTGGCCACATCACCATGCCGCCGTTGGCCAGACTCACCGCCAAACGCAAACGGGAATTGGGTGTCGATCCGCTGAGCGAAGTCACCATTTCCTCAAATCGATGCCAAATGATTCCGCCGTTGGGCGAGGTTTGCAAAACGAAATCACCCATCCCAAAAAATGCCGCCTCTTTCCGCGCATGCCGGGGAATGCCGGCTGGATGCAAATCCTCCCAATCGTCCAAGTCGGGCACCGGTGTCATTTCGACGACAGGAATCGAATGCGATTTGATGGGCGTGCCATCCGGTGAAAACCGGACCAACTCGTACCCGAAATCCGTCTCCGACAGACTCACCGATTCCCCATGTGCGGTCTGGGCGATGGCAATCGTCGTCGCGGTGGCCCAAGGGGGAGCACTCGGAACCGCTCGATCGTAGACCCGAGATCCCAGTGGCCGTCCACCATCAAAGCCGATCACGTGCAACCAGACATTCGATTTTTCATTCCGCGCGACGGCCAACAAAATCGGCCGATTGGGGTCTTTCGCGATGTCGGTCCAATTTTGTCGATTCCAATTTTGTCGATTCCAATTTTGTCGATTCCAATTTTGTCGATTCCAATTTTGTCGATTCCAATTTTGTCGATTCCAATGTTGTCGATTCCAATTTTGCCGATACGGTCGCGAATCGAGAACCTCCCAACCCGTGTACGACGTGCCGATGCGGCCCGCTTGCCGACCGAGTGCGTAGAACCCGTGGTTGGTGGCTTGGGCATCGATCCAATCAACCCCTGGCAAGAATTCCTTCCAGCGAGTTCGCACAACTCGGCTATTCGGCTTGGTGATACGCCGTTTCGTCGATTGCTGAGTTTCTTGAATCTGCAAATACCGATGGCAATCGCGACTGAGCAACCGATCCGACGGAACCAACTTTTCAATCGCTTGCAACAGCCGTCGATCCGGCAAGAAATGGTTAGATCGAGAACCCATCAACTTGCGAGAAACCACCGACCTCGTCGCATTCGCTGCTAGTTCCCGAATTGTTTCCTGAGGATAGTTATTGGCGGCGTCCGACAGAACGGTTGCTAGCCACACCGTTGGTTCCGTCGGCATGACTTGCTCTTGAAGTTCCTTGATCCACTTGGCCGCATTCGCATGGTTCCCGGTTCGTCCCAGCAAACAAAACGTTTCTTTCAAACATTCGCGAGCCTGAACCGACGATAGCCAACCATCCTGAAGGACATAGAGGGCCATGTCCGGATCACCGAGTTCGGTCTCAAAAAGTTTCGCACTCCGGAGATAATCGTGGTTTTGATGATAGAACGAAGCCGCTTCTATGTATGCATGGTCCGCGGCATCGTGTTGTTCGAGTCGGCGGTAAATCCTGCCGACGGCTTCCATGTTTCCGAGGCGTTTGTAGATTGCGATGGCCTCGTTCCAATGTCCGCCTTCTTCGTAACACGCGGCGGCGTCGACGGAGTTTCCGAGGCGTTCTTCGTACACCACGGCGGCTTCGCGAAAGTATCCGCCAGACCGAAGTGTGGCGGCCGCCAACGCCCAATTGCCGAGAAGTTCCGCGTAAATGTATGCCGCCCGCCGATGCCGTCCCTGTCGGATTTCTCGGTCGGCCAACTCCCGATAACGAGCCATCAACTGCTGCTGCATCGTGGCGGACACATCCCACACATCCCCAGGTCCGCCGCCACCGGACAGCCGAAAGTCCACATTCCGTTCCCCTAATCGTCGGGACGGTGGAGCGACACCCCGCGGTGCATCTCCACCGATCGGCAACGCGTACCGTAACCCCTGATCCGGATCGGACTGCAACATCTGCATCAACCGGGAAAGTTCCTTCTGGCGTTTGTCTTGCCATTCCGGTGAAAGCACGTGAGACGCCCATGCTTCCAACCAATTCCACATCGTCGCCTGACCGGCGGTCGCGGGAATTTGGTCGGCAATCCATTTGGCGAACGATGCCAGCGGTCGCATCAGATAATTCGAGGTCCGCTGCACCATACCCGCCGATCGTTCATTGTCGCTCGGTGGAAGTTGATCGAGCGATTTCGATTGCGTCCCAATGTCACCCCGCGACTCCTGCATGAAGGATCCCACATCGAGCGGCCGCACGACTTCAACGGTGTTCAATCGGGAACTGTACGACACGCCTGGATCGGCTCCCGACCAATCGGCATTCGTTTCCGATGGTGGTTGCAACAGGTCGGCTAGCGTGAGACGATCGCCCGGATCGAACGCGACCAAACCGGCTTGCGGATGCCACACGAATTCCGTGTCACTTGGCCAATGACCTTGCAACTCCGCATCCGTCATTTGAGGAAGGAGTTCCGCTTCGACCGGCACATACAACTTCCCCGCGATCTCACCATACGCATGACACCGAAACGAAACTCGGGGCAAAGTCGAAGACAGCACACTCGCTAACACCCCAATCGGTGTGCGATCCGTTCGTGAGCGGGGCACGATGCGGACCCGGATCGCCGATGAGGGCACACCCCAAGCAACCATCTCCGCCAGCCAAGCCGACGCATCAGCCCCCGGTACAAACCAGGCAGACGCCTCACGCTGTGATTGCGGTGTGAAGCGAAGTTGCAATGTTTCGTTCATCCAACAATCCGTTTCACGAAAGGACGAAGAATTTCTTTGACGATGATTTCCGGATCGGTCGCCGAATGGTGGCCCAGGTAATACCGTGGCCCCCACATGCGGCCATCGCTCGACCAACCGGCGAGTTCGAAATCGGTCAGCACGATGGTCGCTTCCGGAATGCTTCGGTCGCTACTCCGCAGGTGCAGCAACCCCCGCGAATCCAAAAAGACTTGGCTTCCATCCGAAAAACTTGCGAATTTCAGCCGAATGCGAACATCTTGCGGTGTGTCATGCGGCCTGAAGAACGCATCTCGTCCGTCGGGTACAGTGAGTCCGTGATACTTGCGGATGATCAACTTCGTCGTTTCCTTCCTCAAGAATCCAAGTACCATCGGCCCGCTCGATCCGAATAGCATGAACAGTCCGTTTTCCGATTTCCTTTGTTCCGTCAGTAAGCCGATCGCGTGAAACTTCTTGCGAACATCGCGTTGCCGAACGACTTGGCGGATGTCCGGATCTAGCGAAAAACCCGGATCGGACCCGCACCGTGAGACTTCCTGATTTCGCGTGTTGACAATCCACAGTTTTGCATCACCGCGATGCCGCGAGGTTCCCGTGTTCACAAGGAGCCGTCGACCATCGTGCGAAATTCGTTTGACCTCACGTACGGGTTTCAATGGCTTTGAAAGTGGAAACCGGTGTCGGTCCGCGATTCGAAAAATTGCCGGTTTCAACATCAAGCCGAAGGGTCCGGATTCCCCTTCCACATCGAAGATCCTGACAAGGTGCGCCTCGGGAGTTGGTGGCAAATCCTTGAAGTCGAGTATTGTTTCAAACCAAATTTGGTCGCCGTCATAGAACACGGCGAAATACGATTTTCGCCCGATGAAATATCGCCCATTGAGCCAACGAAGCGGACTTGGTAACTCCACCTTGGTGAGCGACCGGGCATCGACCAATGAATGCGCGCTCACCGAGTTCCCGTAGATGACGAACAACACGCCGGTGTACTCGCAGACGCCGCGAACCGCGGTTTGAGTGGTCAGCAACACTGTGACGGCGACGAGATCGGTATCGAGGTCAATGGTCACAAGCCAAAGTTTTGATTGGCCGGGGTCACCAATCACGCATTGCGTGACACCGTTTTCGGCGAAGAGGCGGCACCAGTGCAATCGGCGTGATGGCAGATTGTCGGCGAGTTGCCGACCGCCCAACAACGGTCGATCCCAGCGCACGAGCCGCCGATCATTGGTGATCGACAACACTCCATAATTCCGCACCCGCCAAGTGTTTTCCGGTCGAATGTGATGCGACAATCGCAACGGAAACGGTGTGACCTTCCAAATCGCGGGTAGGTCCTCGGAGCGTTTGAGTTTCTCGTCCACCAACGGCAACCGTGGCTTTTCGGTTGGGGCAAGGAGTTCGTCGAGAGAAAGCGTTGCTTCCCGAATCCGTTTGGTACCAAACGGCGTGCGTTCGAAGATTTGGAATCGCCCGTCGCGGGAAATCGTCATCAGAAACGGAATCGGAACCGGCAGCGATGACAGCGCTTGTTGAAATTCCGGATCGCTGGCGACATCCTCGGCGGTAATCAGAATGGTATCGGTGTCCGGTTCATCGGGTTCGGACAGGGAACGTAACGCCGATCCGGGATGGATTTCCGGGCACAGGGCGTGGAGATGTTCCATCAATCCGTCACGGGTAGTGAAGTCCACGGGACGAAGTTTGTCACCGTCGGGACGGAACACGTTCACATGACCTTCGGGATCGCTCATCGCCAAAAGTGACAACGCCACCGACGTCGCAAACACTCGCGGCACACCCCACAACCGAATCCCGGCATCCACGATGATCCGACGACTTCGCGGCGGGTTTCGCGGTGGTGTTTCCCGACGCAGATACAACGCCTCCCGCATGGCGACCCGCATCATGAGCGTGTCGTCATCTTGCGCCAGCTCGCTGATCAGCAACCGATCGAGTGTGCCGCGATTGCTGATGTCCGACACACCCCCAATCGGCATTTCATCGCGGTCGGCCAGCGGTCGCGGCAACGACACGACGGCCAATAAATTCCGAGCCAACCGCACCATCCCAGCCAGTTCCTCGTCATTGCGAAGTTCCTCCAACAACTCCCGAATGGACTTGGCGGGCGGTGAACCGGACTCCACGGGGAGTACGTCCTGTTCCAAACTCGTTTCCATCCGCAGACGGAGAGCATCCGCATCAACGTGAACAGTCTCGAGCCCGTGAACCAACGCTTCCAATCCCGTGATGGACTTGTGGTTCGGTCCGGGCGCCCGATCTTCATCCGTCAACAGATCAGCCGCGAATCCGTTCTTCAGGGTCTGCGCCACCGATGTCGCGTTCTGAAAGGATGCCAATGCCGCCGCCGGGATGGATTCAAAGAGCATCGCGGCCAGTTCGGCTTTGACCGATGTGTGGTTACGAAGTGAAGGCGGTAGGTCGTGGATACTGCCAAGTTTGTCGGGGTACTCATGAAGCCAATCCCATGTGGTGCCCTGCAACACTGCAAGTTGTTCCTCCGTCTTCGGCCACGAATTCCGACATGCGGCGAGCAACATCACAATCGAGGCGAATGGTGGCAACTCGTTCGACCGCAATCGCGATAACACGGCTACGACTTCCTGACGAAACGCGATCGTGCGGTCATCTTTCCAGACGATCGCCTCGCCGTCTTCGGTCCACTTCCAGAACGAATCGGAAGCCGGACGAAGGTAATTGCGGATCGCTTCCACGTCGGTGTTCATGCTGGGCGTTCGTCTTTGGGAATTGTCGGTGACTCGGAAACGGAGCGACGCACCGCCGACCGCGTGGCTCGCACGAAGTCCTCGGCGGCAATGTGTTCAAAGCGTCCGTCTGGAGTCCACAGAATGAAATCCGGTGGTGCAACTCCGAAGGCTTGCATGAGCACATCGGTATCGACCGCCGGCGACCAATGCCACCCACAAGGAACCGCAATGCCATCTTCTTCGACGAACTGCGTGCCGGGAATCGGTGGCAACGGTGTTCCGCGAACGAGCACGAGGGGACCATTTTCATCGGTATCCTCCCGAGACACCACGAAGTGCCAACGGTCCAGACGGATTTGCGGTGCGGTGAGGGCGTACGCCATCCAAGCGGTCAGATGCGTTTGCAGGACGTTAGGTTCGCGAACGGTTTCACTGCGAACCAACTGCGGAACAACTCGGTTCGGAATCGCGGCTGGTATGGCGGCGATCGGCCATTCGATGTCCCAATGTGTCGCGAGCGGCTGCCAAGGTCCGTCTGGAAGATAACCATCCGGCACTTGCCGCCCCCATGGCACGAGTCCGCCGTCATCGAGTACGGAGAAGACTTCACCACGTCGCAAACTTCGCAGCGACACCGGCATTTCTGTCGAGTCCAAACGCAGCCACAACCACTCATCGACGACACAAACCGTCAATCCCGATAACGTCCGCACCGGTCCCAATTGCCCTCGATCCTCAAGCGGCAAACGAATGGCAAACCGATTGGGTTTCGTCACTCCGACAGTTCCAGTCGTTTCCAAAGTTGCTCCAATCGCTGTTCGAGAAATGTTCGCGGTTGCTCATCGGGAATCCATTGAATCCGCCCGCGAAGCACACCGAGTTGGTCCTGCACATACACGCGGCTGGTGTCGTCGAGCCCGTTCCCCTGAATGCGACTCTCCAGCCGATCGAGATCCGTCGCCAAGGATTCGACATTGGGCGTGTCGGATTGCTGAGCACGGGCGTGCGTTTGCTCATCGAAATCGGTGCGGTCGAGTGTTTCCTGCACGATCGTGCTGATGACGTCTTGCTGTTCCTCCGTGTCCCAAATGTGCCGAAGGATCCACAGGTCGGATGGCGAAACCGTCAACCGACCGCAGAGCAGGGCACTCGCCGCCTGCAAACGTTGGAGCTTGACCGCACGCCGATCCGAAATCGCAATCCCCGCATGACGCAACCGATGCACCAACTCCAAATACGCCGGCCGAACCTCCGAAAAATCCACATGATGAATCAGCGATTGCAAACCGAGAATTTCATCAACCGTCATCGCGGCCGACGTATTGGCGGGGGCTTTGGCATCTAACTGCCAACCGGCGGAAAGTACGTCGTTGAGTTGCTCTTGCGAGACGTTGTCACAGTGAACGCGAAGCAGAAACCGGTCGAACAACGCACCGAGGGCATCGTCTTCCGGCAGTCCGTTGCTCGCACCGACGACCATCAGCGTTGGAAGTTTTCGGGTTTCCCGACCACGACGGAAGACCCGTTCGTTGAGGACCATCAACAAACTGTTCAAGATCGCGCTGTTGGCGTTGAGCAGTTCATCGAGAAAGACGAAGGCCGCTTCGGGCAGCATACCTTCGGTGTTGGTGACGAGTTCGCCATCACGAAGTTTGCGGATATCGAACGGCCCGAACAATTCGTTTGGCTCGGTAAACCGCGTGAGCAAGTAATCGAAAACACGGCCATCAATCCGACGGGCGAGAGCTTGCACCAACGCACTTTTCGCGGTCCCTGGTGGGCCGAGAATGAAAAGATTTTCGCCGCCGATCAGACAGAGACCGAGCAAGTCGATCACTTCGTCTTTGCCAACGAACGATTGCTTCAGCGATTGCAAAACATCTTCGTTGAACCGGCGAATTTGTTCGCGGTTCTCGTCGGTGAGTTCGGTCGTCATTCGGGGGGAGATTCCTTGAATCGGTCGGCAATTGCAGAGACGGCCTCGGGAGCCAATTCTGGGTGTCCGCCGATGGCTTCGTTCACAAGCACGCGAGTTGGTTCATGATCGAGTCGTGACCAATCCTGTTGGGACAACACACGATCCCGATACATCAGCCGCAAACTGGGATGCGTGAAAACTTCGTCGAGATGCGTCGGCGAAACCTTCTTCATTCCGACCGACGAAAGCGGCCAACGGTTCGCCAAGTTTTGAAGCGATTCCGCGAGGACATCCGCCGCATTGGCAGCACGCACCCGGGTGTCGAGATCGGGTAGAAAACGGAAAAACAGATCGACGGAATAGTGAACCGAAGCCGTCTCCGCGGTCGGGCAGGGGATAGCAAGACCTTGCGTGACCGTGTTGGCATCAATCTCGCGAAACATCAGGTACTGACAGGCTTGATAGAATCGTGTCACCGCCCACAACGCGACGGCCATCGACAACTGCGGCGGTTCGCCGGGCAAGTTGAGCCGATACCGGGCCTCAAAGTTCTCGATAACCGCGGCGGCATCGGTGACATCATCGGGAAGATCGGGACCGGTCACGCCCACGCGACCTTCTTCCAGCATCGTGTCCACAATGGACGCAAACCCCATGACCGCCCCCTCTTTACAGCGAGATCCCGTCTTGTTTTTCTGTCGCGATTGGCGTTGGGTTCTCACAGAGTGAAGATCGGTTTTCGAACTCGCCCCATAAACTCAACACGACTGCATGAAAACATCTGTCCATTCTGGCGAGACACTTCCCAAAAAGAAACGGTTCAGGGGAATGTCAGGGCGGTTGTGAGATCATGACGCGATTCACTCTTGAGGAGTGCGCATAAAAAAACAGCCCATGGTTGTCCCATGAGCCGTTTTCTTCGTTCAGATTATCAATCGCGTGCAGCGACAGGATTATTCGTCAGCGTCGCCAAAAGCTTCATGGATTGAATTGCGATTGACTTCGCGATCCAATTCGGCGTAGTTCGATGGCGTGACTTTTGGAGCTGCTTGCAATGTCTTCTCAGTTGCATTGAGCGAAGCTTGCAACTCACCTTCGGTGGTTCGCACGATCTTCAATGCTTTGAAAGGCACAGCGGTGTAGCTTTTCGCAACACCCAAAGTTCCACCATATCCGATGATGGCGAACTCAGCTTTGCGGGATTCTTGGTTCAGAATCAGAGCATCCAAGACGCCGATCTCTTCGTTGTTCGATCCGGTCACGTCGAGGTTCGTCAGTTGGCTAACCAACAACATGTTGTTTTTGGTCAGTTCAGTGGCGTCGGAGTTGAAGAACTTTGCGTTTCGTTCACGCCAATTCTTGTCTGTCAGTTCGGCGTATTGGTCGCCTTCGAGTTCCGGTGCTCGTTCCAATTGCTCAGCAGACATCGGCAAGGTCAGTTTGCAGACCTTTTCGTCGTCTTCCATCATGCATCGAGCTTTGACAGCTTTGCAAGGAACAGCAACCTCGGTTTCACCGACACCGGCAAGACCACCGACACCGACGACGAGGTAATGCACATTGCCTTCTCGGTCGAGGATGATCGTGTTGACATCAGCGATTGCTTCGCCGCTGGCGTCGTTGACGTTCGAGCCAATAACCGTGTTCGAGCTAATTCGAGACGCGCTTCGTTTTGCTCTTTTGGTTTCTTTTGTTTCTTCGGCCTGTGTACTCATTGGGGCTGCGACGAGAGCAGCCAAGGTCAAACTTGAAATCAGTTTCAGCATAGTGATACTCCTGGTTAGAGGGACTTGTTCCGAACAACAGAACGTGTCGCAATCCCGGTGCCAGGAGTTTTGACAGCCAAAAATTTTTCTTCAAGTTTGCGGTTAAAGGTGGAATCGACCGCTCGACATATATCACAAGTCGTTTTTGATGAACAACTTGCGAATCAACACCATATCCTGATCTCCTAAGGATCGAATGGAAATCCGATTGTTTGATTCTATAGAGTGTCGTCTATCGTACAAAGCTTGATCGAGTCACTCTAAAAAGAAACCGTGATTGTTGACTTCGCAACAATCACGGTGGTCTAAGAACTGTCAGGGAATCACCAGGCGGTCGATGTGGAATCAACCGGTGATTGATTGGCGATGAGTCGCTGCTTACTTTTCAGGAATCTGTTCTTTCGCCATGTGTGCGAGCGATTTGCCTAGCCAGCGAAGTACGCCGGAATCCAGATTCACCTTGGCGAGAAGGTCCTGACCATCTCGCTTCAGAGACAGATTAAACCGATCGTCGCCCGGTTGAGCGGCTTCGACAGCCAAACGATGTTGCGTTCGGAACGGCTCGACGAGTTTGTCACCTTGCACTTTCTGACGAGCCGCGAACCAGGGCCCGAATCGACCGGCAATGGACAAGAACTCTTCGGTTCCCTGAGTCGGTTGTGCTTGGCCGATGGCGGTTTCGAGTGCTTTCAACGCGTTCGGTCCACCGGCGAGCCAAACGGCGTTGGCTTCGATGCCGACATAAATCGTGTTGGTGCCAACCAGAGCTTTGTAAGTTTCCCGGACTGAGGAATCGAGGTCATAGGAATGAACCGATACGTCTCCAAACTTGGCGACATCGAATTTCACTTCCAGATCGCTGCCGGCTCCTTGCAGGGTTTTCAAGATTTCCATGGCATCTTGGCCGTTAGCCACTTGCATGGCGGCGACGGCGGTGTGGTATTGGCCATCGGGTTGCATTTCGATCATGCCAATCGCGGAACCGGCGGAGAGTGTTTTCTGCGCGAGTCCGTACATTTGGTTGGCTGCTGTGACCAATGCCGTTTTCTGGGCGGCAGTTCGCTGCGACTTGGTATTGATTCCGTTAATGGCGACCTTGCGGAGTTGATCGAGAATCGCCAAGTAGCCACGTTGTCGCATTTCGTCGAGAAACAGATTCATCCGCAAACTGAGCACAGGCTCGGCAGACCGGGGAATGGTTGCGAACCGAGTTGTCTTGCTCCCCATGCTCTCCATGGAGGCTTGCAATGGTGTGCCGGGCAGGGCGACCAACTTGGCATCCATGATCCCTTGTTTGCGGTCCTCGTCGAGAAGTCCGTTCACGACCAGATGCTGGCCTTGGGTGAAGATTCGGCCAACTTCGTCGAGTTGCACCGAAAACGCCAAGTGATTGAGATCGTAGAGATCCTGCTCTTCGGTCTTAAGCTTGCGGTGGGTCGCCAGAATCGATTCTTTATGACCATCGGGTCCGAAGAAGAGTTTCTCACGGTCTTCGATGTGGCCAGGTTTGTTGGTTCCTTCGAGACCGAACTCATACCCTTTTGCGGCCAACGCGTTCATCGGATCGCCAGGACCACCTTGGCCGGCGGGTTTGATCGCAACGAAATCGGTGACGACTTGATCCCCATCTTCCTGATGGACTTCAACGAATTGTCCATACCCATGTTCGAGCCAAAGAAAATAGGGATAAACGTTGCCGCTCAGTTTGTAGATGAGACCCGGAATCACCTGCGCTTGTTGCCCGATGCCGTTGGGCATGAGGTTGTTACGCCAAAAGGTTCGCTCGTTGGAGACCGGAATCCAAGTTCGCATGCGGTACGGCTTTGGATTGAGCAGTAGGTCCGTCCGCAGCGGTCGGTCACGATCGACGCCGGGCAGCGTGAGTTCCAAGTGATCGAGCAGTTTCTTGTACTGCTTTTGCTCTTCGGGTGCGGTGAGGTCCATCACGACCTTCAAATCGCTGAGCACTTCCGCCGCTCCCTGATGAATCAAGTAGACCTCGGGAGCAGGACCGGTGCTCCATTGGCCGAAAGCGATTGATCCGAGGCACATCCAAAGCGCCAGGCTGCTGCCAATGATGATTCGGGGCGCTCCGAAAAGAACATGGTTCACAGCAATCTCCCTAGTTGCCTTGTCAAGGCGTTGATTGTGAATATTGATCGACATAACCCGCTCCGTTATCGGGACTTACACCCCAGCGAGTGGTTGGTCTCGCGTCGAAGTCTCACCGTGTCGTCTTCTCGATTGTTGGTCGCGACGCCGACTTTATCGGAGTCGGCCACACGGTGAAATCGGCTTGCCGCAGGCCTCGATCTGGCAAGACGCTTCGTGGTGAGTGTCTCGGACATCATAGAGAAACGGATTCGGAAAGTCGAATAAACGAAGCCATTGGAACTAGGCAGGAATACCCGCCTGTTTGGCTTCCCAACGATGTAAAGCGTGTTCCCGCTCGGCAAAGGTTTGGCGTTCGATCCGGCGGAGCAACTGTTCTTCCGCGGCGGTCAATTCCTGACCCCGTCGTTGCATTGCAATCCGAGCCGTCTCAAGCGAACGGTTGATCTCCCAACCCGCGCACAGATCCCCATGCCAAATTCGCGCGAACGAGGGCACATGCTTCGGCAACAGTTCGCCACCGGGAAGAATCATGCACATCACACCGATGCACGATCCCGTGTTGAACAAACTCCCGATCGCCGCTTTCGTATGGTCGCCGATGTAACAACCCACCTTGTAATCTTCGGTATCGATCAGCCCGTCCGGCATCGGAACGTTGACGTTGGAATAGTCGTTCTTCAAGTCGCTGTTGGTCGATAACGCTCCCAAGTTCACCCAAGGGCAAACATAGCTGTGCCCCAAGAACCCATCGTGGTACTTGTTGACATAGCTGTGAAGAATGCTGGCTTCGACTTCCCCACCAACACGGCAGACCGGGCCGATGCTGCTACCTTCTTTGATATGAGCGCGGAAGATTTGCGAACCACGGCCGATGTGGCAGGGACCTTCAATGCGTGTGAACGGTTGCACGACGGCGTCGGCATCGATCGAAATCGGTCCGCTGCGGGCATCGAGCACCACAAACGGATGCACCTCAGCCGTGCGATGGACGAACACCATCTCGCGTGATCCCATAATCGCGACTTGTTGCCCCAACGTGCCGCGTCCGCTATCGAAATCAATACCGGTGAAGTCGGCATTCAGTTGATCGCTGTTATGGCTGACCAAATCCCAAGGGCGACCGGCGACGCATCCAGTGAGTTCCCGCGGCTGACGGGTTTCGGCGAGATCGGTGATCGCATCGAGGAAGTTTTCCTCGGTGAGGAGAATTGCCTCTTCCGGATCAATCCGCAGAGCCACGATGGTCCCGTTGACCATGCCGACTTCGTTGTTGGTCAACTGCAATGCGTCGGCGGGGGAATCGATCCATCGCCCGTTGATCAGCAACGTCGATTCGTATTGCAGGCCCACAAAATCATTGACGACGACCTCCGGGTTTCGTTCCCGGCAAACGGCCGCTAACTCGGGTCGAACAAACCCTAACCACTCCGGCTTTTCCGAACTGGTCGACAGATGGTCTTGCCAACGTTCGCGAACACTGAACCGCCCACACAACAATTCGTACGCGGGTCTTGTGAGCGTCAGTGGAGCCAAATCCTTGACTCGCTCGTCTTCATAAAATGCGATTCGCATGGTTCGACCTCCTTGTCGAAATCGTTTGCGGTCGGGAACTATACTGAGTAAATGGGGTTCCGAAAAGACCGCTCACCGAGTTTGACCTGTCTAACAAAAAAACCCGTCAGGTAATCTGACGGGTTTTCATTCAGTCTCATGCTTTGGGCTTCGAGTCTTGGGGCGTCCCGTCTGCTTTCACCGGATCACGTAGGACTGTTGTTCGGTTTAGAAGTCCCAGTGAATCCCCAAGGTGTAACCGCTAAGGTACCAGCGATCGCGGTCGTTCTCACGAATCGTCGGAGTGAGTGGTTGACCGTTGTACTCGATCGACTTCTGTGGCCGGTGGATTTGGTAAGCTGCGAGCACATTGTAGCCGCCTTGAATCTTCGCCTCGCGGAGAATCGAGACTCGGTTGAGCAGCGGAATAAAGGGCACAATGTTCATTTCGAGAATCACTTCGGCACTTGCGGTTGGCGAGAGTCGAACGTGATCACGTTCTTCGCTGACCACTCGGTTCTGGATGAAATTGGGATCGTTGAACCCGTCACCCACACCGAAACCGGACAGCTTCAGTTCCTCGAAGTTCGCCGCCAAACCAAGTGTTGTGCGACCGAGAATCTTGAAGTTATCACCACCGATGTCGAAACTCACACCAGCTTCCGGAGCGAACAGATGGCTGGTGATTTCCGATCGCAATTGCGTTTCGTAGGGGTTGACCACTTGCGTATAAGTGTCAACCTGAACCGGACCACTACCGTCGAACGTAGCCGATCCACCACTGTCACGACCTTCGATCTGGAAGGCTTCACCAATCCAGAGATACCGTAGCCCGACCAGCGGTTTAATGTTCATCCAATCGTTCTTGTACAGCGGCGTCATACGGAACGCCGTGTTGATACTCGCCGACTGGGATTCAAATTGAATTCCGAAGAAGCGGTCATAAGGCACCAGCACGCCGTCATCGGTTCCGTCGTTGAGTGCAAGGGCGGCTGTAATCACCAAATCCTCGCCATTGAACGGCGGATTCGGATCAAACCCCCGCGAGAACGACCAGTTCGACTGCGAGATGAAGTAACCACCGACATCGAACCCATGACCGGCCGGCTCCACCCAACCCCAGCGGAATTTGCCGCCAAGTTCGTAAGGGTATTCATCCGGACATTCTTCGTCTGTCTGATCGATCGGCACATGACCGGCACGACGTTCGTTGACCAAGATCGTGTCGGCCCGAATTTCCTCACCAGGGTTGGTATCGTTCGCTGTCACCGTTTGTTGAACGTAATTGAACATTGCGTTCGACGAGATGACCGGGAACCGGGCACCACCTTGGTCGAAGAATGGCTGTTGCAACGCGACGGGAATACTCCCGACGATCGCATCGCTCGGCTGCCGAACACGGGCGAAGAACACCTCGGCGTTGCCGAAGTAGTCCCGACCCCAACCCTTCTGTTCGAAGAACCACAACCCATCTTTGTTGATGTGTTGTTGAAAATCAAAATCGAAGAAGGAGTTCTTCGGCCAAGGGTTACTGTCTGGTCCGGGTCCCGGTCCGCCTCCCTGACCCGCCATAATCGGGCTGTTGGAGGGAATCGGTCCCATCGGGCCTGGTCCACCGGCACCGTATGGTCCGGGTGGTGGGCAATACCCACCGGGATGCGGCATTGATCCGGGAGCCATCTGGAAAGTTGGCCCCGCACCTTGAGGTCCGGTCATATCCGGATTGTAAAACGATTGCATCTCCGAATCGGCCGGTACCAAAGGGTTTAGGCTCCGTTGTTCCCCGGAAGCAATGGCTCCGGGAGCGAAACCCTGTCCCCAACCGACGCGACCGACCCCGATTGTCAGTCCCGCAAAAAGCAGAAGAGCCGTCCAGCGCTGTCTCCGCATGAGTCCATCCTTGCTTTGCTCGCGCACATCGACAGAGTTCGCGCAACTTGGCAGCAGAACCCGACGGCCCAAAAACCGCCCGCATCCACTACCCGATACATCCCGCGCCACAAATAGGGCACAAGACCCTGCCGGTTATATCGGTCAACCGAATTGGCAATCTGTAGCGGTTGTTGCGATTCTTGCAATTGAATTAGTTATTCCCATTGACACGGCATCGCTCATCTCATCGACAGCTCGAAATAAGATGAGCATAATTTTGTATAGTATTTTCAGTACGTTTTCGGTCGTACGTCCCAGAGCAAAGCCATGGGCACGGCGATCGCGAAGCCCGCGCCCTTCCCGTTGGTCATCACGTGCGACCCGAGCAGGATACCAGCGGAGAAAATTGCAGGTATCGAAAACAGTCTTTGGGAACACTCGAAGTCGGTTGGCCCGAACGGCGTCAAGCGGACCCAGCGGTTGCTTCAACACATTCCGGTACATGAACAGAATGGCGCCTAGAGCCTGGTTCTGCGTACTTTCTGCCAGCCGTCGATTGACTGCCAGATGCGTGAGAAACGCCTCAACCTCCTTCTCCTCCATCTCTTGGGGATGGATCCAGTGCCCCGTGCGATCGTGATGGAACCGCAGATACTCCTCGACCCAGCGGCAGTCGGTCTGAATCGTTCGTTTGGCCAAGCGGCGGACTTCACAAGCCGCCCGATACCGTTCGAGGAGTTTCATCCGAGCATTTTGCCGCGTAAGAATTGCTCGGTCAATTCACGCAACGGATTCGATGCATCGCCTTTCCACACCGGAGTTTGACTGTCATGACGGTCGCGAGTATTCTCAAGATGGATTGTTGAGAGAAAAAGAAGTTATCCCACAAACGTGCTCGACTTGAATTGCGATGGCCAACCTCATCACAAACAAGCACAAGAACCAAGAACACGGTGAACGTCCAACCAAGTTTCAGAAGCAACAGTCGAATCGACGAATCCGTCGGACGGCCAGCATCGACGATTCGGACGACTCTCGGACTGGAAACAGATCCAACAAACTCACAAAGCGCAAGCGATCCGGCTACTGCCCAATCTGTTTGTCCTGGCTTGAGCGCAACAAACGAATGACACGCTACGTACGCAAATGCTCGGCGTGCACCGGACAATTCGATCCTGACATACGTTGTGATCGATGTGGTACAAATCGTGTGTGGCGGGGGAAAGAAGAATGTCGTTGTAAAGGGTGCGGAAATGTCGTCGTTCCCGACTGATTTCACTCCTACGTCCCAAAGTGTGGGATCACAATACAATGCACCAGAGTTGCCGTCCGGGCCGAACCTGAAATCAAAGTCGCTGGCGGCAACCCGGTGATTGTTGACGTTAGATGCAACTGAACACCGAAGAACTCGCTGTCGCTTTGTCTTCCCAGTCAGAGGAAGACTTGAACGCGATTTTGGATACACGAGACGCGGGATCTTTCGACAGTGAATGGTGTCGAGTCAACGAACTCGTCGGCGGCAATGAGCGCCACCCCGAAGCCAAGGCGATCTTCATCCAATTCTCCAACTCGACGCGTCAGCATGACATTGTCTCCTACATTGCCGATGACATCGACTTGCTATTCCGCGCGGAACATCGCGGAATTAGTAGTCCCTTCTTGGATTACCTCAGGTCTTGCTACGCCAAGAACACTGTCCCAAGCAAGTGGGAGGGCATCTAACCACCGGCTGCAGTTGACCGGCGACGCCCGCGAGTAGAATGCTGTGGTCGGTTGGTAGCCCACTTCCGCGGGCGGCCGACAACTGAGCCTTTTACGTTATGCCACAACTCGGAACAGCGATGTCCGAAGAATTCCTCAACGCACTACAAGACCGCTTTCCAACGTTCGCAGAGAACCTGCGAACTTGCCCGGATGCCGACATAGAAAACGTTGAACCTGGCGCAAGCGACTCAGACCTTGTCGAACTCGAATCGTCACTCGGACTGGAACTGCCCGAAAGCTACAAAGCATTGCTGAAATGCGCCCGCGAATTCTGGCTATTCGGCGGCGCAATCCAGTTCGGATTCCAACATCCGTTCATTCACGACTTCCAGCCATACGATGAACTGAATCCACAACAGCAACAAATGGTCCAAATGAAAAGCGGTGGAGTATGGCCACCGCCAAGCAACGGAATGCTGTGCTTCGCTGAGTTCTTCATGGAAGCGGATGGCGATCAAGTGCTTTTCGATGTCGCCAGCCGATTGCAAACCGGCGATTACCCTGTCATGTATTACGCGCATGAATCACGGCCACCATCCGTGCGCAAACTCTCAGATGACTTCGAATCTTTCCTCAATGAATTCCTCGACTACGATCAGTGGGTTGATGAAGACGCAATGTAGCAAAGTGGTATAATCGGGTAAGGGCCACCGTTGCCGGTGACCCTCCCCACACCACCGGACGTGCGGGTCCGCATCCGGTGGTTCAACGAAGTTGAGCAAGCTTGGCCCACAGGGTCTTCAGGCTGAGCAGTCCTTGTTCGGCCAGCCACGCATTGGTCAGCCCGACGCCGCTGGCAATTGTCTTGGACATGTGCCAGTAGCTCCGGCGGCTGCGTGCATGGCGGATCGCCTGACGCCTGGGAACGCCGAGCCGAATGAGCATTTCGCGTCGACGCTTGGGCCGACGCCACTGCTTCCAGTAGCACATCCGGATTCGACGTCGTATCCACTGATCGAGCTTGTCGAACAGCTTCAACTGCGACGCCAGACCGAAGTAGCCCATCCAACCACGAACGTAACTTCGCAGTTCGCTCAGGCGGCGTTCCATGGAGATGCCCCGGCTGCGGCCGGTGATCGCGCGGATACGTTGCTTGAACTTGTGGAGGGACTTCGCCGCGACATTGACCGTCGCCCGTACCCGCACCGGCCTTGTATGACGTTTCTGTTCGTAGCCTCGCAGCTTTGGTGAGAATGGGATCGGCGGCGAAATCAGACCGGTCCTTACGCACGCATTCGCAGGCTTCCTCCCCACGGTCGGTCGCCCTTCCGCAGTTGCCCTCACCTCGTACTTTGTCGATCGGAGCGATCATTTGGTATACTGACCGCCTTAAGACTCCCAGTCTCGTACAGGGGACTTGCACCCCATAAAATCACGCCCATGCCGGGCGTACACAATCACATGCACCGGAGCGGCCGTCGGGTGCGTACTCTGAAATCCTCGTCGCTGGCGGCCGCCCGGTGATGCGGGACGTTATCCCGCTCGACTCCCATGATGCGTCGCCAAAATGAATCTGTCGTGCATTGACAAATCTCTGCTTCTGGCTGCATTCTTTCGCGGCAACACTCGCGACCAAGACCGCTGGACATCAAGCTCGGATCAAGTTCTCACTTTGTCCCTATTCTATACCGGTGACATCACGTCGGATGAATGCCAATACCGCTTCTCAAATCGAGGGTATGTCGGCGGCCTCTACGACGACGATGGTGAGTTACACCCACAAATCGATTCCCGATACCAAAACTTGATTGATTTGCTCCGCGTACAACCGCATCTCATCGAAGGCGGCGGCAATCTCGAGACGCCCGCTTATCCAACGTACACTGCTTGCAGACTCACCGATGACGGAATCCGACTAGTACCCGACATCATTGATCTGTTCCCGCGCAAACCCGACTTCCCCAACTGGCCAGACCGACGGACGTATCCAAATCCGGATTTGGTATAGTCGGCTCAACTTACGAAAGGCGGGATAACAAATGAATGCACCGGAGCCGTGTACGCTGTCCTGTTCTTCTATTAGGCTATCGGTTGTTCCGGCCAACATTCGGCCCGGTGATTCTAACCGTTCTCCGAATGAAACTCGAAAGTAGTGGTTCCAAATCAATCACAGGCAGTTTGCCACCTTGCATAAGGCGTTATGCCCCGATCACAGATCCCGCAAAGTGCCGGGTGCGGATGGTCGACTGGTCTCGGTCCAGAAGCCTGCGGACAACGCATTTCGAGAGTCTGTGGCTTAGTCTCGCGGTCAAATGTTCGCGGGACGGGCAAACGGTCGGATTCCGGTGGAAAAGTCTGAGATGGTCGCTGGTGGTCTCGTAAGAATGTGCCCTCGTCAGCGTGTCAATCGCGATTGATGTTGTCGATGCAACGAGTTGAGCCGGGCATCATGATGACCAATCGCCGTTGCTGTCGGCGGATTGTAGTTGGTCGAATCAAATGCATTTGCCGTGATTTTTCGGTGAGGAAAGAGTCGGCAAGTTGGCAACTGGTGGGTTTGGAAGCTGAAAACGGGGTTTTCGGTGGTTTCCATCCGATGCATCCCAATACGGAAGTAAACCGCTCAACCGTGGCGGCGTTTGTCCGAATCGACATCGCCGCATCGGTTCTTCAACAAGCCTCACGTGACCCCCAATAGCACTGGCAAAGCCAGTGGCACCCCGAGAAACAACTTTCGCCAGTGCCACCCAGCCGGTCCATAAAATCACGCCCATGCCGGGTGTATACAGTACCCTCAACCTGAAATTGGCCCGTTGAGCCGTTTTCCAAATTTCACGCTTTCCTGTCGGGCCAATTCAGGTTAGCTTGGTCGTTATCCGTCAACAAAGCGGGATCCTGCCTCACTGCAATCGAAATTGACTGAGCGGCACCCATACCGGTCAACGCATCCACATACACTTTCAGCCAATCTCCGATGAACGTGACCGTCGTCGAAGACGACCTGCTTGACCAACCCTTCGACGTAATTGTCAACGCACGGAATCGAAACATAATTCCTTGGTGGCTACTACTGCCCCAGGACGTGTCATGAGCAATTAAGAAACGTGCAGGACTACCGACATCAACTCGCTCTTACTGAGCCTGTTCATTTCTGTTGGAAACCCAACCTCACAAGCTGGCCACCCATGAAATCGATTCTACCACTGTCGTTGATTACTTTTGCGTCGATTGGATTCCTTGCCATCGAAACAGCAACTGCTGACGAGCCATCAAAGGAAATGGAATTCAAACCAGATCAGACTCAGTTGCCGGTCAAGCCACCCGCCGGTGCGATAGTGTTATTTGATGGCGGAAATACCGTCGAGTTTGTCAGTAAACTTGGCAAGCCGATTAATTGGCCGTTGGTTGACGGAACACTTGAAAGCTCTGGAGGCCAGAAAGCAAATCATATCGTATCAAAGTGGCACTTTCGGGATGCGGATATTCACGCCGAATTCTTGCTTCCGGCAACAGGAACTGGAAACAGCGGTCTGTACATCCACGGCAACTACGAAATGCAGATCATCCATTCGGCGGACAAGAAAAACCTTGGTGACGCTGACTTGGGAGCGCTCTATGGATTCAGCAAACCGTTGGTCAATGCCGCACGAGGTCGCGGAGTCTGGCAAGTCTACGATATCCGATACCGCGCGCCTCGCCGTGATTCAGATGGAAGAATCACAGAAAAGGGAACCATTACTGCTTGGCTGAACGGACAGAAGGTTCAAGACGCGGTTCGCTTTGGCGAGCCACGCAGCGTCTATCATCCTTACCGTTCGGGCACCACGGACTATTTGAAAGCCATTTGGAAAAAGCAAAAAGCGACGACAACAGGGCCGTTGTTTCTTCAAGACCATGGCAATTCCGTTCGCTTTCGTAACGTTTGGATTCGTCCACTTGACAACCACGCGTATCGATATTGATCGGTTAATCAGTGCACGAATGCCACTGGCAACTCATTGCCAGTGGCATTCGATGTTCGCACATTGAGGTCAGCATGCCGTATTTGTTTTCGGCAGACGTCCACCGATCCAACTCAGCCTACGACAGCGTATCGCATGGGGAATCGGATTCTTGGGAACGCATCAGGCCGACTTGGATGGCGGCTCCCACGTAGAAGACGGCTCCGATGAATGCGGAAACTGCGAGAATGGCCCACATTTCTTGGTCGAAAAACATGGTTTTTGACTTTCTCCTGCGATGAAATAGCCGTCCGTGGTGTGGGAGGTGTCGCGTCTGGCGTCACCGATGTCTGATCGAACAATGGACAACCAATAAGGTTATGGAAAATCCGTTGTTCCAATCCGACACAAAAATCTCTTCAAAGGCTCGCGGTGTGGAAAGAATTGGGAGATGTTTCTCTCGCTTCCTTCGCATCCACAGATACGCAAACCGACCGAGCCCGGTTCACCAACTTCTCCAAAAATGTTCAAAACGACACCGAGAGAACACCCGGAGACCGACTGGTGGCGGTTCAAACCGGTTTCTGCCGGTTCATTCGGCTCGATCGTTACAGATTTGCGAATCGGATGAACTTGCACAGAATCCGGAATCGCCCCCTTTTGAGACTTTCCCCCGCTTGTTGGGTTTGTACGATTAAGGTGCGGATGGAACGCCCCCCTACTTTTTCGGGATCGAACTACGGTTCCCTCGGAGATCATGGCATGACGACGGACAGAACGCCTACGGAGAGTCACGCTCTCCAAGGGCATGAGTCGGAACTATTGCTCGGCTGGGATGCCGAAGATGCTGTTCAGTCGCCTTTCGGATTTGCTCCTCAGGCCAAACGAATGCGTCGGTCCGCCAGTCGCCCTTTTCTCTATGATGGCGACAGTCACCTGATGACCGTTGCGCCCACCGGTGCGGGCAAGGGTCGCGGGGTGATCATTCCGAACTTGCTGAACTACAAAGGCCCCACGATTACCGTCGATCCCAAAGGCGAGAACTACCAAGTCACCGCCCGACGACGACGCGAACTTGGCCAACGTGTGGTGGTGCTCGATCCGTTTCACATCGTGACGGAAAAAAGTGACCAGCTCAATCCGATGGACATTTTCGATCTGGATAAGTCCATCCTCGATTGCGATGCCGAAATGCTCGCCAGTCTGCTGAGCGTCGGGCACCACTTCCGTGACGATCCGTTTTGGAGCGATTCCGCGTCGGCACTGATGGCCGGTTTGATCGCCCACATCGCCACCGCCGTTCCCAAGGAAGAACGCACGCTCAACAAGCTCCGCAGTTACATCTATCACGACGACATGGACTACGCCATCGCCGTGATGCTCGACAAAGAAGAAGTCACCAACAAAATGGCCCGCGACGAAATGGTCGCGTATTTGGCTCATCCGTCGGAACGGACTCGGCCATCGGTCCGATCGACGGCTTCGACTTACGTGAAGGTTCTCGGTAGCAACGAAGTGTCCGAAACGCTGGGCACGAGTAGTTTCGATCTGCAAGATGTCGTCGATGGCAAACCGATCAGCATTTACATTGTGATTCCGCCGGAAAAACTCGATAGTCACCGGGCGTTGTTGCGGTTGTGGGTGAGCACACTGCTCACTGCTGTCATCAGTCGGCGGCAAATTCCACAGCAACGCACGTTGTTCCTACTCGACGAGTGTGCCCAACTTGGTTCGCTCCCCGCGTTGAAGCAGGCAATCACACTGCTGCGGGGCTACGGGTTGCAGATTTGGTCGTTCTGGCAAGACCTCAGTCAACTTCGCAGTTTGTACCCGGACGATTGGCAAACCGTGATCAACAACTCTGCGGTGTTGCAGACCTTCGGTGTGGCAAACCACTTGATGGCTCGTGAATGGAGCGAGGTCCTCAATCGCGATCCGGAAGAATTGCAGAAACTCGATCCGAAAGACGGCTTCGTCTTCATGCAAAGTCACGGCTGTCAACGGTGTCGCCGACCGGATTACCTCAGCGATCCCGTCTTCGCCAACCAATTCGAAGTCAACGAACGCTTCGCACTTCTCGCCAGCCGCAAACACGACAAAAAATCCGGTCGTGACGCGGGCATGCGTTGAAATTGAGAATGTCGGGAAACACGTTTACTTGGTATCCACCGCGCCGCCGACCGTCATGCGGACGTGATCCGATTTGAGGTCGATGGTCAGGAAGAGCGAGTCAAAAACTTCGGACGCCATGATTGCACGACGCAATCGGCGTTCAACTTCTTCGACCGACAATGGGGAATTCGCGGCGATGCGTCGCACGAAGACGTTTTCATGGTCCGCCAAGAACGACCGCACACCGTGCAGGTTCACGAGCACGTGCTGATCCGGCAATGGACCCGTAGGCAGTTTGACGACAGCTTGCGGCGGATCGGTTTGCGATTTCGCGGCGATGAATTTTTGAATAGATTCGGGATCGGTCGCGAAGATGAGAAAATCCTCGGTGACGGAAAACGCGGGTTGCCAGGGACCGAGGGAATCAATCCAACTGATTTCATCTTCGATTCGCAGCCGGGCCGATGTATCGACGAGAGCCGCCAAGACTCCCCAACCGGTTTGCAGTCCTCGGTCGATCGCCATTCGCACGGGCACGGCATTGTCGTTCGCATCCGCCTGCGGCTCAAATTCCAACGCGAAAACACCGTGGATCGGGGGAACATCGTCCTCCATATCGGCTCGCGGCGTGATGTAGCATCCGAAATGCGGTCCCAACGCCGGTAGCACGTTGTCGAGCACATCGTGTCCTAAGAAAAATCCCCGACCGATCTGCCGAAGATTATCGAACTCCCGCCGATCTTTCTCGGGCAATTCCAATCGCAGAAAACGAGCACCACCGGCCAGATCAACTTTGCCCGTGTAAACAAACCAGGCGTCCGCCGGCAGATGTTCTCGGAATGCGGATTCGTTGTTGTCGGTCGACTTCGCGGCCAATGCGGACGAGAACGACGCCACACCTTCCAGCGACAAACCCCGTTGAACTCGCAGACCAAGGGCGATGGATTCACACTGTTGCCAGAGTTTGAAAATCTGCCGTTCACCGAACTTGGGATGCTCCGGCAATTGGACGGCGGAATCCCAAGCACGCGGATTAAAATACGCTTTGACTCGGCAATCTTCCGGCAACGCCGCCTGCGCGGTTTGGAACCAAGCAGCCGTAGTGAGATTGTCGTCTCCCTCGTTCGCACTAGCTTGCAGTGTGGTTCGCAACGTGGTTTCGTCGTCCGTTAGCACGAACAATCGCCCGTGATGCGCGTAATACTGAACGACCTGTTGATCCGCGGATTTCGATGTTGTTCGCTGAACGTAAGATAGATCGCCGACCTGATCGGTTTCGAGAACCGCGTGTTCCATTTCGTTCCACAGATCGACGGCGGTTTTCAACGTCTCTGAATCGCTCGCTTGCAAAAGCAGAATACTGACCGGTTCGGATTCCGGTCGCGGATACACCGCCACCGCAACGCCACCGGCAGTCATATCTTTGAAGAACCCCCACGCCGGTTGTCCGAGTCGTCCTTCCAATGCCGTGATCGAACGGCGGAACTTTTGATAGTCCCGACTCGATCGCCAACCCTGATACAAAGGCGACTGCTTCACCCGTTCCAACCAGACACTCGGTTTCTTCACGCTGGGCTGCCAACCGGAAGCCGTCATGCACAACCCGACATCAGGACGCACCAACCGCAGCAAGTCCGCTTCCGCTGCCCACGCGGTGTGGACCAACGCGGAAGCGATTAGACCAAATCCCAGAGCGAACGAAGCGATGCGATTGTGCAAAGAACGGATCATCGGTTTCAGCCTCGAAAGAGGAACGTCATCAAAGGAGATTCGACGTGGAGGGCAACGCATCTCGCAGGAATTCCCACGGTCTCCGGATATCCCGACCGACCGGCACCAACCCCTGTTTCACGCCCTCGAAATCTTGCAACTCGTCCAGCCACGATGACTCCGCCGCGTCTGGTGGTAACTCGACCGCCGTCGCTTCCGAACCGGCCGATGAAGAGGGCACCCAGGCGGTGACGAGCAGTTTAAAGTCGCCCAGCGTTTCTGTCGTATCGTTGACCAACGCCTGATACGCCGAACCCGCATCATCCACCACCGCGACCAGTTCTTGTCGAGATGTTTCTGTCTGTTGGGGTTTGAGCTGCGTTGCGGGTGATTCGGTTTCCGTCGGCGAGGGCACGGTTTCCTCGACGATCCGAGGCGTTTGGAGCGAATCGGTTTCGTGCGAATTCGCGAGCATCCAACCGATCCCCACACACACCACGCACAAACACGCTACCATCGGCCACAACAGACGAGCGTTCCGCTGCGGTCTCGCTGGTGCTGCAACGGCGGCCGATTGCGATTGCCAGTCAGCTTCCTCCGCCACTTTGGAAAGCACCAAGTCCGTCAGATCGACCTCGGGCGTGTCGGCTTGCCATTCGTGAATCGCACCGTTCAGCATGACTTGCATCTGCCAGTATTTCCGGCAGTCGGCACATTCGTCGGCGTGTTGACACAACGCATCAGTCAACTGATCGAGCGGCGTGTGCTGCTCGACGAGACAATCCAACGCGGAATGAAATTCAGGGCAATTCATGACAGGCATGCGGTGCCACTCCCCGTCGTTGCAAATGGTCGGCTAACTCCTTGCGAGCCCGATGCAACCACGTTTTCACAGTCCCCGGCGGACTTCCCATGATCTCCGCCACTTCGGTCAAACTCAGTTCTTGGTGATGAAACAGAATCACGCATTCCCGGTATTCCTCACGTAACAAGCTGAGTGCCTGTTGTAGTTCCTCGGCGAGTTCCATCTGCGGTGACGATTCTTCCGGGATGTGATCCACAATTTCCGTTGGTCTTGGCCTGCGAGAACGTTTCTCCAAAGCCGTTCGGCAACGGTTCGCCGCAATGGTCAACAGCCACGGACGAAACGGCCTGGCCGCATCCCAGCGGTGTAAACTTCGATACATCCGCACAAACACATCCTGTGCGACATCTTCCGCATCTTCGCGATGTCCGAGCATCCGAAAACACAATCCAAAGACGGCCCCCTGATACCGCTGAACCAATGAGCGCAATCCCTCCTCGTTTCCTTGAAGGCAACGCTCGACCAGAACGGTATCGTCCACACTCACAATGAACCCCAAGCCGCGGAGCTTGTTGTCTTTCCGACGCCCAAAAAGAAAGTTCCTCAGCCGTCCCGGAGTATACCCCGCTGGAAAGCGGAAGGTGTCAACGATTTTGGAACCACTGTCGAATTGACCGTACCATTCGATCCAAAAAGTTGCATAACAGTCCGATCGCCACAAATGAACCGAATCCCAATGCGACGAGCAGAGGTGACATCGCCAACTTGAAACCGTGTTTAACCAAGGCGGGACTGCACTCGACACAACCGGTCCACATTTCGATGACCCCCACGACGACTACGAACAGATACATCAGCACGCATGCCCAGTGGAGAACTTGGAAGCCATCCAGAAGTGTGAATCTAGCTTTCTTCCGCGGCATGTCCACTTTCCATGTCATCCGACTCGCCAGCGGACTTCGGCCCTCGTAACTGCATCCCACAGAACACGATGCCAGTGACGCACACGGCTTTGAACACGATGAGCGCAGGCGGTTTCCACCAGGCACCGGTGAAGAACTCGATGACGTCCGAAACCCCGAACAGAAAAACGACGACGCCCCCACCCACCGAGTTCGGCGGGGCAGTGACGTCAATTCCGCCCCCCGCCAAAGAATCACTCCGGCAATCCCCATCCACAACACCGCTTCAAAGGCATTGAACCACTCCGTAAACCGCAATTCGTCCGGCATGGCGTTCCTCTTTCTCTGCGATAGACCACAGAAAGAGAAACGCAAAACCAGCGGAGCGGACAACACAACGAATGGCCGTCATGTTGGCCGACTGGCGAGTCTTCTGGTTGTCAACGGATCGAAGATGTCCGCACCGCATCCGGAGATCCCGAACGAGGATCCTGTACGGCGAGTTCCGGTAAAGCCATTGTCATCGGCAGGCTGATTGGGGTGTTACTGTCCGATGCAGTAAAGAACTTCCTGGCGGCGACCGCCTTGGTCGTGAGCGACGCGGAGGTACATCCGGTTGTCGCAGACGGCGGGGGAGGCGAAAGATTCGTCGCCGAGCCTCACGCGGGCTACTTCCTCGTACCGTTCGGGGTTCGCTTTGAAGATGAACATCTCGCCCTTTTCGTTGGCTTGGTAAATCGTATCGCCAACCAAAACCGGAGACGCGGAAACGGGCCCCGAGAGACGTTCGCGCCAAAGTTCCTCACCATCCGACACCCGCCAACAATACGCAATGCCTTTGTCCGTGAGTGCGTAGACGTGGCCTTCGTGGGCCATCAGGGATTGTTCATAGCACTTCTGGCGATTCGTCCAAAGAACTTTTTTCGAGCCGTCGGCTTTGACGCAGATCGTCTCTGATTTAGGGTAGCCGC